>NZ_CP107970.1:5154804-5489707 GCF_036090055.1 Nocardioides sp. NBC_00368
GATGTCCTCGGGCTGCCGTTCGCGTTCGAGGGGCTCTCGTTCTTCACCGAAGCGATCTTCCTGGGCCTGTATCTCTACGGCTGGGGACGGATCTCGCCCCGCCTGCACCTGCTCTGCCTGGTGCCGATGGCGGCCGCCGGGATCTTCGGCACCTTCTGCGTGATCTCCGTCAACGCCTGGATGAACATGCCCACCGGCTTCCGCATCGACGCCGACGGAGACGTGGTCGACGTCGAACCCTGGAAGGCGATGTTCAACGAGGGCGCACTGCTGCAGTTCCTGCACATGTGGCTGGCAGCCTTCATGGTGGCGGGGTTCGTGGTCGCTGCGGTCTACGCCGCCGGCGTCCTCCGCGGCCGGCGCGACCGCCATCACCGGCTCGGCTTCACGGTGCCGTTCGCCTTCGCCTCGGTCGCGGCCGTTCTCCAGCCTGTCGTCGGCCACGTCCTCGGCATCCGGCTCGGCGAGACACAGCCGGCGAAGCTGGCTGCCTTCGAGCTCGCCGCCACCACCGAGCAACCGGCGCCGCTGCGCCTGGGTGGCCTGATGATCGACGGCGAGCCGCGCTTCTACATCGAGATCCCCAACTGGGGGTCCTTCATCGCCCGCGGCAGCTTCGATCTGCCGGTGCGCGGACTCGACACCTTCCCGGCCTCCGACATCCCGCCGGTCAACATCACCCATCTCGCGTTCCAGACGATGATCGGCATCGGGAGCCTGATGATGCTGGCCGCCATCGTCTACTGGCTGCTTCGCTGGCGTGGCCGGGACCTGTTGGAGAGCCGCTGGTTCTGCCGGTTCGCGGTCGTCGCCGGACCGCTTGCCGTCATCGCGCTCGAGGCAGGCTGGGTCGCCACCGAGGTCGGCCGCCAGCCGTGGGTCGTCTACGACGTCATGCGCACCATAGACGCGGCCGGGGACAACCCCGGCCTGTGGTGGGTCTTCGGCACGATGGTGGTCGTCTACACGCTCCTGACGATCGGCGCCGTCCTGGTGCTCCGCTCGATGGCGCGGCGATGGCGCGAGGGCGGCGAGGACCTTCCCAGCCCGTACGGTCCGGCTGCGATCTCTGCGGACAGCCGGTCATGAGCCTGGAGGTGGCGGTCGCCGCGGCGCTGTTCGTCGGGGTCCTGGCGTACGCCCTGTTCGGCGGAGCCGACTTCGGCTCCGGTTTCTTCGACCTCACCGCTGGTGGGGCGCGGCGGGGCGCGGAGCTTCGAACGCTGGTCGACCACAGCATCGGCCCGGTGTGGGAGGCCAACCACGTCTGGCTGATCTACTGCCTGGTGGTGTGGTGGACAGCGTTCCCCGAGTCGTTCGCAGCGGTGATGACGACGCTGATCGTGCCGTTGCTGTTCGCGCTGCTGGGGATCGTGCTCCGAGGTGCCTCGTTCGCGTTCCGCAAGTACTCCGCGACGCTGTCGCAGGCCCGTACCTTCGGTGCCGTCTTCGCGGTCTCTTCCATCATCACGCCGTTCTTCCTGGGGACCGTCGCGGGTGCGATCGCCTCCGGCAGGGTCCCCGCGGAGGGGTATGGCGACCGCTGGTCGTCGTGGGTGAACCCCACCTCGGTCTTCGGAGGGATCATCGCCGTCGGCACCTGTGCCTTCCTCGCCGGTGTGTTCCTCTGCGCTGACGCCGTACGTGCCGGGAAGCCCGCTCTTGCCTCGACCCTCCGGGTCCGGACCCTCGGGGTGGGTCTGGCCACCGGATCGATCGTCTTCATCGCGCTGATCCCGATCCAGAGGGATGCGCCGACGCTGGCCGAGGGGTTGGAGACCCAGGCCGCACCGCTGATCGTCTGCTCGTTCCTGGCCGGAGTCGCCACCTTGCGGCTGCTCTGGAAGAGCCGCTTCGCGATCGCTCGGCTGCCCGCCCTGATCGCGGTGGCCACCGTGATCTCAGGCTGGGGGATCGGCCAGTATCCGTGGCTCTTGGTCGACGAGGTTCGTCTCGCCGATGCGGGCGGCGCCGATGCGACCTTGCAGGCGCTGCTGGTGGCCGTCGCGATCGCGGGAATCGTGGTCGGACCTCCGCTGGTCCTGCTGTTCCGCCTCACTCAGACCGAGCGGTGGAGCAGGTAACCCGCGACGACGATATTCAGGCGCCGTACGCGTGGGCCGATCCTACGATGTCGCCGTGAAGGTCTTCGGCTGGTTCGTGCTGACTCTGGTGTTCGTCGACGAGCTGTTGGCAATGGCGGCCTTCGGGGTGTGGGGCTGGCAGCACGAGCCGCGATGGCTGCTGGTCTGGCTGCTGCCGCTGGCGGCGATGCTCGTCTGGTGGTCGTTCGCCTCGCCGAAGGCGCCTCGTGGCGGGCCGGTGATCCGGCCGGTCGTGAAGGTGATCGTCTTCGGGCTCGCCTCGCTGGCGCTGCTCCATGCCGGTCAGCCGGGATGGGCGCTCGCCCTGCTGGTCTTCTCGGTCGTGGTCAACGGCCTGGCTCAGCTGCCGGCGATCAGCCGGCTGCCCACCGATGTGCCTCGAGGAGACTCGGCCCGTACCAGGTGATCAGCCGACCGCTGACCAGCTCCGTCGGCGTCCGCGTGAAGGCCTCCGGACCGTCCTCGGCCGTGAAGACGTACGGCTCGTCGGGGAGCAGCACGGCATCGGCCCCGGCGCCGTCGATGTCGGCCAAGTCGACGTGCGGATAGCGATCCGGGTGGGGATCGTAGACGTTCTCCCAGCCCAGCCGCCGCAGCAGGTCCCCGGTGAACGTCCGTGACCCGACCACCATCCACGGGTCGCGCCAGATCGGCACCGCGACCCGGCGGCTGACCCGGGGGAGCGGGCCGCACCACAGCCGGCGGGCCTCCGCGAGCCAGTCGGGGCGCTCCCAGCCGAGGCCGTCGAGGAGGCTCTCCATCGACGCGACCGCCTGGGGAACCGTCTCGATGTCCGTCACCCAGACCCGGACGCCACGCTCCCGCAGGCGGCGTACGTCCAGCTCTCGGTTCTCCTCCTTGTTGGCGACCACGACGTCCGGTGCCAGCGCCGTGATCGCGGCCAGGTCCGGGTTCTTTGTGCCACGCACTCGTGGCACGTCCAGGCCCGCCGGGTGCGTGCACCAGTCGGTGGCTCCGACCAGCCGGTCCGCCGCGACCGAGGCGAGTGCCTCGGTCAGCGACGGGACCAGCGAGACCACCCGGGTCGCCGGGTGCGGTCCGTCGTACGGGGTGCCTAGGTCGTCGCGCATGTTCATCAAGGTATGCAGGTCGGTTGTCACTCCCCGTGCGGAACTCCGCCCGGGGAGTGACGGTTCGGCTGCATACCTAGACGAACATCCATCAGACGTTCCGCCGATACTGGCCCCCGACCTCGAAGAAGGCCTCGGTGACCTGTCCGAGGGAGCAGACGCGGGCGGCGTCCATGAGGGCGGCGAAGATGTTCTCGTCGGAGGTGGCGGCTTGTTTGAGGCGGGTGATCGCCTCTTCGGCCTCGCGAGAGTGGGCGGCTTGGAAGGCGTGGACGCGGTCGAGCTGGGACTTCTTCTCGGTCTCGGTGGCGCGGGCGAGCTCGACGGGGCCGGCGGGGGTGCCGTTGGTGTCGCGGACGAAGGTGTTGACGCCGACGATGGGCAGGGTGCCGTCGTGCTTGCGGTGCTCGTAGAGCATGGACTCGTCTTGGATCTTGCCGCGCTGGTAGCCGGTCTCCATGGCGCCGAGGACGCCGCCGCGTTCGGAGATCCGGTCGAACTCCTTCAGGACGGCTTCTTCGACGAGGTCGGTGAGCTCGTCGATGATGAAGGAGCCTTGGAGCGGGTTCTCGTTGAACGCCAGGCCCCATTCGCGGTTGATGATCAGCTGGATCGCCAGGGCGCGCCGCACCGACTCCTCCGACGGGGTGGTGACGGCTTCGTCGAAGGCGTTGGTGTGCAGCGACTGGGCGTTGTCGTAGATCGCGATGAGGGCCTGCAGCGTGGTGCGGATGTCGTTGAAGTCCATCTCCTGCGCGTGCAGGGACCGGCCCGAGGTCTGGATGTGGTACTTCAGCTTCTGCGAGCGCTCCGAGGCGCCGTAGCGCTCCCGCATCGCGATGGCCCAGATCCGTCGGGCGACGCGGCCGATGACGGAGTACTCCGGGTCCATCCCGTTGGAGAAGAAGAAGGACAGGTTGGGCGCGAAGTCGTCGATGTTCATGCCGCGGGCGAGGTAGGACTCGACGTAGGTGAAGCCGTTGGCCAGGGTGAAGGCGAGCTGGGAGATGGGGTTCGCGCCGGCTTCGGCGATGTGATAGCCCGAGATCGAGACGGAGTAGAAGTTGCGCACCCCGTTCTCGATGAACCATTCCTGGATGTCGGCCATGCAGCGCAGCGAGAACTCCGTGGAGAACAGGCAGGTGTTCTGTCCCTGGTCCTCCTTGAGGATGTCGGCCTGGACCGTGCCGCGGACCGTCTGCAGCGCCTTGGCCGGGTCGATCCCGCGCTCGCGCGCCTGGTCGATCACGGTGTTGAGGAAGAACGCCAGGATCGTCGGCGCCGGACCGTTGATCGTCATCGAGACCGAGGTCGTCGGGGCGAGCAGGTCGAAGCCGTCGTAGAGCGCCTTCATGTCGTCCAGCGTTGCCACCGAGACGCCGGAGGTGCCGACCTTGCCGTAGATGTCGGGGCGTACGTCGGGGTCGCGGCCGTAGAGGGTGACGGAGTCGAACGCGGTCGAGAGCCGGGTGGCGGGCTGGCCCTCGGAGAGGAGCTTGAAGCGGCGGTTGGTGCGGAACGGGTCGCCCTCACCGGCGAACATCCGCGCCGGGTCCTCGTTGGCCCGCTTGTAGGGGAAGACGCCCGCGGTGAACGGGAAGAACCCGGGGAGGTTCTCGTTGCGCAGGAACCGGGTCAACTCACCGCGGTCGGTGTAGCCCGGGGTCGCCACCCGCGGGATGTAGTTGCCGGCCAGCGAGGTCCGGCCGCTGTCATCGGCGGCGTACGTCTCCTTCGTCTCCTGCCACGAGTCCAGCTGCGTGCGCAGGTCCTCGGGGAGCTCGGAGGCGGGGACCTCGAGCTCGGGGTGGTCCGCCGACACGATCTCGTAGGCCTGCTCCTTGCGCGCCGCGGCGATCAGCTCGACGGTGCGCGCGTGGTAGTCGCGTACGTCGCCGGCGATCTCGGCCAGGTAGCGCACCCGCTTCTCGGGGATGATCGGGTGCAGACCCGTCGAGTGGCGGGTCGAGACGCGGGGGAGCGTGCCCTCGCTCAGCGCGAGGCCGGCCTCGCCGAGAAGGCCCTTGATGTGCTGGTAGAGCGCGGTGACGCCGTCGTCGTCGAAGGCGGCGGCCGAGGTGCCGAAGACCGGCATGTCGTCGGGGGAGGAGGTGAACGCCTCGCGGTTGCGGACGAGCTGGCGGGACACGTCGCGCAGCGCGTCCTCGGCCCCCCGCCGCTCGAACTTGTTGATCGCCACGACGTCGGCGAAGTCGAGCATGTCGATCTTCTCCAGCTGCGAGGCGGCGCCGAACTCGGGCGTCATCACGTAGAGAGAGACGTCGACGAAGTCGCTGATCCCGGTGTCGCCCTGGCCGATGCCGGGCGTCTCGACGATGACCAGGTCGACGGCGGACTTCATCACCGCGAGCACGTCGGCGAAGTGCTCGGGCACCTCGTGACCGCCGCGGGTGGCCAGGGACCGGTAGAACGTCGTCGAACCGCCGTCGGTGATCGCGGCCAGCGAGTTCATCCGGATCCGGTCGCCGAGCAGCGCACCGCCACCGCGGCGGCGGGTCGGGTCGATGGCGAGCACGCCGATGCGGATCTTGTCCTCCTGGTCGGTGCGCAGACGCCGGACCAGCTCGTCGGTGAGCGAGGACTTGCCGGAGCCGCCCGTGCCGGTGATGCCGAGAACGATCGCCTGGTCGGCCTGACGCAGGGGATCGGCGATCTCGGCAGGCAGCCGTCCCTGCTCGGCCGCGGTGATGGACCGCGCCAGCGAGAGCGGGCAGCCGGCCAGCACGTCCTGGGCGGCGAACTTGAAGGTCGGCCACAGGTCGTGGTCGATGTCGCGGACGACCGAGTTGATCATCCCCGGCAGGCCCAGCCGTTGGCCGTCCTCGGGGGAGAAGATCTTGACGCCGGAGTTGGCCAGCCGCTCGATCTCGTAGGGAACGATGACGCCGCCGCCACCACCCACGACCTTGATGTGGCCGGCCCCGCGGTCCTTGAGCGCGCTGACCAGGTACTCGAAGAACTCCACGTGGCCGCCCTGGTAGGAGGAGACCGCGACACAGTGGGCGTCCTCCTGGACAGCGGCGTCGGCGATCTCGGTCACCGAGCGGTTGTGACCGAGGTGGATCACCTCGCACCCCTGCGACTGGAAGATCCGGCGCATGATGTTGATCGCGGCGTCGTGACCGTCGAAGAGGCTGCTCGCGGTCACGATCCGCACGTGGTGCTGGGGGATGTGGAGGTCGGACATGGGCGGGTCTCCCAGGGAATAGTTGGACGTCCAAGTATTTCCAGGATAGGTCGTGGATCACATACTCGCCAGTACGCGGCTCCGGGTGTGGTCGGGATACCTTCTTCGGTGGGTCCGCTGCCTCAGGTCGCGGCGTGCTCGGCGACCAGTTCCAACGCGCGTGAGATGGCCTCCGGGGTCGTGCTGTGGATGCGGTTGTCGCGGCGCAGGTGGTCGGCGACCCCGAGGCGAGCCAGGACCTCGGCGTGCTCTGGCGAGATGCCCGAGATCATGACGACCTTGCCCCGTCGCTCGAGACGGGAGACGACCTCGTCCAGGACCTTTGCGCCGGTCGCGTCGATCGTGGTCACCCGGGACATCCTCAGCACCACGACCCGGACATCGGAGACCTCGGAGAGCTCGAGCAGGAAGCGGTGGGCGGCGGCGAAGAAGAGTGGTCCGTCGAAGCGGTACACGACGATGTGCTTCTTCAGCAGCTCGTGCTCCTCCTCGGAGTGGGTTCCGTGAGCGGGTCCGAACGGCTCGACCCGCTCGACGACCGCGCTCCGCGCGACCTGCCGCAGTGCGTACAGGATCGAGACCAGGAGGCCCGCGATCACCGCATCGACGAGATCGAAGGCGACCGTCACCACGAAGGTGAGCACGAGGACGGCCGCGTCGCCACGGGTCGAGCGCAGCAGCGCGAGGACGGAGGCGACCTCGATCATGCGTACGCAGGTGGCCAACAGCACGCCGGCGAGCGCCGCGAGCGGGATATGGGCGACAAGACCGGCCAACGCGCTCACGATCACCAGCAGGACCACCGCATGGGTGACCGCGGCCAGCTTGGAGCGCGCCCCGGCGCGCACGTTCACGGCGGTGCGTGCGATCGCCGCCGTCGCGGGCACGCCGCCGAAGAACGGCACCGCGAGGTTCGCCAGCCCCTGGCCGACGAGCTCGCGGTCGGGGTCGTGGGACTCGTCCACGGTCATCGAGTCCGCCACGGTCGCGCACAGCAGGCTCTCCAGTGCAGAAAGAGCGGCAACCGCCGCGGCCGCCGGGACCAGTGCGGTCAGCCCGGACATCGAGACGAATCCGGCGCTCGGCGCAGGCAGGCCGGGCGGCAGCTCGCCGATCCCGGCGACGGGTAGCCACAACCCGCCGACGGTGGCCAGCACGATCGCGACCAGCGACCACGGAACCGCCGGCCGCCACCGCTGCGCGACCAGGATGAACGTCGCCACCAGCAGCGTCATCACCACCGGCGCCCACTGTGGCTGCCCGAGCCAGCGGCGGACCACGTCGAGAGCGACCTGCCAGGTGTGCTCGAACTCGCCGCCGTCGATCCCGAACATCGCCGGCACCTGCTGCAGGCCGATCACCACGGCGATACCAACGGTGAATCCCTCGATCACGGGGATCGGCAGGTAGCGCACCAGCTTCCCGAGACCGAGTCCGGCGGCGATCAGCAGCATGATCCCTGCCAGCAGCCCGACCATCAGCACCCCGTCGCGGCCGAAGTCGTGGATGATCGGCACCAGCACGACCGTCATCGCCCCGGTCGGCCCGGAGACCTGCAGGTTCGAGCCGCCGAACACCGCAGCGACGATGCCGGCGACCACGGCCGTCACGATCCCTGCCGACGCTCCCATCCCGGAGGACACCCCGAACGCGAGCGCCAGCGGCAGCGCCACGACGGCGACCGTGAGCCCGGCGAGCAGGTCTCTCCTCGGGTCCCGCGTGACGGCCTCCCAGTCTTCGCGGCCCGGCAACAGGGCGACGACACGATCCCTCAGCTGCGCGAGCGACACCGACGGCACGTCGAACACCTAGCCGTCTTCCGGGATCTGATCGGGATCGAACGGTGTCGTGTGGTGGCGCAGGACGCTCTGGTCCAGCGGGAGGGCGACGTGACGACGGAGCCGCTCGCCGGTGGAATCGGTCAGATACAGCCACACGACTCCCGGAGCGGCTGCTCGGATCAGGCGCACGCGACACCGACGCATCGGTGTCCCCGGAATCGTGATGACATCGCCGATCTCGATCCGACTGGCACTCACGTTGGCCACGATGTGCTCCTGAAGGTCGAGCGAAGAACGAATACATGACATGAAGATATCTTCAATTCATGTATCATAGCCCCATGGCGGAACTCCCCTTCATTCCTGTTCGACGGAGGCCTCGATGAGCGTCCCGCTCTACCAGGCCAAAGCGCAGTTCTTCCGCACCCTCGGCCACCCGGCACGGATCCGCATCCTCGAGCTTCTCGCCGAGCGCGACCACGCCGTCCATGAGCTGTTGGAGCGGATCGCGATCGAGCCCAGCAACCTGTCGCAGCAGCTCTCGGTGCTGCGACGCACCTCGCTGGTGGCCTCCTACCGACAGGGAAGCGAGGTGGTGTACTCCATCAGCATCCCCGAGGTCCGCGACCTCCTGTTCTCCGCCCGCACCATCCTGGTCAACCTCGCCGAGACCCGCAGCGAGTTCGAGGACGAACTCACCGTCGCCGACGACTGACACCGACCACCCTGACCGTGAGCGACATCGAAGAGAGTCCGATGACCGACGCACTGCCCCCATGCCCGGAATGTTCCGAGGCCTACTCCTACGAGCAGGGTGCCCTGCTCGTCTGCCCGATGTGCGGACACGAGTGGAACCCCGAGGACACCGAGACCACCGATGCCGGGCAGATCACCGACGCCCACGGGACCCCGCTCGCCGATGGCGACTCGATCACCGTGATCAAGGACCTGAAGGTCAAAGGATCCTCCCTCGTCGTCAAGGTCGGCACCAAGGTCAAGAACATCCGACTCGGCGACGGCTTCGGCGGTCACGACATCGACTGCAGGATCGAGGGCATCGGGCCGATGCAGCTCAAGTCGGAATACGTCAAGAAGAGCTGAGCCCGATGCACATCGAGCAGGTCAAGAAGTACGTCGCATCCTCGCTGCTCTGCGCGGTGGTGCTCCTGCACTCCCTGGCGATGGCCGCGCTGGGCGCGACCGGTGCCGACAAGGGCGGCGCGCGCGAGGGGCTCTTCGTGATCTCGGTGCTTCTCGGCGTGATGGCTGTGGCCGGCGTCCGCCTGATCAACAAGATCTCCCTGGTCACGCCCTGGTTTCTGGTAGCGCCCGTGATCCCGCTGTTCGTCTACTACTTCGTGCTCTGGAGATAGCCGGCTCCGCAGCTACCCCGCGCTAGTCGACCGTGTCGCCGGAGGCCGCGCGGAGCTGGGTGAGCAGCGCGGTCACGCCGGGTACGTCCTCGATCCCAGGCTTCTCGAAGACCTCGGTGTTGAGCGAGACCGTGGCCGCCTCGACCACCTCACGTCCCGCGCCGGTGATGGCGGCGAGGACGACTCGCCCGTCGGCGTCGGAGCGGCTGCGGCGTACGAAACCCTGCTTCTCCAGACGGGCGACGGCGCTGGTCACCGAGGCGGGGTGGACCTGGAGGCGGGAGCCCAGCTTGGCCATCGGGAGCTGGCCCTCCTGGGTGAAGGACAGGAGGCGGAGCACCTCGTAGCGGGCGAAGGAGAGGTCGTGGGGGCGCAGTGCTGCGTCGACGCGTTCCATGACGAGCTGGTGCACGCGCACGAGTGAGGTCACCAGTGCCATCCCGTCGGCAGCGTCGGCCCAGCCGTGCGCGATCCACTGCCGTGTCGCCTCGCGGATCGGATCCATGCGGGCCAGCATCACACAGATCGGCCATGCGAGACGGTGATCACGATGGCGCGCCGAAGGTGCCGATCAGGTTGAGGATCACGGCTACGCCGATGACCGTCGCGATCGCCGAGAGGGTCACGACCAGGCCGACCGCGACGGAGAAACCGGCCCCCTCGTGCCGTGCGCCGCGCTGCTGCAACGCGTAGAGCCGGGCGACGCTGGTGATCAGCGTGCGGCCCTCCTCCGCGTCGAAGCGGTACTGGTCCAGGTCGGGGACCGCCGCGGGGTCGTGCACGGTCCACACGCCCTGGTCGGTCTGGTCGTCGTCGGCCTCGATCCGGCGTACGCCGGTCTTCTGGGTGTGGGGCACATCGCCGAACCAGACGATGCTGCGGGTGTCCTCGATGATCGCGTAGGAGTTCCGCGACGGCATCGACACGTGGTAGGTGAAGACCCAGTTCAGCTTGGCGTCCAGCAGCGTGGAGTGCCAGCGTTCATCGGCCAGGTCCAGCTCGACGTCGAACCCGCGCGCCGTCTCGGTCGCCTTGTAGGGCGTGCCGTCGCACACGCGCGCGACATGTTCGAAGAAAGGCCTCGTATGAGGGGACACGACTCAACAGGTTATCGGTTCCGGGGACTCTGTGGGCTCACTCCGTGGCGTTGGGCGGCACGTCGATGTTGAAGTGGACCCGGCCACCGTCGACGTCGTCGACGGTGATGATCGCGTCGTACTTCTCACCCTCGGAGGTGAGGACGCAGGTCATCTCGGTGCCGACCTTGCCCTCGAGGTCACCGGGGCAGTCGAGGTCCTCGGGCGTGACGCCGATGGCGTTGGTGAGCTGCTCGGTCGCGATCCGCTCGACCGTCTTCTCCTGCACGTAGTCCTCGCTCGAGCCGCAGGCCGTCAGCGCGAGCGGCAGCGCCAGGAGAGCCGCGCCGGTCATGGCGCCCGAGAAGGCGCGGGTGCGTGTCATGGGGCTCAGCCTAGGGGTAGGCAAAGACCAGACAGACGTACGCCGCACCAGCTCGGGCGCCGCGGGGTGGTCAGCCCACCGGGGTGAAGTCGCGGGCCCCGATGAACGAGGGCCGGCGACTCGGGGCCGAGAACGGCTCGACCGCGGCGTTCTCCACGCTGTTGAACACCAGGAAGACGTTCGAGCGCGGGTACGGCGTGATGTTGCCGTTGGAGCCGTGCATGCAGTTGCAGTCGAACATGACCGCGCTGCCGGCAGCACCGGCCAGCACGTCGATCCCATAGGTGTCGGCCATCTTCGTGACCGTCTCCTGGTCGGGGGTGCCCGCCCCTTGCATCACCAGCGAGGACTTGTAGTTGTCCTCAGGAGTGGCGCCGCCGCACGAGACGTACGTCCGGTGCGTACCGGGCATGATCATCAGCGGCCCGTTGAAGGAGTGGTTGTCGGTCAGCGAGATGGAGATGCTGACCGTCCGCATCCGGGGCAGTCCGTCCTCGGCGTGCCAGGTCTCGAAGTCGGAGTGCCAGTAGAAGTCCCCGCCGCCGAAGCCGGGTTTGAGGTTGATCCGGCTCTGGTGGATGTAGACGTCCGAGCCGAGGATCTGCCGGGCGCGGCCGACCACGCGCGGGTCGGCCGCGAGCCGGGCGACGACGTCGCTGGTCCGGTGCACCTCGAAGATCGAGCGCACCTCCTGCGAGGCGGACTCGATGATGGTGCGCTCGTCGGCCCGGGTCTCCGGGTCGTTGCTGAGTCGACGCAGCTCGGCGCGGAGCTCCTCGACCTCCTCGGGAGTGATGAGGTCCGGGACGGTCAGGTAGCCGCGCTCGTCGTAGTGGTCGAGCGTCTGCTGGTCGATCGGCCCGTCGGCCGCCGTGCCCCAGACGACCTGGTCGTGCCGGGGAAGCACGGAGTAGCCCTCCCCGAGGCGGGTGGGGTAGAGGTCTTCGGCGTGTTCGTTGGTAGCGGTCATGCAGTTACCTCCTCGGTGTCGGCGGTTTCGGTGGTTTCGGTGAGGAGCGGGTAGACGCCGTCGGCGTCGTGCACCTCACGACCGGTGACAGGCGGGTTGAAGGTGCAGATCAGACGCAGGTCGGTCGTGGCGGTGACGGTGTGCTTGTCGTGCTTGTCGAGCAGGTAGCACATCCCGTCGCGGATCTCGTACGTCTCTCCCGTCTCGCGGTCGAGGAGCTCGCCCTCGCCGCCGACGCAGTAGACGCACTCGATGTGGTTGGCGTACCAGAACTCGTTCGTCGTCCCGGCAGGGATGTTGGTCTCGTGGAAGGAGAAACCGACGCCCTCGCGGGCCAGGACGATCCGGCGGCTGCGCCAGGTCCCGTGCTCCGACTCGACGCGTACGTCTCGGTCGGTGTCGTCGAGGTCTTCCAGATAGGTGACGCGCATGTTCTCTCGATTCAGGTGTCAGGGCAGGTCAGGCCGCGGTGGCGTCGCCGAGGACCGATGCGGTGGCCTCCTCGAGGACGGCGAGACCGCGGGCGAGCTCCTCGGAGGTGATGGTCAGCGGCGGCATCGTCTTGAGGACCTCGTCCTCGGGCCCGGAGGTCTCGACCAGCAGGCCGTTCTCGTACGCCGCCGCCGCGATCTTCCCGGCCGAGCTGGCGTCCGGGAAGGCGATGCCGGTCAGGAGACCTCGGCCGCGGACGGCCGCACCTTCGTAGCGTTCGGCGATCTTCGTCAGCCCCGTACGCAGCTCGGTGGCCTTCGCCTGGACGTCCTTCTGGAAGGAGTCGTCGGCCCAGTACGTCTCCAAGGCCACCCGGGCGGTGACGAAGGCGAGGTTGTGACCGCGGAAGGTGCCGTTGTGCTCGCCGGGCTCGAACTGGTCGAGGTCGGGCCGGATCAGGGTCAGCGCCATCGGCAGGCCGAAGCCGGAGATCGACTTCGACAGGCAGACGATGTCGGGGGTGAACCCGGCCTCCTCGAAGCTGAAGAAGGTGCCGGTCCGGCCGCAGCCGGCCTGCACGTCGTCGAGGATCAGGATGATGTCGTGCTCGCGGCACAGGTCCGAGAGCGCCTTGAGCCACTCCAGCCGGGCGGCGCTGAGGCCGCCCTCGCCCTGGACGGACTCCACGATGATCGCGGCCGGCTTGTCGACGCCGGAGCCGCTGTCCTGGAGCACCCGCTCCAGCCACATGAAGTCGTCGACGGCACCGTTGAAGTAGTCGTCGTACGGGATCTTCGAGCTGTTGGTCAGCGGGATGCCCGCGCCCCTGCGCTTCATCGAGTTGCCGGTCACCGACAGCGAGCCGAGCGTCATCCCGTGGAAGGCGTTGGTGAAGGACAGCACGTGCTGGCGTCCGGTCGCCTTTCGGGCCAGCTTGAGAGCGGCCTCGACGGAGTTGGTCCCGGTCGGGCCGGGGAACATCACCTTGTAGTCGAGGTTGCGCGGCTCGAGGATCAGGTCCGAGAAGGCCTGCAGGAAGTCCCGCTTGGCGCTGGTGTGCATGTCCAGCGAGTGCACGATGCGGCCCTCGCGCAGGTAGTCGAGCAGGGGATCGAGCAGCGCGGGGTTGTTGTGTCCGTAGTTGAGCGCGCCGGCTCCGGCGAAGAAGTCCAGGAACTCTCGCCCGTCCTCGCTGGTGACGGTGGAGCCCTGGGAGTGGGTCATCACCGCCGGCCAGCTGCGGCAGTAGCTGCGGACCTGCGACTCGAGGGAGTCGAAGATCGCGGTGGTGGGTTCGGCGGTCGTCGTCATGGACATGACACCTCCGTGTGTCGTCGATCCCGAGGGGGCGTTCCCCTCGGGTCGTGCGGTCGAGAACGGGCCGATGCGGAACAACAGCTCCGCGTCGTGCCCGTCAGGGAACATCTCCGCCTCGAAGAGCGGCGTGCGCTCGATCGAGGCGTTGCGTGCGTTCGCGAACGAGGTGAACAGCGCGATGGAGGCGCTGTTGTCCGCGGTGATGGTCGTCTCCAGGCGGCGTACTGCCGGGTCGCCGGAGAGGTGATGTTCTGCGGGGCCGGAGAGACTGTCGACGAGCTCGTCGAGCATGCGACGGGCCAGACCCTGGCCGCGGTGCCGTTCGTCGACGGCGACCTGCCAGATCATCAGGGTCTCCGGCTCGTCCGGCCGGCGGTAGCCGATGACGAATCCTCCTGGATCGTCATCGACGGTCGCGACGATCGACGTCGCCGCGAAGTCGCGCGCCCACAGCAGGTAGGCGTACGAGGTGTTGACGTCGAGTACCCGAGATTCCCGTGCCATCCGCCACAGATGCTGACCGTCCTCGAGGGTCGGTGAGCGGAAGTCGACTCGGGTAGCCGACTCCGGGCGGGGCACGCTGCCATTCGAATTGCGATGTGGCATCGCCTCGCGACGCTAACAGGATGTAGGACGTAAGGCCCGGGAGGAGTCCGCACTGCGATATGCGGGCGGACGGGTGGCACGTCGCTGCCGCCGATGCTTGTGTGCGGTGGCGTGCTCTAGTGTGCGGCTGGGAGCTGATGCGCCCAGTCGACGACCGGGAGGATGAGGATGGCCACGCTTCAGGGCTTGGATCGCGGGTTGGCGGCACTGGCTTTCGTCTCCCAGAATCCGGCCGGCGTCACGGTGGCCGACGTCGCCGCCCACCTCGACGTGGACCGCGCGATCGCATATCGCATCGTGGCCACGCTGGAGGCGCGCGCCCTGGTCACGCAGGGGCGCAACAAGCGGCTGCGTCTCGGTGCCGGCGTGATCGCGCTGGCGGGTCGCTTCTCGTCCCAGCTGATCCAGGCGGCCGAGCCGTCCCTGCAGGATCTCGCCGACGAGGTGGGGGCCCCGGCGTTCCTGACGGTCGCCCATGGCGAGGACGAGTGCGTCCCGGTGCTGGAGGCCGACCCGAAGGTGGGGCAGGGGCCGGTGCGCGTGGGCTACCGGATCGGGTTGCGCTACCCGCTGGACAGGGGAGCGAGCGGGATCGCGATCCTCGCGCTCGCCGAGCCGCGGCCGGGGGACTCGACGGCGGTGCGCGAGGCGCGCGAGCTCGGCTACAGCCACACCGCGGGCGAGCTGCAGCGCGGTGCGGTCGGGGTCGCTGTCGGCTTCGAGGCCCCCGGGCACCTGCGGGCGTCCGTCGGAATCGTCACGATGGACGACATCGACCCGGCCGAGGTCGGCCCGTTGGTGGATGCCGCCGCGCGTCGCCTGGCCGAGCTCGGCGTGGGCTGAGCCGGCCGGTCTCTTGACGGCGTGTGGGCGGCCGTCCTACTTTTGCGCTTAGAGCGCACATAAATGTGCGTTCAACGCACAAGGAGCACACATGCCGTACTACCACTCCGTCGGCGCCGTTCCCCCGAAGCGGCACACCCAGCACCGCGACGAGGCCGGGAACCTCTACTTCGAGGAGCTCATGGGGGAGGAGGGCTTCTCCTCCGACTCCTCGCTGCTCTACCACCGGAACATCCCGTCAGCCGTGCGTGAGTACCGCTCATGGGAGCTGAACGACCAGTCCCTCGTGCCCAACCACCCGCTCATCCCGCGGCACCTGTCGACCCACAAGCTCTTCGAGGAGGGCACGACGGGCATCGACGCGGTGACGGGCCGTCGCCTGTTGCTCGGCAACGACGACGTACGGCTGGCCTACGTCGTGGCCGACGCGGCCAGCCCGCACTACCGCAACGCGCTCGGCGACGAGTGCCTGTACGTCGAGAAGGGCGCCGGGCGCGTCGAGACGGTGTTCGGCGACCTCGAGGTGGCGGACGGCGACTACGTGATCATTCCCCGCGCGACCACGTACCGCGTCGTTCCGGACGGTGTGCTGCGGATCTACGTCATCGAGGCCAACTCCCACATCGGGCCGGCTCGCAACTACCTCTCGAAGCACGGGCAGCTCCTCGAGCACGCTCCGTTCTGCGAACGGGACTTCCGGCTGCCCGAGGGGCCGAAGGTGGTCGAGGGCGAGGACGTCGAGGTCTACATCAAGCACCGCGGACCGGATGGGATCGCCGGGACCGTGCACGTGCTGCCGCACCACCCGTTCGACGTCGTCGGCTGGGACGGGTGCCTCTACCCGTACGTGTTCAACATCCGTGACTTCGAGCCGATCACCGGCAAGATCCACCAGCCGCCGCCGGTGCACCAGGTCTTCGAGGGCAACAACTTCGTCATTTGCAACTTCGTGCCGCGTAAGGTCGACTACCACCCGCTCGCGATCCCCGTGCCCTACTACCACTCCAACGTCGACTCCGACGAGGTGATGTTCTACTGCGGCGGCGACTACGAGGCGCGCAAGGGCTCCGGCATCGGGCAGGGCTCGATCTCGTTGCATCCGGGCGGTCATCCGCACGGCCCGCAGCCGGGTGCGTACGAGCGCAGCATCGGGGCCGAGTTCTTCGACGAGCTCGCCGTCATGGTCGACACCTTCCGTCCGCTCCTTCTGGGTGAGGCCGGCCGCGCGACCGATGACGGAACCTACGCGTACTCGTGGGAGCGCAACCGGTGAGCTGCCCCGCGTCCCTGTTCGACACCCGCTACGCAAAGGACCTCGTGTGACCACCATCAGCATTCCGGAGGGCTCGCTCTACGGCTTGGCCAACCTTTCCTACGGCGTCTACTCCGTCGCCGGACAGGACCCGCGGGTCGGTGTCCGGCTGGGCGACCACGTGGTCGACCTGGCGCTCCTGCTCGGCGACGACGTCTTCGCCACCGGCAGCCTCAACCCGTTCATGGCGCAGGGACACGAGCGCTGGGTCGAGGTCCGCGCATCGATCACGGAGAGGATCCAGGGCGACGTGCCGGACGCGGCCGTGCACGACCTCGGGTCGGTCACGCTGCACCTTCCGTTCGAGGTCGCGGACTACGTCGACTTCTACGCCTCCGAGCATCACGCCTCCAACCTCGGCCGGCTGTTCCGCCCGGAGGCCGCCGAGCCCCTGATGCCCAACTGGAAGCACCTGCCCGTCGGCTATCACGGCCGGTCCTCCTCCATCGTGGTCTCGGGCACGGAGATCGTCCGCCCGTCCGGCCAGCGGAAGAGCCCCGACGAGGAGCTGCCGGTCTTCGGGCCTTCGGTCCGCCTCGACATCGAGGCCGAGCTGGGCTTCGTCGTCGGCACCGGCAACGAGATGGGCACCAGCATCCCCGCCGAGGATGCCGAGCGGCACATCTTCGGTGTGGTCCTGTTCAACGACTGGTCGGCGCGCGACATCCAGGCCTGGGAGTACGTCCCGCTCGGCCCGAACCTCGGCAAGTCCTTCGCCTCGACGGTCTCGCCCTGGGTCGTTCCCCTCCTGGCGCTGGACGCCGCTCGGGTCCCGACCCCCGGCCAGGATCCCGCCGTCCTGCCCTACCTGCAGATGCGGCGTCCCTGGGGCCTGGACATCGAGTTCGAGGTGGACTGGAACGGCCAGGTCGTGTCCCGGCCGCCGTACGCAGCGATGTACTGGTCACCCGCGCAGATGCTCGCTCACCAGACCGTCAACGGTGCGCCCAGCCGTACCGGTGACCTGTTCGCCTCCGGGACGATCTCCGGCCCGGAGCGCGACCAGCGAGGCGCGTTCATCGAGCTGACCTGGGGCGGCACCGAGCCGGTCGAGGTCAACGGCGTAGTGCGCACGTTCCTGGAGGACGGCGACGAGATCGTCCTGAGCGCCACCGCGCCCGGAGCCGACGGCGCCCGGATCGGCTTCGGCGAGGCTCGCGGACGGATCGTGGGCAAGGCCTGACCGAGCCGATCGCTTGCCGGATCAGGCAGACGTACGCCGCACCAGCTCGGGCGCGAAGACGACCCGCCGCGGGATGGTGGTGCCGCCGTCGAGCTGGGCGAGGAGAAGCCGGACGGCCTCCCTCGCCATGTCTCCTATCGGGTTCTTGACCGTGGTGAGCGGGGGAGTGGTGCGCTCGGCGATGCCGAGGTCGTCGTAGCCGACGACCGCGATGTCGTCGGGGACGCGGCGGCCGGCCCGGCCGAGCGCACGGAGCGCGCCCGCCGCCATCAGGTCGGAGGCGACCATCAGGCCGTCGATGTCCGGATGGGCGCGCAGCAGCACCTCGCAGGCGGCCTCGCCGCCGTCCTCGGTGAAGTCGCCCTCGACGACCGCGTCGGTGGCGAGCCCGGCAGCCTCGAGTGCGGCCCGCCATCCGGCGGCCCGGTCGGTGCCTGCGCTCATGTCGATGGGACCGGTGATGGTGCCGATGCGACGGCAGCCACGCTCGATCAGGATGTTCGTGACCTCGCGAGCACCGGCGATGTTGTCGGGATCGGTGTAGAAGACCTTCTCCGCGCCGGTCAACGGCCGGCCGATGAACGCGACCGGCAGCCCGATGGCCGCGAGGTGGTCGGCGAGCGCATCGTTGCGGTGGTGGGAGACGACGATCGCGCCGTCGACGTGCCCGCCGCGTAGGTAGCGCAGCGTCCGCTGCATCTCGTCGCCCGGCTGGGCGATCAGCAGCACGACCTGCAGGTCGCGCTGGGCGAGAGCCTGGGTCACCACGTGCAGGGTGCGGGCGAAGAACGGGTCGGCGAAGACGCGCTCGTCCGACTCCGGCACGACCATCGCGACGGTTTCGGTCCGTCGCGTCACCAGGGAGCGGGCAGCCGGGTTGGGGACATACCCCAGCGTCCGCACGGCCTCGGCGACGGCCTCCGCCGCCTTCGCCGAGACGCGCGAGCCGCCGTTGATGGCGCGCGACGCGGTCGCCCGGCTGACACCAGCCAGCCGGGCGACCTCGTCGAGCGTGGGCATGTTCACGGGCGGGCCGGCACCCGGTTGTTGGCGGCGACATCGGCGAACCAGAGACCGCTGTCCTTCAGGGTCCGCACCTGGGTCTCGAAGTCCACGTGCACGATCCCGAAGCGGTGCGCGTAGCCGTAGCTCCACTCGAAGTTGTCGAGCAGGGACCACGCGAAGTAGCCGCGTACGTCAGCACCCTTCTCGATCGCGTCGAGCGTCGCGCGCAGGTGCTGGTCGATGTAGTCGAGACGGGCGATGTCGTGCACTGCCCCGTCCTCGACCACGTCGTCATAGTAGGCGCCGTTCTCGGTGATGTAGATCGGCGGGGCACCGTATTCGTCGCTGAGCCGGGTCAACAGCCGGGTCAGCCACACCGGGTCGATCTCCCAGTCGCGGGCGGTCGTGGCACGACCTGTGCGCGGGGTGACGAACTCGGCACCGGGGTACGGGTTTCCCCGCGGCATGTCGGAGTGGACGAGCCGGCTGCCCAGCACCTCGTCGGGGTCGATCTCGAACGGCTTCGCCGCGATGGCGTTGCCGAAGTAGAAGTTGATCCCGAGCACGTCGAGCGGCGCCGAGATGACCTCGAGGTCGCCCTCGAGCACCCAGTCCTGCCACGGCCGGCCCTGGAAGGTCAGCCCCTCGGTGTCGGCGGCGAGGTCGTCGGCGTACTTGCCTCGGAACAGCGGCTCGAAGAACACCCGGTTGTGCAGGCCGTCGATCCGCCGGGTCATGTCGACGTCCTCTGGACGGTCGGCGTCGTAGGGGTCGACGACCGTCGGGTTGAGGGTGATGCCGAGGGACTTCCCGTTCTCCGGAGTCGCGCCGCGGCTGCGCAGCTCGTTGACGACGAGGCCGTGGCCGAGCATGAGGTGGTGAGCAGCGACGATGCCGGCGACACCCTCCTGGCGGCCCGGCGCGTGCTGGCCACCGGAGTAGCCGAGGAACGCCGAGCACCACGGCTCGTTCAGCGTCGTCCAGTTGTCGACGCGGTCGGAGAGCGCGTCGTAGACGGTCGTGGCGTACTCCACGAACCGGTAGGCGGTGTCCCGGTTGGTCCAGCCGCCCTGGTCCTCCAGAGCCTGCGGCAGGTCCCAGTGGTAGAGCGTGATCCACGGTGCGATCTCGGCCTCGAGCAGCTCGTCGACGAGACGGCTGTAGAAGTCGAGCCCCGCCTCGTTGACCTTGCCGCCGTCGGGCCGGATCCGCGGCCACGCCGTCGAGAACCGGTACGAGGCCAGGTTGAGGCGCTTCATCAGCGCGACGTCCTCGGGCATCCGGTGGTAGTGGTCGCAGGCCACATCGCCGGTGTCGCCGTTGAGGATGGCTCCGGGGACCCGAGAGAAGGTGTCCCAGTTGCTCGGCGTACGTCCGTCCTCGTCGACCGCCCCCTCGATCTGGTAGGACGCTGTGGCAGCGCCCCAGAGGAAGTTCTCGGGGAAGGTTCGGCCCGGGTAGATCGAGCTGGTCATCCTTTGACGGCTCCTTGCATGATGCCGGACACCAGGTGGCGTCCGGTGGCGATGAACAACAGAAGTAGGGGTACGGTCGCGAGGATCGTTCCGGCCTGGACCAGGGCCATGTCGGCATGTCCCTGACCGGGCGCGACCTTGAGTGCGTCGAGCGCGGTCTGCAGGGTCTGTACGTCGGACCCCTGCAGCACGATCAGCGGCCACATGAAGTCGGTCCACACCTGCATGAAGGTGAACAGACCGAGGATCGCCATCGCCGGACGAGCTGCCGGGATCGCGACGGTCCAGAACGTACGGATCATGGACGCGCCGTCGACGCGTGCGGCGTCGATGAGCTCGTCGGGGATCGCGTCGACGAGGTATTGCCTCATGAAGAAGACACCGAACGCGGTCACCACCCACGGCAGGATCACGGCGGCGTGCGTGCCGGTCAGGCCGAGGTTGGAGAACTGCTTGAGCATCGGCACCAGGGCCAGCTGGGTCGGCACCGCCAAGGTGGCGACGACGAAGACCATTCCCGCGTTGGAGCCGCGGAAGCGGAGCTTGGCGAACGAGTAGCCGGCCAGGGTCGAGAACAGCACCACCGAGGCAGCCGAGATCCCGGAGACGATGATCGAGTTGAGCAGCGCCGACCAGAAGTCGATCCGGTCGAAGACCCGGCCGGCGTTCTCGAGGAAATGCCCTCCTGGGACCAGCGGCGGAGGCGACTGGATCGCCCGCTGCCGGGTGACCGAGCCGATCACGAAGGACCAGTAGAGGGGGAAGGCCGAGCCCAGCAGGAATGCCGTGAGCAGGCCGTAGACGAGGAATCCAGGTCTCCTACTCATCGCAGGCTCCTTCGCTGGACGGCCCGGGTGACCAGGAAGTTGACCAGGGCGATCCCCACGATGATGAGGAACAGCACCCAGGCGGCGGCGGCCGCACGCGGATACGGGTTGGTCGTGGTCTGGGCGGTGTTGAAGACGTACATCGTCAGGGTCGTGTACTGGAAGTCGGAGCCGCCCTGGAAGCGCAGGTTGGTGTCGAAGATCCGGGGCTCGGTGAAGATCTGCAGGCCGCCGATGGTCGAGGTGACGATGACGAAGATCATCGTCGGCCGGATCGAGGGCAGCGTGACGTTGAAGAACTGCTTCACCTTGGAGGCGCCGTCGATCTCGGCCGCCTCGTAGAGGTCCCGCGGGATCGCCTGCATGGCGGCGAGGATGATCAGCGCGTTGTAGCCCGTCCAGCGCCAGTTGACCATGGTCGCGATCGCGGTCCAGCTCGCGAACCGGTCGGCATGCCACGGCACCTTCGGGAACCCGAAGCCGTCGAGCGTCTGGTTGATCAGGCCCGTGCCGTCGGCGAAGATCGCGCCGAAGATCATCGCGGACGCCGCAGGAGCGACCACGAAGGGCAGCAGGATGCTCATCCGCCACAGGGTGCGGCCCCGGAGCCGGGTGTCGAGCAGAGCGGCGAGGATGGTCGCCACGATGATCTGGGGCACCGAGGAGAGCAGAAACATCCCGATGGTGTTCCAGAAGGCCTTCCGGAAGACCGAGTCACCGAGGACGTGGGCGTAGTTGTCCCAACCGACCCACGGACCGATCTCGGAGCCGTAGGCGGGCCAGGAGAAGAAGGACAGGTAGCCGGTGTAGAGCATCGGGTAGAGCCCGATGAGGATGAACACCAGGAAGAACGGCGCGACGTACAGGTAGGGCGAGAACTTGAAGTCCCACCGGGAGAGCCGGTTACGCCACGCCTGGCGGCGGGGTGCTGCCCCGGTCGAGGGCGCCGTGGTGGCGTTCTCGACCGGGGCAGAGGTGGTGGTCGGCATGGATCAGGACATTCCTTCGACGCCCTCGACGAAGGTCGCCCACGACTTGTCGGGGTCGGTGCCCTCGTCTACACGCCGGATCGCCTGCTGGAAGAGGCCCAGGATGTCGGAGTACTTGTCACCCTTGAACGGGACACCCGCCGGCACGGCCTTCGCCCGGTTGGCCAGGATCTGCGAGGTGGGGGCGTCGTTGAAGTAGGGATCCGTGGCGTTCTCGGCGGCCAGGGTCTCCTGCGCCTCCAGGTTCGCCGGGAAGTTGCCGGCCACCTTGGAAGCGGCCACCTCGGACTCGGCGTTGGTCAGGTAGTTCGCGAACTCCTTGGCCTCCTCCTGGTGCTCCGACTGCGCCGGGACGGCGAGGTAGGAGCCGCCCCAGTTGCCGCCGCCGCCCGGGAAGGCGTCGACGATGTCCCAGCCCTTCACGTCAGGTGCGGAGTCCTTGATGTTGGCGAACATCCAGCCCGGGCACGGGATGGTGGCGAAGCCGTCGTTGGTGAAGTTGGCCATCCAGTCCTCGCCCCACTGCTCGACCTTGGTCGAGAGGGTGGGGGCGTACTGCGAGACCGTGTCGTAGACGTTCCGGAGCTCCGGGTTGTCGACGTCGATCTTCTGGTCCTTGGTCTGGAAGGGGAACTCGACCTGGTTGAGCATCGCCTGGGCGATCGCGCCGCTGGAGTCGTACCAAGCCGTGTTCGGCACCTTCTTCTTGAACTGCTCGCCGGTGGCGAAGTAGGTGTCCCAGTCCTTGAAGAGGGCCTTCACGGACTCGCGGTCGGACGGGAGACCGGCCTTCTCGAAGAGGTCGGCGCGGTAGCAGAAGGCCTCGGGGCCGGCGTCGGTCGGGTAGCCGATCTGCTTGCCGTCGGCGGTCTGACCCTCGAGGTACTTCGACTCCATCCAGCGGCTGTCGAGCTCCTTGTCGGTGAGGTCGACGAACTGCTCGGAGGCGCCCTCGGCGACGAGCGCGGGCATCATGTCGCCCTCGACGGCGACGATGTCGGTGAGGCCCTCGCCGGACTGCAGGCCGGTGGTGAGACTCTGCTTCCAGGTGTCCCACTCGGCGACCACGGTCTGCTTGACCTTGAAGGGGCGCTCAGGGTCGGCGTTCCACTGCTCGATGAGGTCGCCGTAGCCGAATTCGCTGAACGTCGTGATGGTCAGGGTGTCGTCCTTGCCGAGTGCGGCCTGCTCGTCATCGCCACCGTCACCGCCGCAGGCGGCCAGGCCGGCGACGAGGGAGGCGACCGCGCACGCGGCGAGGGCGGTCCGTGGCGCTCGGCGCCATGACTTGGAGATCTTGGACACGGGGGTGCTCCTGCACGTCTGTGTGGGGAGTGAGAGCGCTTCCACTCTCGGGACTAGGGAGAGTGTGAGTGTGCTCACAACTCCCTGTCAAGAGGCGCGTGAGTAACGATTTTGTTGTGGTGGGAGCGCTTCCACTTTATTGGTGAGAAATCACCGTCAGCAGGCGTGCCGTCTCCGTCGCCATGGCGTCTCGCCCGGCACCGAGGTAGCGCCGCTGGTCGACCAGGGCGGGGTCGGCGCCGAGGGTCTCCCGCACCGCGGCCGTGAAGGCCTTGTTGAGCTGGGTCGCGACGTTGATCTTCGTCATCCCGGCCGCGATGGCGGCCCGGAGCCCGTCGTCGCTGACCCCGGAGGAGCCGTGCAGGACCAGCGGTACGTCGACCGCGCGCCGGATCGCCGAGATCAGCGCCTCGTCGAGCGCCGCGTCGCGGGTGGTCATCTTGTGGCTCGAGCCGACCGCGACGGCGAGTGCGTCGACGCCCGTGTCGGCGACGTACGCGGCCGCCTCGTCGGGATCGGTGCGTACGCCGGGGGCGTGGACGCCGTTCTTGCCGCCGACCTCGCCCAGCTCGGCCTCGACGTGGGCGCCACGGTCGTGGCATCGGCGCACGACGGCGGTGGTGCGGGTGAGGTTCTCCTCGTAGGAGAGCTGGGAGGCGTCGTACATCACCGACGAGAAGCCGAGGTCGACCGCGATCCCGACCAGGCGCTCATCGGTCGCATGGTCCAGGTGGAGCGAGATCGGCATCGTCGAGCCGGAGGCGACGGCGATCGCGGCGTGGGCCAGCGGTGCCAGGCTGCCGTGGTAGCGCACCGCGTTCTCGCTGATCTGCACGATCACCGGCCGGTTCGCGGTCTCCGCCCCGGCCGCGATGGCCTCGACGGTCTCCAGGTTGATCGCGTTGAAGGCGGCGACACCGCGACCTTCCGCATAGGCCGTGCTGACGAGCGAGGCAGTGGTGGCGAGGGTCATGGGCGTCCTGTCCAAGGTGCGAGGCGCGGGCTCTGCTCGGTGAACACCCTGCCCCGAAACGGTTGGCTCGGATGGTGTAGGCGAGGACTACGGGTGGTGTGGATGCGCAGCGGCCGCCGACTCCCATGGAGAGTCGGCGGCCGGCGTACGGACCTTCTACTTGTTGGCCTTGCGCGCTCGGCTCGCGATCGTCCTGACCTTCGGTCAGGGATCGCTTCGCCTCCCGCGACAAGTCCAATCAAGCAGGCTCCGCTGGTGCTCCGCCTACTTGTTGGCCTTGCGCGCTCGGCTCGCGATCTTGGCGCGCTCGTTCTGGTCGAGGATGACCTTGCGGATGCGGATCTGGTCCGGGGTGATCTCGACGCACTCGTCCTCGCGGCAGAACTCCAGGCACTGCTCGAGCGAGAGCTTCTTCGGCGGGATGAGCTTCTCGAAGTTGTCGGAGGTGGCGGACCGGATGTTGGTCTGCTGCTTCTCCTTGGTGATGTTGACGTCCATGTCGTCCTGGCGGGAGTTCTCGCCGACGATCATGCCCTCGTAGACCTCGGTGGTGGGCTCGACGAAGAGGACGCCGCGCTCCTGGAGCGAGGTCATCGCGTAGGCCGAGGCAGCACCGGCGCGGTCGGCGACCAGCGAGCCGTTGTTGCGCGAACGGATCTCGCCGGCCCACGGGAAGTAGCCCTCGGAGATGTGGTGGGCGATACCGGTGCCGCGGGTCTCGGTGAGGAAGTCGGTGCGGAAGCCGATCAGACCACGGGAGGGGACGATGAACTCCATCCGGACCCAGCCGGTGCCGTGGTTGGTCATGCCCTCCATGCGGCCCTTGCGGTTGGCGAGCAGCTCGGTGATCGTGCCGAGGAACTCCTCCGGGGCGTCGATGGTGAGACGCTCGAACGGCTCGTGGAGCTTGCCGTCGACCTCGCGGGTGACCACCTGCGGCTTGCCGACGGTCAGCTCGTAGCCCTCGCGACGCATCTGCTCGACCAGGATCGCCAGCGCCAGCTCACCGCGGCCCTGGACCTCCCAGGCGTCGGGACGGTCGGTGGGCAGCACGCGCAGCGACACGTTGCCGATCAGCTCCTGGTCGAGGCGGTCCTTGACCATGCGCGCGGTCACCTTGGCGCCCTTCACCTTGCCCACGAGCGGGGAGGTGTTGGTGCCGATGGTCATCGAAATGGCCGGGTCGTCGACGTGGATCAGCGGCAGCGCGACCGGGTTCTCCGGGTCGGCGAGCGTCTCGCCGATCATGATCTCGGGGATGCCCGCGACGGCGACGATGTCACCGGGGCCGGCCTCCTCGCCGGGCTTGCGCTCGAGGCCGTCGGTGATGAGCAGCTCGGTGATGCGTACGTTCTTGGTCTCGCCGTTGCGCTGCATCCAGGCGACGTTCTGGCCCTTCTTCAGGGTGCCCTGGTGGATGCGGACCAGCGCGAGGCGGCCCAGGAACGGCGAGGCGTCGAGGTTGGTGACGTGGGCCTGCAGCGGCGCGCCGGCCTCGTAGGTCGGGGCCGGGATGGTGTCCAGGATGGTGGAGAAGAGCGGCTCGAGGTCCTTGGAGTCGGGAAGGGTGCCGTTCTCCGGCTGCTCGAGGCTGGCCACACCTGCCTTGCCGGAGGCGTAGATCACCGGGAAGTCGAGGGCGTCCTGGCTGTGGGAGTCGTCGAGCAGGTCCATGAAGAGCTCGTACGTCTCGTCGACGACCTCCTCGATGCGGGCGTCGGGGCGGTCGACCTTGTTGACCACCAGCACGACCGGCATGTCGGCGTTGAGCGCCTTGCGCAGCACGAACCGGGTCTGCGGCAGCGGGCCCTCGGAGGCGTCCACGAGCAGCACGATCCCGTCGACCATCGACAGGCCGCGCTCGACCTCGCCACCGAAGTCGGCGTGGCCGGGGGTGTCGATGATGTTGATCGTCATCCCCTCGGGCGCGGACGGCCCGTTGTAGTGGATGGCGGTGTTCTTCGCGAGGATGGTGATGCCCTTCTCGCGCTCCAGGTCACCGGAGTCCATGACGCGGTCCTCGACCGACTCCATGGCGTGCTCGGAGAAAGCACCGGCCTGCTTCAGCATGGCGTCGACCAGCGTGGTCTTGCCGTGGTCGACGTGCGCAACGATGGCGACGTTGCGAAGATTGGCCTTGAGGATCTCGGACATGTGCGAAGCGGCTCGATTTCTGGCGCGGGACGGGACGTCTGATCTTATCCGCCGCGACGTCCTTGACCCGCATCCGGAGATGACGGTTGGCTGAACCCATGACCTCTCGGAATCACGTCTGCCACATCGTGCCTCCCTACCTGATGCAGCGGCTCGATCCCGGTCGTCTCGACCAGGACAACGGTTTCCGAGCCGCTCGGGCCGAGCACCTGACCAGGGTCCTCGCCGAGCTCCCCGCCCCGGAGGCGGGCAGCCCCGCCGCCGAGGCAGGCGACTGGACCGTCTACTCCGCCGGCAACGGCACCGACCTGCCCGGCGAGAAGGTGCGGGCCGCGGGAGAGCCGGAGTCGGGCGACGAGAGCGTCGACGAGGCCGCGGCCGGCATCACCGGCTCGCTGGCGCTCTTCGAGGAGGTCTACGGCCGCGACTCCTACGACGGACAGGGCATCGAGGTCGTGATGACCGTCCACTACGACCGGGACTACGCCAACGCCTTCTGGGACGGCACCCAGCTGGTCTTCGGCGACGGTGACGGCAAGGTCTTCCAGCGTTTCACCAAGGCCGTCGACGTGATCGGTCACGAGCTCTCCCACGCGGTGACCGAGCACACCGCGGGTCTCGTCTACCAGGGGCAACCCGGTGCGCTCAACGAGTCGATGTCGGACGTGTTCGGCTCCTGCCTCAAGCAGCGTCTCCTCGGTCAGAGCGCCGACGAGGCCGACTGGATCATCGGCGAGGGCCTCTTCACCGAGTCGGTCCAGGGCGTCGGGCTGCGGAACATGCTCGAGCCCGGGACGGCCTACGACGACCCCGAGCTGGGCAAGGACCCGCAGCCGGCCCACATGGACGACATCTACGACGGCACCGACGACAACGGCGGCGTCCACATCAACTCCGGCATCCCCAACCGCGCCTTCGCCCTCGCCGCCAAGGCGATCGGCGGCAACTCGTGGGACGGCGCCGGCAAGGTCTGGTACGCCGCGCTCACCAACGGCGCCGTCACCACCGACACCGACTTCGCCGGGTTCGCGGCGGCCACCGTCGCCGAGGCCGGCGACCACGCCGACGCGGTGACCACGGCCTGGGCAGAGGTCGGAGTCACCCCGGCGCCCGGCACGTCCGCGCCCGCGCCCGCGCCCGACGGTGAGGCGCCGACCGTGGTGAAGCTACGCCGCAGCGGCGGTTTCATCGGACGTACGCAGGAGGGGGTCACCGAGATCGCGCCCGGCGACGCCCAGGCGGCCACGCTGCGTGACCTGTTGGCCAACGCCGGCCCGTCGAAGCCGAAGGGCGCGGACCGCTACATCTACGAGTTCGAGGTGGACGGCCGGCGTACGGTCGTGCACGAGGGAGACATGACTCCCGAGCTGCGCGAGCTCGCCAACCGGATGCTCGAGCAGTAGACCGGAGGAACTACTCGCCGAGGGCCTGGTTGAGGGCCGCCTCGACGTGCACGGTGATGGCGTCGAGGATCGGTACGTCGACATCGCTGGGCCGCACCAGGAGACTGAGCTCGGAGGCACCGAGGATGACGCCGTCCGACCCGGCGTCCCACAGCTCGTGGACGACCTCCAGGACCCGCTTGCGCGACCCGGACACCACGTTCCGGTGGACGAGCTCCTCGTAGATGATCGAGTCGAGCATCTCCACGTGGAGGGTGTCGGGCAGGTTCACGTCGACGCCGTGGTCGGAGATCCGCTGCGCAAAGAAGTCGTTCTCCACGGTGTAGCGGGTGGCGAGGAAGCCGGCCTTGGTGATGCCGAGCTCCTTGGCCTTGGCGGCGAGGACGTCGGCCAGGTGCAGCACCGGTACGTCGACGGCGGCCGCCACCTCGTCGTAGACCTTGTGGAAGGTGGTGGTGCACAGCAGGATGAAGTCGGCACCACCGGCCACGACGCTGCGCGCAGCGGCGACGAGGATGTCGGCGACCTGGTCCCAGGCCTCCTTCTCCTGCAGCGCCGTCAGCTCGGCCAGGTCGACAGAGGCCAGCACGATCTTGGCGGAGTGAAGACCGCCGAGCCGCTCCTGGACACCCTTGTTGAGTCCCTCGTAGTACGCGGCTGTGCTTTCCCAGCTCATGCCGCCGATGAGTCCGATCGTCTGCACTGTTCGAGTGTGACACCGTCGGCTGCCGCGTACTGAATCCTCGGCACCCCTCTGACCCGGTCCAGACCAGGTCAGAGGCCGGATCGGAGGTCGGGCTCAGCTCTCGCGGTGCACCTTGTGCGGGGCAGCCTGGGCGCGGGGCTTGATGACCAGTTCGTCGATGTTGACGTGAGCCGGGCGGGTGGCCATCCAGACGATCGCGTCGGCGATGTCCTCGGCCACCAGCGGATCCGCGACGCCCCGGTAGACGGCGTCGGCCGCGGCCTGGTCGCCCCCGAGACGTACGAGCGAGAACTCCTCGGTCTGGACCATGCCCGGGGCGATCTCCATGATCCGCACCGGCTTGTCGACGATCTCCAGGCGCAGCGCCTCGGTGACCGCGCGGGTGCCGAACTTGGCCGCGTTGTAGCCCGCGCCGCCCTCGTACGCGCGCCGGCCGGCGATCGAGCCGACGTTGATGACCGCGCCGGCTCCGGACGCGATCAGGGCCGGGAGCAGTGCCTTGGTCACCCGGGTCAGGCCGATCACGTTGACCTCGAACATCGCCTGCCACTTGGTCAGATCGGCCTCGGCCACCTGGTCCACGCCGAAGGCGCCGCCGGCGTTGTTGACCAGCAGGTCGAGACGGTCGCCGACCGCTTCGGCCAGCGCGGCGACGGACTCGTCGGAGGTGACGTCGGTCGCCACCGCGGTGCCGCCGATCTCCGCGGCCAAGGCCTCGATCCGGTCGGTCCGGCGAGCGGCGAGGAAGACGTGGTAGCCCTCCTTCGCGAGCTGGCGGGCGGTGGCGGCGCCGATCCCGCTCGAGGCGCCGGTGACGACAGCGTTCTTGGAGACGGCGTTCTTGGAAGGCACGGATCCATTCTCCCGTCGGTCGCTCGACATCGGGCACCGGGTCCCACGATCGAAGATGATTCCCGCCGCCGGGAATGATGGCCGACTTCCGCGTGTTGAGAGACGAGACCACAGGCGTAGACACAAAGGGGCAGGGATGATCCACCGCGTAGCGATGGTCAGTCTGCACACCTCTCCGCTCGACCAGCCGGGCACCGGCGACGCCGGTGGCATGAACGTCTACGTGCTCGAGCTCTCCCGGCGCCTGGCCACGCAGGGCATCGCCGTCGACATCTTCACGCGCGCGACCTCCTCGCGCCTGCCGCAGGTCGTGGAGGCGTACGACGGGGTGGCGGTCCACCACGTCCACGCCGGTCCCTTCGAGGGGCTGGCCAAGGGAGACCTGCCCGGGCAGCTGTGCACGTTCGCGCGCGAGGTGCTGCGTGCCGAGGCGTCCAACCCACCGGGCTACTTCGACGCCGTGCACTCCCACTACTGGCTCTCCGGCCAGGTCGGGGCGCTCTCCCGCGACCGCTGGGGGGTGCCGCTCGTCCATTCGATGCACACCATGGCCAAGGTCAAGAACGAGGCGCTCGCCGAGGGCGACAGCCCCGAGCCGGAGGCCCGTGTGATCGGCGAGGAGCAGGTCGTCGACGCGGCCGACATGCTGATCGCCAACACCGACCTCGAGGCCAAGCAGCTGATCAACATGTACGACGCCGAGCCGGGCCGCGTCGCCGTCGTGCATCCCGGGGTCGACCTGCGGGTCTTCCGTCCGCGGGGGCGGGCCGCCGCGCGGGCCGCGCTCGGGCTGCCGGCCCGGGCTCACGTGCTCCTCTTCGCCGGTCGCATCCAGCCGCTCAAGGCTCCCGACGTACTCCTGCGGGCGGCCGCCGTCATGCTCGCCCGCGACCCGTCGCTGCGCCGTTCGCTGGTGGTGCCGATCGTCGGGGGTCCCTCCGGCTCCGGGCTGGAGCACCCGACCGGGCTGGTCGATCTCGCTGCTGAGCTGGGGATATCCGACGTGGTCCGGTTCGTCCCGCCGGTGCGCCAGGACGAGCTCGCCCTCTGGTACTCCGCTGCCTCCGTCGTCGCCGTCCCCTCCTACAACGAGTCCTTCGGCCTGGTCGCCGTCGAGGCCCAGGCCTGCGGCACGCCCGTCGTCGCGGCCGCGGTCGGCGGCCTGACCACCGCGGTGCACCACGGCCGCAGCGGACTCCTGGTCGACGGGCACGACCCGGCCCAGTGGGCCGACGCCCTCACCAACGCCGTCGTGTCCCACTCGCGCTGGTCGGCGCTGGCCGACGGCGCCCGCGAACACGCCCAGGACTTCTCCTGGGATCTCACCGCACGCAATACGCTCGAGGTCTACGAAGAGGCCAAGATGCTGATGCGTGAGGAGCTGACAGCGTGAGTGGTGCGCAGGATGAACGGGAAGATGTCGTACGGGGCTGGCTGAAGTCGAACGACCTGACCTGGGACGAGACGGCGCTGCCGAGCGGGGACCTGGTCTTCTCGTTCTCGCTCCCGGGCGAGCGCAAGCTGCAGACTCCGGTCCGGCTCGACCTGGGCCAGCACGCGTTGGGCGTGCACGCCTTCGTCTGCCGCCGCCCCGACGAGAACTTCGAGACCGTCTACCGCTGGCTGCTCGAGCGCAACCTGCGGCTCTACGGGGTCGCCTTCGGGCTCGATCGGCTCGGCGACATCTACCTCGACGGCCGGCTGCCGCTGGCGATGGTCTCGAGCGCGGAGCTCGACCGGTTGCTCGGCTCGGTCCTGACGTACGCGGACGAGTCCTTCAACACCATCCTCGAGCTCGGCTTCGCCTCCTCGATCCGCAAGGAGTGGGAGTGGCGCAAGCTGCGCGGTGAGTCCACCGCCAACCTCGAGGCGTTCCGTGGCTGGCTCGAGGCTGGCGAGGACGAGGCGAAGGACTAGCGCGGCTGGCGCCGGGTGATCAGCACACCCGCGATGCACATCGCGCCACCGACGAAGGCGAGCGCCGGCGGCACCTCGCCGAGGACAAGCCACGCCATCAGCGCGGTGATGAACGGCACCAGGAACGTCGACTGCGCGAACTTGCCCGCATCGGAGTGCGAGAGCGCATAGGCCCAGGTCACGAATGCCAGCGCGCTCGGGAACAGGCCGAGGTAGACGATCCATCCGATGTTGCCGACGCTGATGTCGGGGATCGTGGTGGCCAGCTCGAGCGACCAGGGCAGGCAGATGACGAGGCCGGCGACGGCGTACCAGAACGTCAGGAGCAGCGCGCTCATCGTCGGCAGCAGCTTCTTCTGGGTCAGCACCCCGACCGCGAAGGTCAGTGCTGCGACCAGGGAGAGGATGACGCCGATCCAGTCGCCGGTGTCGCCGTTGGCCGAGGCGCGCCCGATCAGGACGACGCCTGCGAACCCGACGCCGGTGCCGATCAGGATCCAGCGGTGGATGCGCTCCTTGAGGACGAGCCCGGCCAGCAGCGCGACCACGATCGGCCCGACCTGGATGATCAGGGCGGCGGTGGCGGCGTCGATGCGCCGCTCCGACTCGTTGAGCGCGAGGTTGTAGATGCCCAGCCATGACGCGCCGCCGAGCGCGATCAGCGGCCACTCCCGCCGGGTCGGCAGCCGGAACCCACCCTTCAGCGCGAGGTAGGCACCGAGCGCCGCGACCATCACGATCAGCCGTCCCAGCGACAGGCTTCCGGGCGGAACGGTGTCACCCAGGTGCCGGATCCCGACGAACGCCGACGCCCACAGCACCAGCGTGACCCCGCAGGCCACCAGCGGCTTCCAGAGCGGTGTCGTCGTGGCCGGGGCCGGTTCGATCGTCGTCGTCACGGTAAAAGGCTAGAGACACCGACGCATTCGAGCGAGCGGATATCAGCCAACGATGTCCGACATCCCGCCATCTCCGTCCCCGCTGAATCGGTAGTTCTGTCGCGCGAGACTGTAGTTGTGGGCGACGAAGGTCTACTTTCGTCGCCCACAACTACGGACTCGGCCTCCAAAAGTGCGGACTCGCCGGGGGTGTTAGCCGCGGAAGGTTCGTCTGTACGCCGTCGGGGTGATGCCGAGGGCGGCGTGGAAGTGGAGGCGGAGGGACTGGGCGGTGTTGAGGCCGCAGCGGGAGGCCACCTGCTCCATGCTCAGGTCGGTGGTCTCCAGGAGGGTGCGGGCGAGCTCGATGCGCTGGCGCTGGAGCCAGCGGCCGGGGGAGTCGCCGGTCTCGTCGCGGAACCGCCGGGTGAAGGTACGCACCGACATCGACACCTGGGACGCCATCGACTCCAGGGTGAGCGGCTGGTCGAGGTGAGCAAGCGCCCAGGCGGTCGCCGCCGAGATGCCGGCGTCGCCCGGCGCAGGCGCGGGGTGGCGGATGAACTGGGCCTGGCCGCCGTCGCGGTGGGGAGGTACGACCGTCACCCGGGCGACGCGGTTGGCGACCGCGGCGCCGTGGTCGCTGCGTACGACATGGAGGCAGAGGTCCACGCCGGAGGCCACGCCGGCGGAGGTGAGGATGTCGCCGTCGTCGACGAAGAGTACGTCAGGGTCCAGCCTGACCTGCGGAAACAGTGTCCGGAAGTCGTCGGTGTGCGCCCAGTGGGTGGTCGCGGGACGGCCGTCGAGGAGACCGGCGGCGGCGAGCGCGAAGGCGCCGGTGCAGATCGACATGATCCGCGTGCCGGGCCGGATCATGTCGAGCGCCTCCTTCAGCGGCGCCGTCAGCACGCCGTCGGAGACCGTCGGGTAGTCGCGGCCGAACTTCGGGATCACCACGGTGTCCGCCTCGGCGAGGGCCTCGGGTCCGTGCGGAGCGAGGACGACAAGGTCGGAGTCCGACTGCACGGGCCCGGGCCCGTCGGTGGTGCAGGTGACGACCTCGTAGAGCAGCCGGTCCTGGCTGTCGCGAGCCTTGCCGAAGATCCGGTGCGGGATGCCGATCTCGAACGGGATGAACCCGTCCTGGACCAGCACCGCGACCCGGTGCGGAGAAGGAACCCATTCGTCGCCCATGGCTGGATCTTATCGATAGATGTCAATCAGGCCACTGTCAGTCCGGGCGCACACACGGGAGGATCATCTCCATGACCCAGACGACGACCCCGCCGCCTGCCGGCCGCATCGCCGCACGCCGTCCGCGCATCCACCCCGCCTGGTGGGTGGCCGGCATCGCCTTCGTGACCATCGTCGGAGCCGCCGCGTTCACCGCCGCCCCCGGCCTCCTGGTCGGTCCGCTGCACGAGGAGTTCGGCTGGTCGCGCGGGACGATCGGGGCCGGGATCACGCTGCAGCTCGCGCTCTACGGCCTGACCGCGCCGTTCGCCGCGGCGCTGATGGACCGTTTCGGCATCCGTCCGGTGGTGGCCGTCGCGCTCACCATGATCACCCTCGGCTCGCTCGGCACCGTCTGGATGAGCGAGTCGTGGCAGTTCGTCCTCGGCTGGGGCGTCCTCGTCGGTGGCGGCAGCGGCTGCATGGCGCTCGCCTTCGGCGCCACGATCACCACCCGCTGGTTCGACAAGCGGCAGGGCCTGGTCAGCGGTCTGCTGACGGCCGGAGGCGCCTCGGGACAGCTGATCTTCCTGCCGGTGCTGGCGGTGCTGATCGGGGAGTTCGGCTGGCGGGCCGCCTCGGTCACGATCGCTCTGGTCGCGGCCGCGGTGATCCCGTTCGTGGTGCTCCTGCTCCGCGACTACCCGGCCGACGTCGGCCTGGCGCCCTATGGTTCCTCGCAGATGGTGCCGCGGCCCGCGCCTGCGACCGGAGCCGCGCTACGGACCGTGCGCGTGCTCGGGATGGCGATGCGTACGAAGGCCTTCTGGCTCCTCGCCGGCGCCTTCGCGATCTGCGGAATCACCACGAACGGCCTGATCAGGACCCACTTCGTGCCTGCCGCGCACGACCACGGCATGGCCACGGTCGCGGCCGCCTCGCTGCTCGCCGTGATCGGCATCTTCGACGTCGCCGGGACGATCTTCTCCGGCTGGCTCACCGACCGCTTCAACCCGGTGGTGCTGCTCGGCGTCTACTACTCGCTGCGCGGGATCTCGCTGATCTTCCTGCCGATGCTGCTGGCGCCCGAGGTGCACATCCCGATGGTCTTCTTCATCGTCTTCTACGGCCTCGACTGGGTCGCCACCGTGCCGCCCACGCTGGCGCTCTGTCGCGAGATCTGGACCGAGGACGCCCCCATCGTCTTCGGCTGGGTCCTCGCCTCCCACCAGGTCGGCGCCGGTCTGGTCGCCTGGGTCGGCGGCGTCGTACGCGATGTCACCGGTTCCTACGACCTGGTCTGGTACGCCGCCGGTGCGCTGTGCGCTGCCGCTGCGCTGATGTCGCTGGTGATGCCGCGGGTGCCGGCCGCGGTTCAGCAAGGTATGTAGAGAAACCGTCGCTTCCCAAGCGGAGTTCCGCGTGGGAAGCGACGGTTCGGCTGCATACCTAGACGAACATCCAGCCGGCCCTCACAGGTCGAGCTTGTAGCCCAGCCCGCGCACCGTGACCAGGAACTTCGGCTCGGACGGGTCCGGCTCGAGCTTGGCGCGCAGACGCTTGACGTGTACGTCCAGGGTCTTGGTGTCGCCGACGTAGTCGGAGCCCCAGACGCGGTCGATGAGCTGGCCGCGGGTGAGCACCCGGCCGGGGTTGCGCAGGAACATCTCGAGGAGCTCGAACTCCTTGAGGGGCAGGCGCTGCTCGTTGCCGTCGACGGTCACGACGTGGCGCTCCACGTCCATCCGGACCGGTCCGGCCTCGAGCGTGGCGGGGGCGGCGTCGGGCTCGGTGCCACGTCGCAGGACGGCGCGGATGCGGGCGACGAGCTCGCGCGGCGAGTAGGGCTTGGTGACGTAGTCGTCGGCACCGAGCTCGAGGCCGACCACCTTGTCGACCTCGTCGTCCTTGGCGGTCACCATGATGACCGGGACCGACGAGGTGGCCCGGATCTGCCGGCACACCTCGGTGCCGGAGAGGCCGGGAAGCATCAGGTCGAGCAGCACGATGTCTGCCCCGTTGCGGTCGAACTCCTTCAGAGCGTCGGTGCCGTCCTCGGCGACGGCGACCTCGAAGCCCTCCTTGCGGAGCATGTAGGACAGCGCCTCGCTGTAGCTGGCTTCATCTTCGACGACGAGTACCCGGGTCACGGGCGTTCCTCCTTGCTTGTGCCGGACTGCCCGGCAGTTGGTAGGTGCTGGGGCAGGGTGAGGGTGAAGGTGGACCCCTGACCCTCCTGCGACCACACCTTGACCTCGCCACCATGCGTGGCAGCGACGTGTTTGACGATCGACAGGCCGAGACCGGTGCCGCCGGTGGAGCGGTGGCGGGCCGGGTCGACGCGGTAGAAGCGCTCGAAGATCCGGTCGATCTCCGTGGACGGGATGCCGATGCCCTGGTCGACGACGGAGATCTCGACCGATCCGTCGGTCGCGCGGGTCGAGACCGTCACGGTCGAGCCCGGGTCGGAGTAGGCGACCGCGTTGGAGACCAGGTTGGTGACCGCGGTCGAGACCTGCTCCTCGTTGCCGAAGACGTGCAGCCCGGCGGTGCCGGCGCCGACCACGTTGATGTTCTTGGCGTCGGCATCGACGGTCGAGCTGTCGATCGCGGACACGATGACCTTGTCGACGTCGACGGCGACCGGCGCCTCCAGCGGCTCGTCGCCCTGGAGCCGGGAGAGCTCGATGATCTGCTGGACGAGCTCGGTCAGGCGCTCGGACTCGGTGATCATCCGGTTGGAGAAGCGGCGTACGGCCTCGGGGTCGTCGGAGGCCTCGGTGACCGCGTCGGCGAGCACCCGGATCGCGCCGACCGGGGTCTTGAGTTCATGGCTGACGTTGGCGACGAAGTCGCGGCGCACGGCCTCGACGCGGCGCTCGCGGGTGCGGTCCTCGACCAGGGCGAGGGTCAGGTGGGTGCCGAGCGGGGCGACGCGGGCGGTGACGTGGCGCGAGGCCCCGTTGGCGCGCGAGATCACCAGCTCCGTCTCCCGGATCTGGCCGTCACGACGCACGCCGTGGACGAGCTCGGAGAGCTCAGGGGAGACCAGCGAGGTGCCTCGCACCAGGCCCAGGGCGTACGCCGGGGCGCTGGCCTTCAGGACGGTGTCGTCCTCGTCCACCACGACCGCGCTGCTGCGCAGCACGGAGAGGACAGCGGCCACCTCGGAGGGAACCTTGGGAGGCTCCACCTCCGGGATCCGCTGCCGGGAACGCTCGCTCATCGCCCACGCAAGCACCGCCGCTCCGGCGACGACGGCGCCGAGGAGCGCAGCAAGAAAAGCCTGCGTCGTCGAGTCCACACGATCAGGGTAATCCCATCAAACACCCAAACTTCGCCTCTGGACGCCTCCGCGCCGAACGTTCACCATCGGTTCACTCGCGATGAAGATCCGTACATGTCGGGTGTCTAGGATCAGGTTCATGCGCGCTGCTTTCCATGACGACCTCGATGCCATCTTCACCGATCTGACCAGTGTCTGTGAGCTGGTGTCGGTGGCCGTACGCGACGCCACCATCGCTCTTCTCGAGGCCCGCAACGACCTCGCCGAGCAGGTGATCGACAAGGATGTCGAGATCGACGACGCCCGCGAGCGCATCGAGGAGAACGCCCTCGAGCTGCTCGGTCTGCAGTCCCCGGTCGCCGGCGACCTCCGCGTCGTCGTGGCCGCGCTGCGGATGATCTCCGACCTCGAGCGGATGGGTGACCTCTCCGTCCACGTCGCCAAGATCGCCAGGCTGCGTACGCCGAACAAGGCTGTTCCCGAGATCGCCCAGCCGACCATCGCCAAGATGGCGGAGGTGGCCGAGCACATGGTCGAGCGCACCTGCCAGATCCTGCGCGACCGCGACGTCTCCGCGGCCCAGGACCTGGTCGCCGACGACGACGAGATGGACCGGCTGCGGCGCAAGTCGTTCGCCGAGCTGCTGGGCCAGGAGTGGACCGCCGGCGTCGAGCCGGCCGTCGATGTCGCCCTCCTGGGGCGCTACTACGAGCGCATCGCCGACCACGCCGTCACCGTGGCCAACCGGGTCGTCTTCGTGGTGACCGGCGAGACGCCGACCGACTCCTGACGGGGCCGGGGATACCCGGTCGACCGGGTATCCCCGGGCTTGACGGGCACTGAAACACCCGTCAAGCCCACGAACTGCCCGTCAGGTAGCTACTGCTTGCCCTGGTTCGCGACGGCCTCGGCCGCGGCGGCCGCGGCCTCGGGGTCGAGGTAGGTGCCGCCGGTGACGACCGGCTTCAGCGATTCGTCGAGCTCGTAGACCAGCGGCTGGGCCGTGGGGATGTTGAGCTTGGCGATGTCGGTGTCGGAGATGTTGTCGAGGTGCTTGACCAGCGCACGCAGGCTGTTGCCGTGGGCGGTGACCAGCACGGTCTTGCCGGCCTGCAGGTCCGGCACGATCGCCGACTCCCAGTAGGGGATCATCCGGGCGACGACGTCCTTGAGGCACTCGGTGGCGGGCACCTCGATGTCGGCGTAGCGCGGGTCACCGGCCTGGGAGAACTCGGAGTCGGCCTCGATCGGCGGGGGCGGGACGTCGTAGGAACGACGCCACAGCTGGAACTGCTCCTCGCCGAACTTCTTCAGCGTCTCGGACTTGTTCTTGCCCTGCAGCGCGCCGTAGTGGCGCTCGTTGAGACGCCAGTCGCGGCGCACCGGGATCCAGTGGCGCTCGGCGGTGTCGAGGGCGATGTTGGCGGTGTTGATCGCGCGGCGCAGCAGGCTGGTGTGGACCAGGTCGGGAAGGATCCCGGCCTCGGCGAGCAGCTTGCCGCCGTTGACGGCCTCGGCCCGACCCTTGTCGGTGAGGTCGACGTCGACCCAGCCGGTGGACAGGTTGAGCGCGTTCCACTCGCTCTCACCGTGGCGCAGCAGGACGAGCTTGTAGGTCATCAGTGAGCTTCCTCGGCGCCGGGGAGGGCAGCCGGCGGGAACTCGCAGGAGTAGGGGTCCTCGGAGATCGTGCCCGCGGACTCGCCGTGCTCCTCGGTCTCGGCCTCGGCGCCGGCCTCGGTCTCCGTGGCGTGCTCGCCCTCGGTGGCCTCACCCTCGGTGGCGGTCTCGGCCGGCAGGGTCGAGGCCTCCTCGCCGGTGGCCGCGCCCTCGGACGCCTCGGCCTCGGCGTTCTTGCCCTTCTTCGCGGGCTTGGTGGTGGTCTCGTCGACAGCGGCGACGACCTCGGCGTACGGACCGCACTGGGTGACCACCGGGACCGAGATGGTCCGCTCCTCGCCGTCGGAGAAGGTGAAGGTCATCGGGATGCTGTCACCGGGCTTGAAGTCGCCGGTGACCGCGATCCCGCCGTTGTCGGGGTCGGCCAGGTTGATGATGCCGGCGGTGGGCAGCTCGATCGGGGTGAACGACTCGGGCGTGACCGTCTTGCCGGCCTCGGAACCGGTCGCGATCGAGGTGACCGACGGCAGCGCCTCGCCGGCGACCGCCGGGTTGATCGCCGGGTCGAGCGAGAAGGTGCCGACCAGGATGCCGGAGCCTTCCTGCGCGGTCACGATGCGGGCCGCGTTGATCCGGATGGCACCGTCGAGCGTCGAGCCGCCGTGGGCGATCTCGTTGGGCCGGTCGGTCGCGTAGTCGAAGCTGCTGCAGGCGGTGAGCGCCGGCAGGGCGAGAGCCACGAGGGCGCCCGTCACCGCGAGCCGCTTCCGCATAACCTTGGTCGTCACGCGCGACACTCTATCCGCCCGATCCGGCGATACCGGAAAAGGGTCAGCCTCGCAGGTCAGGCACCGGTCATGCGCGCAGTCCGACGGCGCTCGCGGCGTACAGCATCGCGCCGATCACGACGGCGATGTAGACCAGCGTGACGACGAGCAGCTTCCCCGCTCCCAGCTTGAGCCCGGCCTTGAGCGGCAGGTAGGTCCAGCCGTCCTCGTTGTCGGCGACCAGGCCCCACAGGGCGGCGAGGAAGTGGACGCCGACACCGAGCGCGGCGGCGAGCGCCACCATCGCCCAGTGAGGCGGGCCGCCGGCGGTCTCGCCGGCCCAGCCCGCGTACGAGATGTATGCGGGGTAGCAGGCGAAGGCGGCCGCCCACAGGACCCAGGAGAAGAGGCCCTTGCGCAGCAGTACGTTGGCGAGCATCCCGATCACGAGCGAGCCCAGGTAGAACAGGCCCGCCACGGTGCCCGAGGTGACCGAGAGCGGAATGACGAGGAGTACGCCGCAGCACAGCGCGAACCAGACGCCACCGGCTTCGAGGCGGCCGTCCGAGATCGGCTTGCCCTCGCGCCCGTGACGGCGGTCGACGACCTGGTCGACGAGGTCGTTGTGCCAGCCGAGGACGGCCTGGCCGACGAGCACGGTGACCGCGATCAGGGTGACCTCGCGGGTGGTCAGCCCGGCCAGGACCGCGGCGACCGAGAGGCCGATGGCGGTCAGCACGGCCTGACGGGGGTGGGTGGTGCGGATGAGGAGGAACGGGGCCCAGTTGCCGATCTTGTCCATGACGCTCTGACTGCTCGCCGGGGCATCAGGAACGGCCGACGCGCTGGGCTGCGTCTCTTCCGGGTCCTGATCCTGGGCGTGCGACGACACGGTGAAGATGGTCTTGGGGGCGCTCTGCGATGCATTCGCCATGGCGGCAGTATCGGGCACTCCGCCGACACGCGCAGGACAACAGGCTGGCTACGACGAGATTTCGGCTCCGTTTCGAAATCAGCCATGCTGCCACTCTTAACCGGCCTGCGCGCGCGGAACCACACAAGTTGTCAATCTGTCAACCCCAGATTGAGCCCCTGACCTGCAGAAACGCGGAATCCGAATTCTAAGATCCGTGGTAGACTTATGGTCCTAGGAAGGGGTACCTAAAAATATGACTTTCACCGTCGGCGAGACCGTCGTATACCCGAACCATGGCGCGGCCGTCATCGAAGACATCGAGATGCGCACCATCAAGGGCGAGGAGCGGCAGTATCTGGTCCTCCGCATCATCGCTCAGCAGGACCTCGTGGTGCGTGTTCCGGCCAACAATCTCGAGCTCGTCGGAGTTCGAGACGTCGTAGACAAGGACGGGCTTGATCGAGTCTTCGAGGTGCTTCGTGCGGAGCACGTCGAAGAGCCGACCAACTGGTCGCGTCGTTACAAGGCAAACCTGGAGAAGCTGCACAGCGGCGATGTCATGAAGGTCGCCGAGGTCGTGCGTGACCTGTGGCGTCGTGAGCGTGACCGTGGCCTCTCCGCCGGGGAGAAGCGCATGCTCGCCAAGGCACGCCAGATCCTCGTCTCGGAGCTCGCGCTGTGCGAGCACACCAACGAAGACAAGGCTGAAGTCCTCCTCGACGAGGTGCTGGCCAGCTGAAGCTGGTTTCGGTCTGCGTTACAGGCTCCGGGTCATCCCGGGGCCTGTTTCGCGTTCTGGGGCGGATACGGTGACTGCCATGGAGGACCCCTACGCCGACTACGACGAGCTCGACGAGACCGCCGAGCTGCCGCCGGCCCTCGGGATCGTCGCCGACGACGGCCGGGGCTCGCTGCCGTTCGCGCTGATCCACGGTGAGGCGCTCGTTGCCGCGGCGACGTGGTCCCTCGGGGAGTCCGGAGTGACCCCCGTCGACTTCACCACGTCGTGGGAAGGGATCGTGGAGGCCGAGGAGCCGCTGGTCCTGCACGACTCGCTGTGCCCGATGACCCCGCCCGCCTTCATCGCCCACTGCGTCTCGACCGCGCTCGCGCGCGAGGCGGTCGTGGTCGGCGTACGCCCGGTCACGGACACGGTCAAGAAGCTCACCGCCGAGGACGGGGTGCCGGTGCTCGGCGAGACCGTCGACCGGTCCGCGCTCGTCTCGGTCGCGGCACCGATCGTGCTGCCTCCGGCCGTGGTCGCCTCGCTCGACGACTGGCCTTCCGGTGACTTCGCCGAGATCGCGGGTGCCCTGGCCCGCCGGTTCCCGGTCGTCTCGGTCGAGGCGCCGCCGGTCGGTCGCCGGGTGACGTCGCCCGATGACGTACGCCTGCTGGAGGCTCTCTCGCGCAGCCGGATCGGCTGAACCGCTGCGCTTCGGCCTCCGCTTCAGCCGAGCAGCGCCGCGGCGGCCTGGAGGTCGTCGGCGAAGGTCACCTTGAGGTTCAGCGGCGAGCTGGGCACGGCGACGATGCGTACGTCGGAGGCGTAGCGCTCCAGCGTCGCGCCGGTGTCGGTGCCGTCGAACCCGTCGGCCGCGGCCTGGGCATAGGCGGCCAGGAGGTCGGCGGCCCGGAACGCCTGCGGTGTCTGTACGCCGACGAGAGCACCACCCACCGGCTGGAGATCACGCGAGGAGAGGTGGGTGAGCGGGGCGGCGGGGATGGCGCCGCCGTGCTCGCGGGCGACACCGATGACCGCGGCATAGAGCTCGGGAGCGGCCAGCGGCCGGGCGGTGTCGTGGATCGCCACCACGTCGACCCGGCCCGCCTCGATGTCGGCGCGGAGCACGCCGAGCGCGGCCTGCTCGGAGGCGTGGCGGGTGGCGCCCCCGGTGACCATCGCGACCTCGCGCTCGCCCAGCAGGGGCTGCGCCACGGCCGCGACCGCCTCCTCGTCGCCGCTGCGTACGACCAGGACCAGGCGGTGCACGTCGGGCACCTCGAGGGCGGTCCGGAGCGAGAGACCGAGGGCTGAGGAGGCCGGATCGTCGGACCCGTCGAGGGGGAGCAGCACCTTGTTGGTGGCGGCTCCGACGCGGGTGCCGGATCCGGCGGCCAGGAGTACGAGAGCGGCGGGCACCCCTGGAGGCTATCCGTTCGGGCGAGGGGACGGCCGAGGGGCTGGGCGCTGGTGTTTACGCACCCGTAACAGAGCGAAACAGGAGGTGTCCCTCACGCGTCCTACGGTTCAAATCCACCGAAGGGAGGACCCGACGAATGTCGACGAAGCGGCTCGGGCCGGCGACGTCATGAGTGCTCACGCGCAGCGGGACGACCACGCAGAGTGGCAGCCCGTCTGTCCCGTCGATGCGCTCGAGGTGAAGCGCGGCGCCACGGCACTGGTCCACGGGCAGGCCATCGCCATCTTCCGGATGCCCGACGACGTCGTCTATGCGCTGGGCAACCACGATCCGTTCGCGAAGGCGTCGGTGATCGCCAAGGGCATCGTCGGGGTCCGCGACGGGGTGCCGTTCGTGGCTTCGCCCGCTCACCGGCACGGGTTCGACCTGCGTACCGGGCAGTGTCTGGAGGACCCGCACGTGTCCATCCCGGCCTACGAGGTCCGGGTCGTCGACGGACTCATCCACGTCGGGCACCGGAAGATCACCTGAGCCGCATCTGGGAGACTGCGGGCGTGCAGCTTCCTCTGGTCGGCATCGGGACCGACGTACACAGCCTTGCCGACGGTGTCCCGATGCACGTGGCGGGCCTCGCCTTCCCCGATGAGGTGCAGGGTCTGGCCGGGCATTCCGACGGGGACGTCGCCGCCCACGCCTGCTGCGACGCGCTCTTCTCCGCCGCCGGGCTCGGCGACCTGGGATCGAACTTCGGCACCTCCGAGCCCGAGTGGGCCGGGGCGGCCGGCGTCGTGCTGCTGGCGGAGGCCGCGCGCCGGGTCCGCGAGGCCGGCTTCGAGATCGGCAACGTCGCGGTCCAGGTGATCGGCAACCGGCCCAAGATCGGTCCGCGGCGGGACGAGGCCAACCGGGCGCTCTCCGCGGCGGCCGGCGCGCCGGTCACGGTGACGGCGACGACCTCCGACGGCCTCGGGCTCACCGGCCGAGGCGAAGGTGTCGCCGCGATCGCTACCGCGATCATCGCGCCACGTCGGTAGCGCAAGCGCGAGGTTACCGACATGGCCCGATGAAAGCGCCATCGCTCGCTCGCTGGCGCTCGCTCGTCGTGCGTCGCGAATCCTGAACTCACCGGCTACGTCCCTAGACTTGGGGCATGGCACTCAGGCTCTACGACTCGGCGACCCGTGAAGTACGTGACTTCACCCCCTTGCACCCCGGCAAGGCGTCGCTCTATGTCTGTGGCCTGACCGTGCAGAGCGAGCCGCATGTCGGGCACGTCCGCAGCGGGGTGAACTTCGACGTGCTGCAGCGGTGGTTGCGGGCGTCGGGCTATGAGACCACGTTCATCCGCAACGTGACCGACATCGACGACAAGATCCTGGCGAAGTCCGCCGACCAGGGGCGACCCTGGTACAACCTCGCCTACGACATGCACCGCGAGCTCGACGCGGCCTACGCCTCGCTCAACGTCGCCCCGCCGACCTACGAGCCGCTGGCCACCGGCCACATCCCCGAGATCATCGCGCTGATCGAGGAGCTGATCGCGAAAGGTCACGCCTACGCCGCCGAGGACGGCTCGGCCGACGTCTACTTCGACGTGCGCTCCTGGCCCTCCTACGGCGAGCTGTCGGGGCAGAAGGTCGACGACATGGAGGCCGCCGCCGACGCCGACCCGCGGGGCAAGCGCGACCCTCGTGACTTCGCGCTGTGGAAGGGCCGGAAGGTCTCCGAGCCGGAGACCGCCTCGTGGCCCTCGCCCTGGGGGCTGGGGCGTCCCGGGTGGCACATCGAGTGCTCGGCGATGGCCGGGAAGTACCTCGGTCCCGCCTTCGACTTCCACGGCGGAGGCCTCGACCTGCGCTTCCCGCACCACGAGAACGAGCAGGCGCAGTCCCGCGCCGCCGGCCGGCCGTTCGCGAGCTACTGGCTCCACAACGCCTGGATCACCACCTCCGGCGAGAAGATGTCGAAGTCGCTGGGCAACTCGCTGGTCATCCCCGAGGTCTTGAAGAAGGTACGCGGCATCGAGCTGCGCTACTACCTGGTCGCGGCCCACTACCGGTCACACGTCGAGTTCTCCTTCTCCGCCCTGGACGAGGCGGCGTTGGCGTTCCAGCGGATCGAGGGCTTCCTGGACCGGGCGGCGTCCGTGGTCGGTGAGATCTCGGCCGACGGTGTCCCGTGCGCCGACTTCGTCAGCGCGATGGACGACGACCTCGGCACCCCCGCCGCCGTGGCCGCCCTGCACGACGTCGTCCGTGAGGGCAACAAGCTGCTCGCCGACGGCGACAGCCCGGCGCTGCGCGGGGTCGCCGCGAGCGTGCGCGCGATGCTGGACATCCTCGGTCTGGACCCGGCCGACCCCTCATGGGGTCCGGAGAGCGGTGCGGACGAGAAGCTGACCGGTGCGCTGGACGTACTCGTCCGCGGGGTCCTGGACGAGCGCGCGGAGGCGCGTGCCGCCAAGGACTGGGCCCGCGCAGATGCCATGCGAGACCGGCTCAAGGATGCCGGGATCGAGATCGAGGACACCCCTGAGGGTCCGAAATGGAGCGTTAACTGATGGCAGGCAACTCCCAGCGTCGCGGAGCGATCGCGAAGGGACGCAAGAAGGGTGCCCAGGTCGGGTCCGGCGGCAACCGCCGTCGTGGGCTCGAGGGCAAGGGACCGACGCCGAAGGCGAAGGACCGGCCCTACCACAAGGCCCACAAGGCGGCCCAGGCCGCCGAGCAGCGGGCCAACAAGGGTCCGCGCAAGCGGGCCGCGGGCGACGCCGAGTGGATCATCGGCCGCAACTCCGTGGTCGAGGCGCTGCGCGAGGACGTACCGGTCAACGGGATCTACGTCGCCGAGGGTGCCGAGCGCGACGGTCGGCTGCGAGAGGCGTTCCAGCTCGCCTCCGAGAAGGGCATCTCGCTGCTCGAGGTGACCAAGATCGAGCTCGACCGGCTCACCGGCTTCAACGGCCACCAGGGCCTGGCGGCGCGCATCCCCGCCTATGAGTACGCCCACGCCGACGACCTGATCGACCACGCCGCCGAGACCGGCGAGAAGCCGCTGATCGTGGCCCTCGACCAGGTCACCGACCCGCGCAACCTGGGCGCCATCGTGCGTTCGGCCGCGGCCTTCGGTGCCCACGGCGTCGTGATCCCGGAGCGCCGTGCCGCCGGGATGACCGCCGCGGCGTGGAAGACGAGCGCCGGTGCGGCGTCCCGGATCCCGGTCGCTCAGACGGTCAACCTGACCCGGCAGCTCAAGGCCTACCAGGACGCCGGCTGCATGGTCGTCGGCCTCGACATGGAGGGCGACATCACGCTGCCCGAGCTGGGCGCCCCCGACGGTCTCGCCGACGGTCCGCTGGTGATCGTCGTCGGTGCCGAGGGCGGCGGCCTGTCGCGCCTGGTCCAGGAGACCTGCGACCAGATAGTGTCGATCCCGATGGCCAACTCGGTGGAGTCCCTCAATGCCGGCGTCGCTGCGTCGGTCGTGCTCTACGCCGTCGCGGAGGCGCGCCGCTGATCTCCCGCCGCAGCCTGCTTCGTGGCCTCGCCGTCTGGGCGGGGCTAGGAGTGCTGTGGCTCGTGCTCGCCGTGGCGGTGAGCGCGTGGCTCTTCCTGTCCAGCGAACGCCAGGTGGTCCTGGCCGGCCACGACTCGGTCCTGCGCCCGACCCTGTCGGGGAAGGCGATCATCCACACCGGACCGGTGCTTCCCGACGTACGTCTGGACGTGGCCGGTCCGATCGGCGTCGACGTGACCCTCGGGAAGACCGAGCTGAGGTCGATGGACGAGCTCTTCGAGCGCTACGCGGTGCTCGGGTCGGCGCCGGACGGTCAGCGTGCCGTCGTGGTGGAGCAGGTCGAGTCGATGCTCATCGCCGCCGTGATCCGCGGTGCAGCGTTCTCGCTGGCGATCGTGGCCGGGGGCGTCCTGCTGTGGTGGCTGCCCGGGGCCGAACGCCGTGCCGAGCTGCGGCGACGTACGACGGAAGCGGTCCGCACACGGCGCGGCCTCACCACCGCAGGCGTCGGCGTGGTGACCGCGGGCGTGCTCGCGGCCGCGGTCTGGCAGCCGTGGGGGGTCTACGCGGCGCCGGCGGCGGACACCGCGGCCGAGCCGGTCGCCGGTGACTGGACCCCGCTGGCCGCCTTCCTCGGCCAGGGGATCCCCGTGCCCGACGAGCTGGCCGGGGTGGAGGTGCGCGGCGACGCCTACGCGAACCAGACCCGGAGGCTGGTGGCCAGTGCCGTGGACACCTACAACTCCAGCCGCACCTTCTACGAGAAGGTGGTGGAGAAGGTGCCGGACCTGGCCCTGCGGGAGCCGGCCGAGGACGAGACCGTGGTGGCTCTCGTCTCCGACCGCCACGACAACGTCGGCATGGACTCGGTGGTGCGCGCGATCGCCGACGAGGGCGGCGCGACCGGCATCCTGGACGGGGGCGACGACACCTCGACCGGGTCCGACTGGGAGACCTTCTCCCTCGACTCCCTCACCGACGCGAGCGACGGTCTGGACAAGTGGGCGGTCACCGGCAACCACGACCACGGTCCGACGGTCGGCACCTACCTGGCCGACAAGGGCTGGACCGTCCTCGACGGCGAGGTCGTCGACGGCCCCGGAGGCTCGACGCTCCTCGGGGTCCCCGACCCGCGCACCAGCGGCCTCGGCAACTGGATCGACGAGAAGGGCGTCACCCTCGAGGAGGCCGGCGAGAAGCTGGCCGACATCGCCTGCGACTCCATGGACGACGGGAAGCCGGTCGCGACGCTCCTCGTCCACGACCCGTCGCTGGCCCGCGAGACCCTGCGCCGCGGCTGCGCCACCCTCGTCGTCGGCGGCCACCGTCACGTCCATCAGGGTCCGACCGAGGTGACCGGCGAGAACGGTCAGGTCGGCTGGACCTACACCAACGGCACCACGGGTGGTGCTGCGTACGCCTTCGCGATGGGGAAGATCCGCCGCACCGCGGAGGTCTCCCTGATCACCTACGCCGACGGGCAGCCCGTCGGTCTCCAGTCGGTCGAGCTGGAGACCAACGGCGTGCTCACCGCCCACGAGTACGTCCCGCTGGGCACTCCCGTCGGGAGCGAGTAGGGCTAGACGCGCTCGCGCTCCGGCTCGTAGCTCTCCCAGTACGTCGCTCCGGTGATGCCCAGGGCGCGGGGGTCGAAGACCGGGTCGAGCCCCTGCTTCTTCTGCCGCTCGTAGTCCCGCAGGGCCGCGAACGCGGGCTGCTGGAGGACGAGGATGCCGAGGATGTTGAGCCACGCCATCAGGCCGACGCCGATGTCGCCGAGCGTCCAGGCGTCGCTGGCCGTCGACACGCAGCCGTACGCCGAGGCGACCAGGATCACGGCCTGCAGGGCCAGTGTGGTGACCCGACCGAGCGAGACACCGCGCTGCCCACCGAGCCGAACGGTGGCGAACCGGCCGACGATGAAGCGCAGGTTGGTCTCGGCCATGTAGTAGTAGGCGACCATCGTCGTGAAGCAGAAGAAGGCGAGCGAGACCGCGATGAAGGAGGCGCCGATCCCGGGGAACACGGTGTCGAAGGCCGACTGCGTGTAGGCCGGGCCGACCTCCGCGCCCGCGGCGAGCACCCCGCCGTCCGCGATCACGTCGCCGCTCTCGCTGCCACCCTCGAAGACGCGGTAGGCGCCGGTGGACAGGATCAGGAAGCCGGTCGCCGAGCAGACGAACAGGGTGTCGACGTAGACGGCGAAGGCCTGCACCAGGCCCTGCTTCGCCGGGTGCGAGACCTCGGCCGCGGCCGCTGCGTGCGGGCCGGTGCCCTGCCCCGCCTCGTTGGAGTAGACCCCGCGCTTGACGCCCCACATCACGGCGAGACCGAGCACCGCGCCGAACGTGGAGTGGAGGCCGAAGGCGCTGGACACCACGTCGCTGATGACCCCAGGGATCTGGTCCGAGTTCACCACCACGACGACCATGGCGACGGCGACGTACGCCACCGCCATGAACGGCACCACGAGCGTCGCGAAGGACGCGATCCGCTTGACACCACCGACCACGACGAACGCGAACACGATCACCGTCGCGAGCGCGACGCCCCAGGTCGGGACGCCCCACGCGTTGGTCATGCCCGCCGTCATCGAGTTCGCCTGGACACCGGGAAGGAGTACGCCGCACGCGAGCACGGTCACGGCCGCGAAGACGAACCCGTAGACCGTGAAGAACTTGCTGGCGCGGGTGTGCGCGAAGGCGCGGCTGAAGTAGTAGGCAGGACCGCCCCGGTACTCACCGGTGAGCGGGTCCCGGGTCTTGTAGACCTGACCGAGCGTGCTCTCCACGAAGGACGTCGAGGCGCCGAGGAACGCCACCGCCCACATCCAGAACATCGCGCCCGGCCCACCGAAGGCGATCGCCGTGGCGACACCGGCGATGTTGCCCGTGCCCACGCGCCCGGCCAGCGACATCGCCAGCGCCTGGAACGAGGAGACCCCGGAGGACGACTTCTCGCCGCGTACGAGCAGCCGCACCATCTCGGGGAAGTGCCGCACCTGGAGGAAGCGTGACCGCACGGAGAAGAACACCCCCACCGCGAGACACAGATACACGAGCCAGTTGCTCCACACGACTGCACTGATGGCGCCCAAGATGTCCGTCATCCGTCTTCCCTTCATCTATCCGACGTTCGGATGAGGGGAAACCCTCTCAGACGTCCTCCCCGCGCAGGTTTTCGAGGGGTTGCCTCGAGGTGCGTCACGGTCGGGACGACACGCCGGATGCACAGATGGGACGGTGACTGGCTACGATTGTCCCGCCGTTGCGGAGACGTACGGCATGCCGGTGTAGCTGAGTTGGTACAGCAGGGTCCTTGTAAGACCAAGATCGCAGGTTCGAGTCCTGTCACCGGCTCCACGAGAGTTGTCGGTGGTCGCGCTTAGTGTCGCCGGCATGAGAGTTTGCGTGGGGTGTGGCGCGCCCCTTGAGAAGCGCCATCAGCTCAGGTTCTGCAGCAACGCCTGTCAGCGGGCGATGGAACGTCGCGAGAAGATCGAGCGATGGCTGAAGACCGGCGAGGCCACGCTCAGTGGTAGTCGGCGCCATTATGTGAAGCTCCATCTGATGGAGGACCAGGTCGGCCTGTGCGCGATATGCGCATGTCCGGCGACGTGGAATGACCTCGAGCTGACCTTCGTGCTGGACCATATCGACGGTGATGCCACCAAAAACAGGCGCGAGAACCTGCGGCTGGTGTGCCCGAACTGCGACAGCCAGCTGCCGACGTACAAGGCCAAGAACCGCGGCAGCGGCAGGGCCTGGCGGCGGCAGCGATACTCCGACGGCAAGTCCTACTGATCAGCGGAGCTGGGTGACCTCGTACGTCGTCGGCGGGTTGGCGATGTCGTCCTGGGAGGCGACGAGCTCGAGCTCGCGGCGCCCCGACTTCAGCGTCCGGTCGAGGATGGCGAAGAGGGTGTTCGCGGTGCGGCCGAGGGCGGCCGGCGTGGAGCCGGTCGAGAGCAGGTGGGAGAGGTAGACCGCCGCGGTGACGTCGCCGCCGCCGTTGGGGGAGATCGGGAGCAGGGGAGTGGTGACCGACCAGGCGCCCTCGTCGGAGACCGCGACCAGGTCGAGGTGGGTGGGGTCCTTGGTGATCACCGAGGTCACCAGCACGTTCGAGGGGCCGGACTCACGGACGATGTCGACCGCGGCGAGCACCTCCTGCAGGGTGTCGGTGGACTCGAGGCCGGCCAGGAAGTTGAGCTCGAAGTGGTTGGGCGTGATCACGTCGGCGGCGGGCACGACCTCGTCGCGCATGAACTCCGGGATGCCCTCACGCACGAACATCCCGCGCCCGACGTCACCCATCACCGGGTCGCAGCAGTAGAGGGCCCGCGGGTTGAGGGCCTTCACGCGGCGTACGGAGTCCAGGACGATCGCGCCGACGGCCGGGTCGCCCTGGTAGCCGGACAGCACCGCGGAGACGGTGGAGAGACCGTCACGCTCGGAGATCCCCTCGATGACCTCGGCGACCTGGTCGGCGGCGACGACGGGTCCGCGCCACGCGCCGTAGCCGGTGTGGTTGGAGAAGTTGACCGTGAGCACCGGCCAGACCTCGTGGCCGAGGCGCTGGATCGGAAAGACGGCCGCCGAGTTGCCGACGTAGCCGAAGGCCACGTGCGACTGGATGGAGAGGATCTGCATGGAACCAGTCTCCATCAGCCGGCTCGCGCGGACTTCTTCTGGGCCTTCTTCTGGGCCTACTTCTGGGCCTGCTTCTGGGGCGGGTCGTTGAGCAGCCAGGCCGCGAGCGCGCCACCGATCGCACCGAAGAGGTGGCCCTGCCAGGAGACGCCGGTCTGTCCGGGGAGTACGCCGAGCAGCAGGCTGCCCCAGACCAGGAAGATGAGCACGCCGATGATGATCTGGCCGACGCGGTGGTTGAACAGTCCGCGCAGGATCAGGTAGACGAGCCACCCGAAGATCAGCATCGAGGTGCCGGCGGTGATGCTGCCCGGGGGCGACATCAGCCAGACACCGACGCCGCCGACGATCCAGATGATGAGCGTCGCGGCGATCCCGCGGCCGAACCCGGAGGCGAGCACCAGGAAGCTCAGGACGAGCGCGAACAGGGTGTTGCCGTAGAGGTGGGCCCAGCCGAAGTGGAGCACCGGTGCGAACACGATGCCGAGCAGGCCGGCGTCGGTGCGCGGCTGGATGCCGAGGGTGTCGAGCTGGTGGCCGCTGATGTAGTCGGTGACCTCGAGCACCCACAGAAGGGCGACGAATCCGAGTGACCAAATGCCGGCCCTCAGCCAGGTGGCGCGTTGGGGCCGCGTGGGGGAATCCTGGCTCACGCGTGAAATCTTACCTACCGGTCAACAGCGGCAAGTCTCTGCTCGAGGCTCTCGTAGAGGTGCGGGACCGCGGCCGGGTAGGGCCCGGTCTCGTAGAGCTCGGTGGCCAGGGTGCGGGCGGACTCCCCGATGTGCTCCTCGGCCCAGGTGTCGCCGCCGTCGGTGATCCGGCCGCCGTCGAGGGGGAGGACCGCACCGGGCGCGAGCGCGACCCAGCGCCCGTCGCTGCCGCCGTCGTCGAGCCAGGCCACCGGCACGGCGTACGCCTCGCCCTCGGTCATCGCGGCCTCGACGGTGATCCGCCGACCGATCGGGTGGGCTCCCTGCCGGCTCCACAGAACGGTGGTGACCTCGAGCCGGTCGGTGTCGTCGGGGCCGGCGGTGCCCAGGACGAGGTGGTCGGCGAAGGTCGCCCAGTCGCGTACCTCGGTCGCGGGGAGCTCCGGAGGAGCGGCCCGGTCGAGCAGGGCCCGGACGCCCAGCACCGCGGCCCAGGCCGCCAGCAGGACGACCACGATGGTCCCGGCGATCTTGAGCCGGCGGGGCACCGACAGCGTCGGATCGGTGGTGTTCTCGCTCACGTGACCCCCCGTTCGCCGCGCCGATGCGCCGATCCTAGTCCGGAAGGGACCAGTCGACCGGGGATCCGCCCTGTTCGACCAGGAGGGCGTTGGCGCGCGAGAACGGCCGGGAGCCGAAGAACCCGCGACGGGCGGAGAGCGGCGAGGGGTGGACCGACTTGATCGCGGGCACGCCGTTGAGCCGCGGCTCGAGGTTCTGCGCGTGCCGGCCCCACAGGATGGCGACCAGCGGTCCGCCGCGGCGGCCCAGGACGTCGATCGCCCGCCCGGTGACCTCCTCCCAGCCCTTCTTCGAGTGGGAGGCGGGGGCACCGGGGCGCACCGTCAGCGAGGTGTTGAGCAGCATCACCCCGCGGTCGGCCCAGGTCGACAGGTCGCCGTGCTCGGGCATCTTCAGGTCGAGGTCGGTGACCAGCTCGGCGTAGATGTTGCGCAGCGACGCGGGCAGGGGACGCACGTCCTTCTCGACCGCGAAGCTCAGCCCGATCGGGTGCCCGATCGTCGGGTAGGGGTCCTGACCGACGATCAGGACGCGTACGTCGCGCAGCGGGCGCCGGAAGGCGTTGAAGATCCGGTCGCCGTCGGGAAGATAGGGACGCCTCGCCGCCAGCTCCTCGCGCAGGAAACGGCCCATCTGCTCGATCTGCGGCTCGGCCGGCGCCAGCGCCTCGGCCCAGTCGGCAGCCATCAGGCCCTTGTCCACGAGTCCGGCGAGTGCGCTCATTCCCTCAACATATCGTTCGCCACGCCCAGGGACCCTGGATAGGTTGTGGTGTATGAAGTTCGGACTCTTCATCCCGCAGGGATGGCGCTTTGACCTCGTCGGGATCGACCCGGCAGACCAGTGGACCACGATGAAGGACCTGGCCCTCCACGCCGATGCCGGAAGCTGGGAGTCGATCTGGGTCTACGACCACTTCCACACCACCCCGGAACCCTCGGACCAGGCGACGCACGAGGCCTGGACGCTGATGGCCGGCCTGGGTGCGGTCACCTCGCGGGTGCGCCTCGGCCAGATGTGCTCCTGCATGTCCTACCGCAACCCCGCCTACCTGGCGAAGGTCGCCGCGACCGCCGACCACGTCAGCGGCGGCCGGATCGAGATGGGCATCGGCGCGGGCTGGTACGAGCACGAGTGGCGGGCCTACGGCTACGGCTTCCCGGAGGCGCGCGACCGGCTCGGGATGCTCCGCGAGGGCGTCCAGATCTTCCAGCAGGCCTGGACCAAGGGCGTCTCGTCGCTGGACGGGAAGTACTACCAGGTCGACGGCGCCATCTGTCAGCCGCTGCCGATCCAGAAGGGCCGTTCCGGGATTCCGCTGTGGATCGCCGGCGGCGGCGAGAAGGTGACCCTGAAGATCGCCGCGCAGTACGCCGACTACACCAACTTCGCCGGCGACCCCGAGACGTTCCAGGCGAAGTCGGAGATCCTGCGCGGCCACTGCGACAACCTCGGCCGCGACTTCGCCGAGATCACCCGTTCCGCCAACTACAACGTCTTCATCGGCGAGACCGAGAAGGACGCCCAGGACAAGATCGACTGGTACGCCGACCACCTCACCAAGTCGCTCGGCGAGGCCGCCGGCGCGGAGCACGCGCGCCGCAGCGGCAGCCAGGGTCTGGTCGGCACGCCCGAGCAGATCGTGGAGAAGCTGAAGGCGATGGAGGACCTGGGGATGACCTACGCCATCACCTACTTCGGCGACGCCGCCTACGACCGCTCCTCGATCGAACTCTTCGAGTCGAAGGTCGTGCCTGAGTTCGCCTGAGCGACGCCTGCCGACACCGCCACGGACGTTTACAACGCCGTGGCGGGCCGGTAGGAAGACGTACATGAAGATGACGACCCTCCTCGGGGGAGCGGCGGTCGCTGCCGCCGTGGTCGCCGCGCGCGACCTGACCCAGCGCAAGCACGCGATCCTGCGGAACTTCCCGGTGATCGGGCACGCGCGCTACCTGATGGAGAAGATCGGGCCGGAGCTGCGCCAGTACATCGTCGCCGACAACGACGAGGAGCGGCCCTTCAGCCGTGACCAGCGGCGCTGGGTGTACGCCTCGTCCAAGGAGCAGAACAACTACTTCGGCTTCGGCACCGACAACGACATCGAGCACACGCAGGGCCACATCCACATCAAGCACCGTACGTTCGCCGACAGCCTTCCCGACGACCACGACCGGGCCGCCAGGCTCCCGTCGGCGAAGGTGCTCGGGGCCCGCGCGGGCGCGCGAAGGCGTTCCGTCCGGAGTCGGTGGTCAACATCTCGGCGATGTCGTTCGGGTCGTTGTCCGGGCCGGCGATCACGGCGCTCAACCGGGGTGCGTTCAAGGCCGGCGCGATGCACAACACCGGCGAGGGCGGCATCTCGCCCTACCACCTCGAAGGTGGTGCGGACCTGGTCATGCAGATCGGCACGGCCTACTTCGGGTGCCGCAACGCCGACGGAAGCTTCTCGATCGACCGGCTCAAGGAGCGGGTCGCCACCGCGCCGGTCAAGGCCATCGAGATCAAGCTCTCCCAGGGCGCGAAGCCGGGCCTCGGCGGGCTGTTGCCCGCGGCCAAGGTGACCCCTGAGATCGCCGCGATCCGCGGCATCGAGGTCGGCAAGGACTGCGCCTCGCCGTCTCGGCACTCGGCCTTCTTCGACGTCGACTCCATGCTCGACTTCGTCGAGATGATCGCTGCCGAGACCGGGCTGCCGGTCGGCATCAAGTCGGCGGTCGGGGAGATGGAGTTCTGGCGGGAGCTGGCCGCCAGGATGCGCACGGGGGAGCGCGGCGTCGACTTCGTCACCGTCGACGGCGGCGAGGGCGGCACCGGTGCCGCGCCGCTGATCTTCTCCGACTCGGTCGCGATGCCCTACCGGATCGGCTTCTCCCGGGTCTACGGCACCTTCGCCGAGCTCGGCCTGACCGACTCGGTCACCTTTATCGGGTCGGCCAAGCTCGGCCTGCCGGAGAACGCCGCCGTCGCCTTCGCGCTCGGCGCCGACATGATCAACGTCGGCCGCGAGGCGATGATGTCGATCGGCTGCATCCAGGCCCAGAAGTGCCACGACGACACCTGCCCCACCGGCGTGGCGACCCAGAGCAAGTGGCTCTCCGGCGGTCTGGACCCGCTGGACAAGGGTGACCGCTGCGCCAGCTACCTGCGTACGCTGCGCAGGGAGCTGACGAAGGTCTCCGCCGCCGTCGGGGTCGCCCACCCCGGACTGATCACGCCGCGCGACATCGAGGTCATGAACGGCGACTACGAGTCACGCACCCTCGCCGGCGTCTACGGCTACAAGGACCACTGGGGTGCCCTGGGCCCCGACGTGGTCGGCGAGCTCCTCGACATCGTGCACCCGCACCGGACCTTCAACGAGAAGCCGACGACCGCCTGAGCCTCAGGACTCGTCGGCGAAGCGGGCGCCGATGGACTCGCGGATCATGTCCATCTGGCGCATCAGGCTGAGCGTCTGGCTGTGCGGCACCAGCGGGGACTCCAGGAGGCCCTCGCGCAGGCAGCGCTGCACCTCGACGATCTCGTTGCCGTACGCAGCGCCGATGACGGGCTCGTCACCGACGATCTCGACGGGCTCGCTCCCGTCGGCGGGCTTGAAGACCGCCGAGGACGGGTGGTGGAAGTCGGTCAGCTCGATGCGGCCCTGGTCGGTGGCGATAGCGGCCGAGCGGGAGGAGTAGGACGTGACCGAGGAGACCATGGTGGAGAGCTCGTTGCCGGCGTACTTCCCGGTCATCACCAGGTCGAGGTCGAAGGTGCCGCCGTCGGCGCCGGTCCCGAGGTTGGCCTGCGCGGTCAGCGAGCGGGCCTCGCCGAAGAGCAGGTGGGCGAAGGTGAGCGGGTAGATGCCCATGTCGAGCAGCGCGCTGGCGCCGAGGGCCGGGTCGAGGAGGCGCTGGTGCTGCTCGGGGTCGGCGACGAAGCCGAGCTCGGCGTGCACGTGACGGGGGACCCCGAAGCGGCCGGACTTCACGTCGGCGACCAGGCGCCGGATGATCGGATTGGTCGCCATCCACATGGCTTCCATGAGGAACAGCTTCTTGGAGGTGGCCAGGTCGACCATGGTCTGCGAGTCGGCGGCGTTGAGCGTCAGCGCCTTCTCGCACAGCACGTGCTTGCCCGCCTCGAGGACGAGGGTGGCGTGCTCGAGGTGGTGGGAGTGGGGTGAGGCGATGTAGACGACGTCGACGTCCTCGTCGGCGGCCAGCTCCTCGTAGGAGCCGTGCGCGCGGACCGGGCCGTCGGCGGCGGCGTACTCCTTCGCGAACGTCTCTGCGGACTCCTTGCTCCGTGAGCCCACGGCCACGAGTTGGCCGTCGGGAACGAGCATCAGGTCGGTGGCGAGGGAGTGGGCGATCCGGCCGGTGCCGAGAATTCCCCACCTGATCGGGTCAGAGTTGGTGGTCACGCGTCGACTCTAGCCACCTGCGCGGGTCTCCGCGCTTCGCGCGGTCACTTCCTCGCTCCGGTGGTCTCAGTGACCGTTGGGCGGAAGGACGCTCTTGTTGTGGTTGCCCGGCACCGCGGCGAGCTCCTCGAGGAAGGTGTCGGCCCAATGCCGTACGTCCCGGGCGGCGACCTGCTTGCGCATCGCCCTCATCCGGCGGGTGAGCTCCTTCGGCTCGGCCTCGTAGGCCTCCAGCAGCGCGGCCTTCATCCCGTTGATGTCGTAGGGGTTCACCAGCCAGGCCTGGCGCAGCTCCTCGGCCGCGCCGGCGAACTCGGAGAGCACCAGGGCGCCGTCGTCCTCGTAGCGGCAGGCGACGTACTCCTTCGCGACCAGGTTCATGCCGTCGCGGTAGGGGGTGACGACCATGATGTCGGCGGCACGGTAGAGCGCGGCCATCTCGGCCCGGGGGAGACTCGTGTGCAGGTAGGAGATGGCCGGGCGGCCGATGCGGCCGAGGTCGCCGTTGAGGCGGCCGACGAGGCGGTCGATGTCGTCGCGGAGCTTGCGGTACTGCTCGACGCGTTCGCGGGAGGGCACCGCGACCTGGACGAAGATCACGTCCTCGACGTCGAGCTTGGTGTCGCGCAGCAGCTCGCCGAAGGCGCGCAGCCGGGCGTAGATGCCCTTGGTGTAGTCGAGCCGGTCGACGCCGAGCATGATCTTCTTCGGGTCGCCGAGCTGCTGGCGGATCTCCTTGGCGCGCTGGTTGACGCCCTCGTCGTGCGCCATCTCGTCGAAGCCGACGAAGTCGATCGAGATCGGGAAGGCGGCCGCGTGCACGGTGCGTCCGTCGGGGAGATAGACCAGGTCACGATGGGTCTTGTGGCCGACGCGCTGGCGCACCAGGCGGACGAAGTTCTGGGCGGCCTGGGGGAGCTGGAAGCCGACCAGGTCGGCACCGAGCAGCCCCTCGAGCAGCTGTCTTCGCCAGGGGACCTGCTGGAAGAGCTCGGCCGGCGGGAACGGGATGTGCAGGTAGAAGCCGATGCGCAGGTCGGGGCGGAGCTCGCGCAGCATCTGCGGGACCAGCTGGAGCTGGTAGTCCTGGACCCAGACGGTCGCCCCCTTGGCGGCCACCTCGGCGCACTTCTCGGCGAAGCGCTTGTTGACGCGCTGGTAGCCGTCCCACCACTCGCGGTGGAACTCCGGCTTGGCCACGACGTCGTGGTAGAGCGGCCACAGGGTGCCGTTGGAGAAGCCTTCGTAGTGCTCCTCGATGTCCTGGGCGGTCATCGTCATCGGCAGCAGGTGGAGCCCGTCGTCCTCGAACGGCTCGAGGTCCTCGTCGGTGCCGCCGGGCCACCCGATCCAGACGCCGTCGTTGGCTCGCAGGACCGGCTCGAGAGCGCTGACCAGACCTCCTGGCGAGCGGCGCCACGCCTTCGTGCCGTCCGGCATCTCCACTCGATCGACGGGGAGCCGATTGGCCACGATTACCAGGTCAGCCTGCACATCTCCGACTGTAATGGACCGGAGCCAGGTTCGGTGCGGTGCCGTTCCACTGGGTACTCTGCGGTCCCTCACAGGAATACCTGTCGAGTAACACGCCGGAGGGTGAACCACAGCGGTGTAGTTCGGCGCGTTAGTCTGTGGCCAGATGCAGACGACACCGGGGGACGAGGAATGAGCGCTGTAAACGTGCAGGTCACAGGCCCAGGCGAGGACCCCGCGAGCCTCAGCGAGCGCGACAAGCAGATCCTTGACTTCGAGCGCCAGTGGTGGAAGTACGCCGGTGCCAAGGAAGCTGCCGTGCGTGAGGCGTTCAACATGTCCGCCACCCGCTACTACCAGGTGCTCAACGCGCTGATCGACAAGCCGGAGGCTCTGGAGGCCGACCCGCTCCTGGTACGCCGCCTGCGACGGCTCCGCGCTGCCCGGCAGCGTCAGCGCTCGGCGAGACGGCTCGGCTTCGAGGTCTGAATGACCGGCAGCGTACGTCGTTCGAAAGGGGAGCGTGGCGTCGCGCTCCCGACACCCGTCATCGCGCTCAGCGTGGTGGCCGTCGTCGTCGCGGTGATCGTCTTCTGGGTCACCGGCGGCGACGGAGACGGCCGGGGCGAGAAGATCGCCCAGACCGGTGGCAGCCCTTCGGCCTCGGCATCCGCCTCGCCGAAGGCGGCCAAGGCGGAACCGTCGCCCGTCGACCGTGCCAAGGTCAGCGTCGAGGTCTACAACCAGTCCAACGTCGCCGGCCTTGCCAGCGATGTCGCGGCGAAGGCGACCACGGTCGGCTGGAACGTCGTCGGCGAGGACAACTGGATGGGCTCCGTCCCGGAGAACACCGTCTACTACCCGAGCGGGATGAAGCGCGAGGGCCAGCAGCTGGCCGACGACCTCGGCATCAAACGGACCCATCTGTCGGTGGAGGGCTCGATGAAGGGTGACCGGCTGACGGTCATCCTGACCGGCGCTCTCTGAGGGGTTCCGGCCGTTCTCGACGGTGTGTGATCTGTCGCACGACCCCGTATTCCCGGTCGGCTCGGAGGTCGTTGCCGTGTCACAGTTGAGGCATGGCCGAACTCCAGCCTGATGGCACAGCAGGAGAGCAGAAGTACGCCGCGATCGCGGCTGCCGCCGCCGAGACCCTCGTCGGCCTCGACTTCGACGGCACGCTCTCGCCGATCGTCGAGGACCCCGCCTCGGCCCGGATCCATCCGGACGCGGCCTCGGCCCTGATCGCGCTCGCGGCCCGGGTGAAGGCGGTCGCCATCGTCACCGGCCGCCCGGCCGGACAGGTCGTCGAGCTGGGCGGGCTGGCGGCGATCGCCGACGCGCTCGCGGAGCTCGGCAAGGAGCTGTATGTCTTCGGGCAGTACGGCAACGAGCGCTGGAGCGGCTCGGACCGGGTCGTCGTCGGCCCGCCGCCGCCCGAGGGGCTGGGTGCCTTCGAGGCGGCGCTCCCGGCGGTGCTCGCCGCGCACGGGGCGCAGGACGCCTACATCGAGGAGAAGGGTCTCGCCGTCGGCGTCCACACCCGCCGGTTCCCCGACCCCGACGCTCTCACCGCGCGCCTGCTTCCGCCGCTGACCGAGCTGGCTGCCGAGCACGGACTGATGATCGAGCCCGGCAAGCAGGTCATCGAGGTACGCGCCCCCGGCATGCACAAGGGTCACGCCATCGAGACGCTGATCTCGGTGGTCGAGCCGGGCGCGATCCTGTTCGGCGGTGACGACCTGGGTGACATCGAGGCGTTCGAGGCCGTCAAGGCGTGGGGAAAGACCACCGGGTCTCCGACGCTGCTCGTCTACTCCCACGCCGGGCCCGACCGTGGCCCGCTCGCGGGGCTGGCCGATCTCGAGGTCGCCGGGCCGGAGGGCGTGCTCGGGCTGTTGCGTGGGCTGGCGACCGACGCGGCGGCCCTGTAACACGTCGTTCGGAGCACTATCCGGTCGTTCTGAACGACCGGATAGTGGGTGTAACAGCGTGTTACAGCTCGCGCCGTCCGCTGACAGCGAACACGATAACCGGAGGGAACATCCGGTTGCTCCCGGAAGTTGAGCCAGTATCACTCAACTTTCTAGGAGGGTCCGCATGGACAAGCTTCCTGTGCTGTTCGTCTCGGACGCCGTGGTCCTGCCGGGGATGGTCGTGCCCATCGAGCTCGACGAGGCCGCGCAGGCTGCCGTCGATGCCGCCCGAGCCGGCTCGGAGAGCCGGCTGCTGGTGGCGCCGCGGCTGGGGGACCGGTATGCGACGTACGGCGCTGTCGCCACGATCGAGCGCGTCGGCCGCTTCCGGGGCGGTGAGCCCGCAGCGGTGCTGAGGGCCGTCGGCCGCGCGAAGATCGGCTCCGGCGTGACCGGACCCGGCGCGGCGCTGTGGGTCGAGGTCGAGCCCGCCACCGAGACGACGACGGAGCACGCGAAGGAGCTGGCCGAGGAGTACAAGCGGCTGGTCGTCGCGGTGCTGCAGCGCCGTGAGGCCTGGCCGGTCATCGACCAGGTCAACCGGCTCATCGAGCCGTCCGAGATCGCCGACACCGCCGGCTATGCGCCCTACCTCGACGACGAGGCCAAGCGCGAGCTGCTCGAGACGCCGGACGTCGAGGAGCGGCTCGAGAAGGTGATCGCCTGGGCCAAGGACCACATCGCCGAGTCCGAGGTCAGCGACAAGATCGCCGAGGATGTCCGCGAGGGCATGGAGAAGACGCAGCGGGAGTTCCTGCTGCGCCAGCAGCTCGCCGCGATCCGCAAGGAGCTCGGCGAGGGCGAGCCCGAGGGCTCCGACGACTACCGGGCCCGGGTCGAGGCCGCCGACCTCCCCGAGACCGTACGCGAGGCCGCGCTGCGCGAGGTCGACAAGCTCGAGCGTGGTTCCGAGCAGAACCCCGAGACCGCGTGGATCCGCACCTGGCTCGACACCGTCCTGGAGCTGCCGTGGGGCGTGGTCACCGAGGACTCCACCGACGTGACCGCCGCTCGTGAGGTGCTCGACGCCGACCACCACGGCCTCGAGGAGGTCAAGGACCGGATCGTCGAATACCTGGCGGTCAGGGCCCGGCGGGCCGAGCGTGGTCTGCAGGTCATCGGTGGCCGTGGGTCGGGTGCCGTGGTGCTGCTGGCCGGTCCTCCGGGAGTCGGCAAGACCTCGCTCGGTGAGTCGGTCGCCCGCTCGCTCGGACGGAAGTTCGTCCGGGTCGCGCTGGGCGGTGTGCGCGACGAGGCCGAGATCCGCGGTCACCGGCGCACCTACGTCGGCGCGCTGCCCGGCCGCATCGTGCGGGCCGTCAAGGAGGCCGGCTCCATGAACCCGGTCGTGCTACTCGACGAGGTCGACAAGGTCGGCTCCGACTACCGCGGTGACCCGGCCGCGGCCCTGCTCGAGGTGCTCGACCCGGCGCAGAACCACACCTTCCGCGACCACTACCTCGAGCTCGACCTGGACCTCTCCGACGTGCTCTTCATCGCCACGGCCAACGTCGTGGAGCAGATCCCGAGCGCGCTGCTGGACCGGATGGAGCTGGTCACGATCGACGGCTACACCGAGGACGACAAGGTCGCCATCGCCCGCGACTTCCTGCTGCCCCGGCAGCTCGAGCGTGCCGCGGTGACCGCCGAGGAGGTCACGGTCGCCGACGAGGCGCTGCGTGAGCTGGCCGCGAACTACACCCGCGAGGCGGGCGTACGCCAGCTCGAGCGGCTCATCGCCAAGGCGCTGCGCAAGGCGGCGACGAAGCTGGCCACCGGCGCGGAGCACGTCGAGGTCGACCTGGACAACCTCAAGGACCTCGTCGGACGGCCCCGGTTCACGCCGGAGTCGGCGGAGCGTACGTCGGTCCCGGGTGTCGCCACCGGACTGGCCGTCACGGGACTCGGTGGGGACGTGCTCTTCATCGAGGCGTCGGCGTCCGACGGGCAGACCGGGCTGAACATCACCGGTCAGCTCGGCGAGGTGATGAAGGAGTCCGCGCAGATCGCGCTCTCGTTCGTGCGCTCGCACGCGGCCGAGCTGGGCGTCGACCCGGCCGTGCTCGACCGCTCGCTGCACGTCCACGTGCCGGCAGGTGCGGTGCCCAAGGACGGGCCGAGCGCCGGCATCACCATGGTCACCGCGCTGACCTCCCTCGCGACCGGTCGCCCGGTGCGCAGCGAGGTCGGCATGACCGGTGAGGTCTCCCTCTCCGGCCGGGTGCTGCCCATCGGTGGCCTCAAGCAGAAGCTGCTCGCCGCCCAGCGGGCCGGTCTGACCGAGGTCTTCGTGCCCCAGCGCAACGAGCCCGACCTGGACGAGGTGCCCGACGACGTGAAGCAGGCGCTGAAGATCAACCTGGTGAGCGATGTCAGGGATGTCGTACGCGGCGCCCTGGCGCCCGCCGGGGGAGAGGCCACGACGCAGAGCACGGTGGCCGCTGCCTGACCGGATCGTTCCGGATGCTGCCCGCTTGATGCCTCGTGCATCGAGCGGGCAGCTCGCACACTGGAGGCATGAGCAATCGTGCCCTCCTCGTCATCGACATCCAGGAATCCTTCCGCCAGCTCGGGAAGTGGGAGCAGACCCTGTACCCCGACATCGCCGAGCGCGCCGACCGGCTGGTGAGCCTCGCGCGAGCGGCCGGCGACCTGGTCGTGTGGGTGCTGCACACCGAGCCCGGCAGCGGCGGCGCCTTCGACCCGGCCTCGGGTCACGTGCGCTACCTCGACGGGCTCAGCGGCCCGCAGGACGGCGACGTCGAGGTGCGCAAGACCTCGCACAACGCCTTCACCACGACCAACCTCCAGCAGGTGCTGACCGAGCACGGCGTCACCGAGCTCGTGGTCTGCGGGATCCGCGCCGAGCAGTGTGTCGAGACCACCGCAAGGATCGGCTCCGACCTCGGCTACCGGGTCACCTACGTGGCCGACGCCGTCACCACGGAGCCGCTGGGCGGGCTGTCGGCCGCGGAGATCGTGGAGCGTACGAAGCTCGTGCTCAGCGGCCGGTTCGCCGAGATCGCGACCATCGCCGAGCTGGAGGCTGTGGCAGCATCTGCCGCGTGAGCAAGGTCGTGTTCGTGCTGCTGCCCGGCGTACATCTGCTCGATCTCGCCGGGCCGGCCCAGGCGTTCCACACCGCCGGCGGCCTGGGTCATCCCTACGACCTCGTCTATGTGGCGGGCGCCGATCAGGGAGAGGTGCTCTCGGCCCAAGGACTGCCGTTGGCGGCGACGGCCGAGTGGCCCGACCTCGACCCTGGCGACCTGCTGCTCGTGCCGGGGTGGAAGGCGGCGTACGACCTCGTCGCCGGCCCCCGGCTCACGCCCGAGACCGCCGAGCGGCTGCGTGGTCATCATGCGGCCGGGGGTGAGGTGGCGAGCGTGTGCGCGGGTGCCGACGCCCTCGGCCAGGCGGGTCTCCTCGACGGGCGTCTGTGCACCACCCATCACGATCTCCAGGATGCGCTCGCGAGGCGCTACCCGAAGGCCCGGGTGGTGCGCGACGTACTGTTCACCAGCGATGACCGGATCGTGACGTCGGCCGGTATCGCCAGCGGCATCGACCTGAGCCTGCACCTGCTCGCGATGCGCCACGGACCGGCGCTGGCGGCGCGGGTCGCCCGCGACATGGTCGTCTACGCGCGGCGCAACGGCGACCAGCCGCAGGAGAGCGTCCTGCTGCGCCACCGCAACCATCTCGACGACACCGTCCACCATGTGCAGGACGTCATCGACGCCCGGTTCGCCGAGCCGCTTCCGCTCTCCGGTCTGGCCGAGGGCGCGGGTGTCAGCGAGCGCACCCTGACCCGCGCCTTCGTACGCGCGACCGGTCTCACCCCGCTCCGCTACCAGCAGGCGCTCCGCCGCGAGCGTGCCGACCACCTGCTCGCCGCCGGCACCACCATGGAGTCGGCCGCCCGGGCGGTGGGCTTCGACGACGCCCGGATGCTGCGCCGCCTCCGCGCTCGCTGAGCCGCCCATGTCCAGATAGCGGACAGTTGGTCCGCGGAGTGGAACCCGGGTGTGTGGGGCGCCGGATACCTGCCGTACGATCGCTACTGCTCATCGAGAGGGACTGAGGGAACGGCCCAGTGAAGTCCCGGCAACCGACCGCGAGCCTCCTCCCGACCACGGGCAGGGCGCGGAGCAGGTGCTAATTCCGGCCCGGCGCGAGAGACGTGATCGGGGAAGATGAGGAGGAGGTTTCTCATGAGCGCTGCGACCACGGAGACGAAGGGCCTGCGCGAGGGTGCTTTCGGCAACGCCTCGGCGCTGTCGTGCCGGGAGTGTGGCAACCAGATCGACCTCGGTCCGCACTACGCCTGTCCGGAGTGTTTCGGGCCACTGGAGGTGGCCTATGACTTCCCGGCCGTGACCCGCGAGGAGATCGAGGCCGGACCCCGCAACATCTGGCGCTACAAGGCGCTGCTGCCGGTGCCCGACGACATCGAGCAGAGCCCCAACACCGAGCCCGGCTTCACCCGGCTCCTGGACGCGAAGAACCTCGCCAAGGAGCTCGGCGTCGAGAAGATCTGGGTGAAGGACGACTCGACCAACCCGACCAACTCGTTCAAGGACCGCGTGGTCGCCTGCGCGCTCAGCGCCGCCCGCGAGCTCGACGCCAAGGTCTTCGCCTGCCCCTCGACCGGCAACCTGGCCAACGCGGTCGCCGCCGCCGGCGCCCGTGCTGGGATCCCCACCGCGGTCTTCATCCCCAGCAACCTCGAGCAGCCCAAGCAGGTCAACTCCGCCGTCTTCACCGACAACCTGATCGCCGTCGACGGCAACTACGACGACGTCAACAAGCTCGCCCAGGAGATCGCCGCGGAGGAGGACGGCTGGGCGTTCGTGAACGTCAACGTACGTCCCTTCTACGCCGAGGGCTCCAAGACCCTCGGCTTCGAGATCGCCGAGCAGCTCGGCTGGCGCCTGCCCGACCAGATCGTCATCCCGGTGGCTTCCGGATCCCAGCTGACCAAGGTCGACAAGGCCTTCAAGGAGCTGATCAAGCTCGGTCTGGTCGAGGAGAAGCCCTACCGGATCTTCGGTGCCCAGGCGACCGGCTGCAACCCGGTCGCGACCGCGTTCAAGGCCGGCGTCGACGCCATCCGCCCGGTCAAGCCCGACACCATCGCCAAGTCGCTGGCGATCGGCAACCCGGCGGACGGCATCTACGTCCTCGACGCCACCCGGTCCTCCGGCGGCGCCGTCGAGGAGGTCACCGACGACGAGATCCGCGCCGCGATCGTGCTCCTGGCCCGCACCGAGGGCATCTTCACCGAGACCGCCGGCGGCACCACTCTCGCGGTCACCAAGAAGCTCGTCGAGACCGGCGCCCTGGACCCGAGCCTGGAGACGGTGATCATCAACACCGGCCACGGCCTCAAGACCCTCGACGCGGTCAGCGGCATCGTCGGCCCGCGCGCCACCATCGCCCCCAACTACGACTCCTTCGAGGAGGCTGGGCTCTCCCAGGCGTAGGTCCGTGGATGTTCGTCTAGGTATGTAGCGGAACCGTCGCTTCCCGTGCGGAACTCCGCGTGGGAAGCGACGGTTTCTCTGCATACCTAGACGAACCAACCGCCCGTTCACCCTCGTGGGGTACACATGAGGAATGTGAGCAGCGCGAAGACGAGTGAAGAGGCCAGGTGGCTCGGCATGGTCGCCGCCACCGCCGGCGTTGCCGGCGCAGTTGGTGTGGTGGGGGCGGCTGCGGGGGCCGGGTTCGTGACGTTGCTGAAGAGACAGGCGGCGCACGCGCGCGACGTGATCGGCAAGCCTCTCGGCGAGGAGGCGATCGACGCCGACAAGGTCTACAAGAAGACCTACGGGGGTACGCCGGTCGAGCTCCTGATCCTCGGCGACTCGATCGCCGCCGGACTGGGAGCGGAGACCAGGGGCGGCACCCTCGGCGCCCGGCTGGCCAAGGGCACGGCCAAGGCGCTGCAACGACCGGTGCGGCTGCGTACGGCTGCGGTGGTCGGCGCCGAGACCTCGATGGTCCCGGCCCAGCTCGAGTCGCTGCCGGATAGCTATCGGCCCGACGTCGCGGTGGTCATCGTGGGCGGGAACGACGTCACCCACCGGGTGCCGCAGAAGGACTCCACCCGGGTGCTGGGCGAGGTCATCGACGCCCTGCGCGAGCGCGGCGCCGAGGTGGTCGTCGGCACCTGCCCGGACGTGGGCGCGGTGCGGCCGCTGCCGCAGCCGCTGCGCTCGCTCGGGCGCAGGATCGCCAAGCAGCTGGCCGACGGCCAGCGGGAGACCGCGCTGGCCCGGGGTGCCCACGTCGTCTCGCTCTCCGACGTCGTCGGCCCGTTCTTCATCACGAACCCCGACGAGATGTTCGCCATCGACCACTTCCACCCCAGCGCGATGGGCTACAAGCGCACCGCCAAGGCGATGCTGCCCTCCGTCCTGGCCGCGCTCGGCCAGGTCCAGCAGGTCCCGTTCGGGCACCACCTGCCCGAGCTCCCGCCCGAGGCGACCGAGCCGCCGCCCCCCGACGACCCGGACGCCCCCGACCGGCAATCCTGACCCAACGCCGATCCGGCGCGTCAGTCCCGGAAAACAGCGCCGAGTCGGCGCGAATGTCCCGAGCAGCTGGGACAGACGCGCCGACTCGGCGTCCGGTGGCGGGACAGTTGCGCCGACTCGGCTAGTTTGCGGCAGCCTCGGCATCGGTCTCGTCGAGGGCCCTGGCACCGTTGCCGGGTCCGCCGGTGCTGAGCAGATCGGCGGTGAGGCCGGTGGCGGCGCGGTAGTCGACGGTCCCGGCCGGCGTACGCGGCACCGACTCGACGAGCAGGACGAGCTTGGGCTCGTGCGACTCCCCGAGTACGTCACGGGCGTGCTTGCGCAGGTCGGCAGCGGCGATCTCGGAGCCCGGTGTCAGCTGCACCAGAGCCGCGACCTGCTGGCCCCAGCGCGGGTGGGGCATACCGAAGACCGCGGCGTCGACGACGTCGGCGTGGGCGAGCAGCACGCCCTCGATCTTCTCCGGGTGGATCTCGAGATCACCGGTCCGCACCAAGGTCGCGGCCCGGCCGAGCAGCGTGATCGAGCCGTCCTCCTCACGACGGGCGAGGTCGCCGGGGAAGGTCCAGCGCCGGTTGTCGATCAGCTTGATCGCGGTGGCCGAGCGGGCGTTGTCCTTGTAGTAGCCGAGCGCAGCCGGGCCGGAGCGGGCCAGCAGCCCCTCGACACCGGGAGCCGCCGGGGTGAGGTCGGGGTTGAAGACCTCCACCTCCGGGCCCACCATGAACCGCGCCTCGCCGGGCGCGAGCGCCGAGCCGTCGTCGGCGCGGGACCCGGTGACGCCGGTCTCCAGGGTGCCGTAGGAGTCGACGATGACCCGCCGGGCGAACGCGTCGCGCAGCACGGACAGGACGCCGTCGGAGAGCGGCGCCGCGGTGTTGGAGACGCCCGCGAGCGAGTGCAGCGGCCAGCGCTTCTTGCCGACGAGCCGCGCGGCAGCCACCGGCCGCGCCTGGGCGTCGCCGAGGAGGGTGATCGCGGTGGCGCCGGACTTCTCGGCGAGGTCGAGGAAGGCCTCGGCCGAGAACGCCTCGGAGGTGTCGAGCACCGCGGTGCCGCCGGCGACCAGCGCGCGCAGGAGCAGCAGCTGGCTCTGGCCGTGCAGCAGCGGCCCACCGGCGAGCAGCACGACGCCCGAGGCGCGGGCGGCCGCCTCGGCGGCGAGGCCCTCGACCGACGGGATCGGCGCGTTGCGGCGGACGGTGTTCAGGGCCGCCCAGATCAGGTCCTCCTGGCGCCAGACCGCGCCCTTCGGAGTGCCGGTGGTGCCGGTGGTGAAGATGATGTGCCAGTCGCCGGGCGTGCGCCCGACCGTCGGCCGCTCCTTGGACGCCGCGGCGACCTTGGCGTCGTAGTCGGGGCCCAGGACGACCCGGTGATCCAACGACAGCGAGAGCTCGTCGAGGTCGTCGGTGAACTCGGGGGAGACGATGGCCGCGACGCAGTCGGTGGCGGCGTACGTCCTGGCGAGCTCGTCACGCCGGTAGGCGTGGTTGATGTTGACCGGGATCGTGCGGGCCTTGAGGCACCCGTAGAGGGCGTCGACCCACTCGATCCGGTTGGTCGCGTGGACGGCGACCTGGGCACCCGGCTCGAGGCCGACGCTCAGCAGGTGGTTGGCCAGGCGCGTGGCACGCTCGTCGATCTCGGCGTACGTGTAGGCGCGCTCGGTGGTGACGACTGCCGTGCGGTCGGGGATCGCATCGGCCATCGCTTCCAGGATGTCGGGCAGTGTGAGGGGGATCACGGCGGACACAGGGACGTCTGCGCCTTCCTTGGTTAGGGCCAGAGGTGGGGCGTACGACACGAGGCCGTACGTCGGATCAGCCGGCCGTCACCTACGCGCCTCGAGCAGCTCGGCAGCGACCGTAGCGCTCGCACGATAGTCCACCTTGCTGACCGGCGTGCGAGGGACTCGCTCCACGAGCAGGATGTCCTTGGGCACCTTGTAGGCCGAGATCAGGCTGCGGCAGTGCTCCCGAAGCGCGTCGATCGAGGTCGCGGCGCCCTCGCGGAGCTGCACGAGAGCGGTGACCTGCTGACCCCAGCGCTCGTGCGGCGTGCCGACGACCGCGGTGTCGAAGACGTCGGCGTGACGCAGCAGGACCGCCTCGACCTCCTCCGGGAAGACCTTCTCGCCGCCGGTGTTGATGCAGCCCGAACCGCGGCCCAGGACGGTGATCGAGCCGTCCTCCTCACGTCGCGCGAAGTCACCCGGGATCGACCAGCGCTGCCCGTCGACCTCCTTGAACGTCGCCGCGGTCTTGACCGGGTCGTTGTAGTAGCCCAGCGGGATCGAGCCGGTGCGGGCGAGCATTCCGGTCTCGCCCGGTGCGCACGGCTTCAGCTCGGTGTCGAAGACCTGTACGTCCATCCCGACCTGGAACTTCGGGGCGGCCTGCGCACCCTCGTTGCCCTCATCGACCTGCATGCCGGTCGCCCCGGACTCCGAGGCGCCGTAGGAGTCGAGGATGTAGCGGCCCGGCAGCGCCTCCCGGAGCTGGGTACGGACCCCTGCGGAGAGCGGCGCGGCGCCGTTCGAGACGGCGAACAGGCTGCTCAGGTCCCACCGTTCCGGCTCGCGCAGGATCGCCTCGGCGACCGGGCGGCCCATCGCGTCGCCGAGGAAGGTGAGCGAGTTGACCCCGGCGGCCTGGACGAGGTCGAGGATCGTCTCGGCCGACCAGGTCGGCTCGGTGTAGAGCGAGACCGTGCAGCCGGCGACATGGCCGTTGCCCATGATCCACTGGCTGCCGCCGTGCATCATCGGGCCGCAGGCCAGCAGCACCATCGGCGTCTCCTGCGCCGCGGCCTCCTGGGCGAGCTGCTCGACGGTGTCGAAGGGCGCTCCGAACCGGCTCGCGTTCAGCGCGGCTCGGATGATGTCCTCCTGGCGCCACACGACGCCCTTCGGCATCCCGGTGGTGCCGCCGGTGTAGATGACGTAGCGGTCGTCGGGGCTGCGCTCGATGTCGGGGCGCTCCTTGGGGGCGGCGGCCACCGCGGCGTCGTACTCCTCGCCCAGCACCAGCGTCGGGATCCCGAGCCCGAGCGCGGCGACCGCCTCGACGTGCTCGGGCCCGATGATCGCCATCACCGCGTCGGAGTTGCGGTAGAGGTGGTCGAGCTCGTCGTGGAGGTACTTGTGGTTGATGTTGATCGGCACCGCCCGCGCCTTCATGCACCCGTAGAAGGCGTCGACCCACTCGATCCGGTTGCGGGAGTGGACCGCGACGTGGTCGCCCGGCTCGATGCCCTGCGCGATGAGGTGGTTGGCCAGCCGGCTCGCGCGCTCGTCGATCTCGGCGAAGCTGTAGGCGTGTTCCATCGTGAACACGGCGGTGCGGTCGGGGACGGCGTCGGCCATCGCCTCGATGATGTCCGGAAGAGTGATCGGGGTCACAGCACCGAGTGTGGCAACTAGAACGTGTTCTCGTCTACCGGTCGGGATGCAAAACCTTGCAGAGCGTCCCGTCGCCGGGCGAGATCGGCCCGCTCCGGTCCGTGCGTGCAGAGCGCGACGGCCTCCGCATAGGCCTCGATCGCATCCCGGTGGCGCCCGGCCCGCTCCAGCAGCTGTGCACGTACGGCAGGCAGCCGGTGTCCCCGCAGGGCGACCGAGTCCAGCGCCTCCAGCCCGGCCTCGGCACCGGAGGCCTCGGCCACGGCGACGGCCCGGTTGAGACGTACGACCGGGGTGTCGCGCAGCGCGAGCAGCTCGTCGTAGCGCTCGACGATGCGGTCCCACGCGGTCGCCTCGGAGCTGGGCGCATAACCGGCGGTGAGGGCGGCATCTTGCGGGCCAGGACCTCCTCCGACCGCATCCGGTCCACGATCCTTCGCCGGGCGGCGGTGAGCAGCCACGCGGCGCCGTTGTCCGGCTCGCCCTCGACGGGCCAGCGCCGGGCGGCCGTCTCGAAGGCGTCGGCCAGCCCCTCCTCGGCCAGGTCCAGACGACGGAACTGCGCGACGAGCAGGGCCAGCAGCCGGCCCCACTCCTCGCGCAGCAGCGTCTCGACGTACGTCACCTGATCTGGACGCCCTGGGTCGGCCGCATCACATCTCCCCGTGCTCGACGATCTCGCGGATCTCCAGCGCCGTCTCGAGCTCGGCGAGCACCTTGCAGCACTCGAGCATGTCGGCGACGTCGTCGGTCTCGATCGTGTAGAAGCCGGTGACGTGCTCGACGGTCTCGGCGTACGGGCCTTCGGTGATCACGACCTCGTCGCCCTGCTTGCGCAGCGTCTTGGCCTTGCTGGAGTGGTGGAGCTCGGCGCCGCCGGTGACCTTGTGGCCGCGCTCGGCGAGCAGCTTGGCGAACTTGCCGTGCACCTCGTAGCCGGCCGCCTTCTCCTCCGGCGTCGACTCGGCCCAGAAGGCCTCGTTCGTCGGCAGCAGCACCATGTATCTGGTCATCGTGGGTTCTCCCGTTCGTATCGGTGTGAGTCTGTCATCGGGGATGACGGCTGGGACAAGGCCAAATCGACACCGAGAAGGACGGAAGATGTATGGCATCCGTTCAACTGACCCCGGAAGGCTCCGCGTGTGAGCGAGCGTCAGCGAGTGAACCATCCAAGCCTCACGCGACCGCGTCCGTATGATGGCGCTTGCGCTACGGACGTGGTCGCGTGAAGGACCCCCTGATGCGAGGCGATCTCGCGCCTGAGCCCCGAACTCTCGTCGACATCTTTCGGGCCACCGCTGCCCAGGTGCCCGAGGAGCCGGCCGTCGAGGCGGGCAACGGCCTGCTGACGTACGCCGAGCTCGAGGAGGCTGCCGACGGGCTGGCCGCCGAGCTGAGCGCCGCCGGGATCGGGCCGGGGGACAAGGTCGGGCTGCGGATCGCGAGCGGCACCACCGACCTGTACGTCGCGATCCTCGGCATCCTCTGCGCGGGAGCCGCCTACGTGCCGGTCGACGCCGATGACCCCGAGGAGCGGGCGCGGCTGGTCTTCGGTGAGGCGCAGGTCGCCGCGGTCGTGACGAACGACCTGCGGGTCACCCTCGTGGCCGGGCCCCGCGAGGCGCGCGAGCCGGAGGAGCCGTCGACCGACGACGACGCCTGGGTGATCTTCACGTCGGGGTCGACCGGCACGCCGAAGGGGGTCGCGGTCACCCACCGCAACGCCGCCGCGTTCGTCGACGCCGAGTCCCGCCTCTTCCTCCAGGACGCCCCGATCGGCGTCGGTGACCGGGTGATGGCCGGCCTCTCGGTGGCGTTCGACGCGAGCTGCGAGGAGATCTGGCTCGCCTGGCGCTACGGCGCCTGTCTGGTCCCGGCCCCACGGGCGCTGGTCCGCTCCGGGGTCGACGTGGGCCCGTGGCTGGTCGCCAATCAGATCACGATCGTCTCGACGGTGCCCACGCTCGTCGCGCTGTGGCCGCCGGCCTCGCTCGATCGGGTCCGGCTGCTGATCACCGGCGGCGAGGCGATCCCGCCCGAGCTCGCCGCCCGCCTGGTCACCTCTGAGCGGGAGGTGTGGAACACGTACGGCCCGACCGAGGCGACGGTGGTCGCCTGTGGCGCCCGCCTGAGCGCGGAGGGGCCGGTGCGGATCGGTCTGCCGCTCGACGGCTGGGACCTCGCCGTGGTCGACCCGGCGACGGGCGTCCCGGTGCCCGAGGGCGAGACCGGCGAGCTGATCATCGGCGGCGTCGGCCTGGCGCGCTACCTGGACGCGGCCAAGGACGCCGAGAAGTACGCCCCGATGCCCACGCTCGGCTGGTCGCGGGCCTACCGCTCGGGCGACCTCGTCGTCAACGACCCGGCCGGGCTGCTCTTCGGCGGCCGCGCCGACGACCAGATCAAGCTCGGCGGCCGGCGCATCGAGCTCGGCGAGATCGACAGCGCCCTGCTCCAGCTCGACGGTGTCGTCGGGGCTGCGGCGGCGGTGCGGAAGAGCGCCGCCGGCAACAGCCTGCTCGTCGGCTACGTCACGGTCGACGACACCTTCGACCAGGGCGCCTCCGTCGCGAGGCTGCGGGCCGACATGCCGGCGGCCCTGGTGCCGCGGCTGGCCGTGGTCGACAGCCTCCCGACGCGTACCAGCGGGAAGGTCGACCGCGACGCGCTCCCGTGGCCGCTGGCGTCCACGGCGGGCGCGGGGGAGGGGCTGAGCGACACCGAGGCCTGGCTGGCCGGGCTGTGGAACGACGTGCTCGGGGCGGAGGTGACCGGGCCGACCGCCGACTTCTTCGACCTCGGCGGCGGCAGCCTGACCGCGGCCCAGATGGTCAGCTTGATCCGGGAGCGCTTCCCGGAGGTCGCGCTCGGCGACATCTACGACCGGCCCACGCTCGGAGCGCTGGCGGCGTACGTCGACGAGCTGGGCAGCTCGGCGGCGGTCTCCGAGCGCGAGGTGCCGGCGGTACGTCTCGAGACCCAGGTCGCGCAGGTGGTCGCGACGATCCTGCTGCGCTGCCTGGCCGCGCCCCGCTGGCTGACCTGGACCGCGCTCGGGACGACGCTCGCGCAGCCGTGGGCGACCTGGCTGCCCGCGCTCAGCTGGTGGGTCCTCGTCCCGGCCGTCCTCGCCTTCCTGACCCCGCCCGGACGGATGCTGCTCGCCGCCGGAGCGGCGCGGCTGATCCTGCGCGGCGTACGTCCCGGGCAGCACCCGCGCGGCGGCAAGGTCCATCTGCGGCTCTGGCTGGCCACGCACGCCGTCGACGAGCTCGGGGCGCACGGACTGGCCGGCGCGCCCTGGATGCTCTGGTACGCCCGGCTGCTCGGCGTGCGGATGGGCAAGAACGTCGACCTGCACAGCCTGCCGCCGGTCACCGGCATGCTCACCCTCGGCAAGGGCTGCTCGATCGAGCAGGAGGTCGACCTCTCCGGTCACTGGATCGAGGGCGACGTGCTCCATCTCGGCGAGGTCTCGGTCGGCGACCGCGCCCGTGTGGGGGCGCGGTCGACGCTGCTGCCCGGCGCCCGGGTCGGTGACGACGCCGAGGTCGGGCCGGGATCCGCCGTCTTCGGCACGGTGCCGGCGGGCGAGTTCTGGTCGGGCTCTCCGGCCACCCGCGCCGCCCGGGAGGCGCGCGGGCCTTGGCAGCCACCCCAGGCACGGGCCCAGGTCTGGATGCTCCTCTACGGCATCGCGGCCGCCGTGCTCGCCCTGCTCCCCGCGGTCGCCATCGGCGTCGGCATCCTCGTCGGCGTCGCCCTGGCCGGGGTGCCCGGCTCCTACGCCGACGTCGGGCCGCTGCTCGCCTGGAGCCCGGTCGCGGTGGCGGCCGGATTCCTCACCCTGGCCGCGCTGGTCTGGGCGGTGGTGCGGCTCGCGGGCCTGGCGATCCGCCCCGGCGTACATCCCGTACGCAGCCTGGCCGGTGTCGCGGTCTGGTCGACGATGCAGGTGCTCGACGAGGCTCGCACCTGGCTCTTCCCGCTCTACTCCTCGACGCTGACGCCGCTGTGGCTGCGGTCGCTCGGCGCGAAGATCGGCAGGCACGTCGAGGCGTCGACGGTGCTGATGATCCCCGCGCTCACGCAGGTCAACGACCAGAGCTTCCTCGCCGACGACACCCTGATCGGTGGCTACGAGCTCGGGGGCGGCTGGCTGCGGGTCGAGCGGGTGAAGATCGGCAAGCGCGCCTTCGTCGGCAACTCGGGCATGGCCGCACCCGGCCGGAAGGTGCCGAAGGCCGCTCTGGTCGCCGTGCTCAGCGCCGCTCCGCGCCGCAAGCGCGCGCAGAAGGGCGAGAGCTGGCTCGGCTCGCCGCCCGCGCCGCTGCGCCGAGCGGCCGGGGAGGCCGACTCCGGACGTACCTATGACCCACCGGGCCGCCTCAAGGTTGCTCGTGCGCTCATCGAGCTGGCCCGGTTGGTGCCGCAGACGCTCGCGGCGCTGCTCTACGCCGGGGTGGTCTGGTCGCTCGTCTTGATCTGGGAGTCGGCCGATCTGATCGTCGCGGTCCTGGTCGCCGGGCCGGTGCTCGCGGCCGCCGGAGCGGTCGCGGCCGGCATCACCGTGGTGGCGAAATGGCTGCTCGTGGGCAGGGTCCGGGCCGGCTCGCACCCGCTGTGGAGCTGGTTCGTGTGGGCCAACGAGCTGGCCGACACCTTCGTCGAGGTGCTCGCCGCGCCCTGGTTCACCGGTGCCGTGTCGGGCACCCCGGTGCTCAACCTGTGGTTCCGCGCGCTCGGCGCGAGGATCGGCCGCGGGGTGTGGATCGAGACCCACTGGCTTCCCGAGACCGACCTGGTCGAGCTCGGCGACGGCGCCACGGTCAACGCCGGCACCGTCGTGCAGACCCACCTCTTCCACGACCGCGTGCTCGCCCTCGACACGGTCACACTCAGGAGAGGCGCCACGCTCGGCCCCAACTCGGTGATCCTGCCTGCCGCCGCCATCGGCCGGCACGCGGTCGTCGGCCCGGTCTCGCTGGTGATGCGCGGCGAGAACCTTCCGGACAAGACGCTGTGGATCGGCAACCCGATCGGTCCCTGGGACCAGGCCGGCTGAGCGGGTGCCTCTACCATGACCGCCGTGCCGAAGCTGCCCACCGCCGACCCCTATCTCCCGGGACACGGGGACCTGTCGTGGAGCGCGACCCACTACGACCTCGACCTCACCTACGACCTGGTCGGCAACCGGCTCGCAGGCACGGCGACGATCCGCGCGGTCGCGGTCGACGACATCAGCCGCGTCGTCCTCGATCTCGCCTACCTGCGGGTGCAGAAGGTGGCGATCGACGGCCGTCAGCCCGGCAAGTGGAGCCACCACGACCACCGCCTGGTCCTGAACCTCCGCTCCAGGATCGCGTCCGGCGAGGAGTTCGTGATCACGGTCAGGTACTCCGGCAAGCCCCGCCCGGTGGTGCTGCCCCACCACGGCGACGCCGGCTGGGAGGAGCTCGACGACGGCGTCATCGTCGCCGGCCAACCGCACGGTGCGCCGACCTGGTTCCCGTGCAACGACCGCCCTTCGGACAAGGCCCGCTACGCGATCAGCGTGACCACGGCGCCCGGCTATGCGGTCGTCTCCAACGGCGAGCTGACCTCCCGCGTACGCCGCGGCAGCGGGGAGACCTGGCGCTACTGGGAGGCCGAGCCGATGGCGACCTATCTCGCCACGGTGCAGATCGGGCGCTACCGGGTCATCGACATCGCGCCCACCGAGGGGCCGGGCGGCCGGGTGCCGATCCGGGCTGCGTACCCGGTCGACGCCACCGCCGGGTTCGAGGCCTCCTTCGGACGGCAGCGGGAGATGATGGCCTACTTCACCTCGGTCTTCGGGCCCTACCCGTTCGCCTCCTACTCCGTCGTGGTCACCGACGACGAGCTCGAGATCCCGCTCGAGTCGCAGTCGCTGTCGACCTTCGGGCGCAACCACCTCACCGGCGAGTGGTCGGAGGTACGCCTCGTCGCCCATGAGCTCGCCCACCAGTGGTTCGGCAACGCGGTGACGCTGCGCGAGTGGCGCGACATCTGGCTGCACGAGGGCTTCGCCTGCTACAGCGAGTGGCTGTGGTCGGACGCCTCCGGAGGCCGCGCGTGCGGCGAGCACGCGCGGCACCACCACCGCCGACTGGCGGGGCTGCCGCAGGACCTGGTCCTCGCCGACCCCGGGTCCGCGGACATGTTCGACGACCGGGTCTACAAGCGTGGAGCGCTCACCCTGCACGCACTGCGCCGCACGGTCGGGGACGAGGCGTTCTTCCGGCTGCTGCGCACCTGGGTCGCCCGCCACAGCGGCGGCTCGGTCACCACCGCCGACTTCGAGGCGCTCGCGGCCGAGGTCTGCGGCCGTGACCTCACGCCGCTCTTCGACGCCTGGCTGCGGCGGCCGTCGCTGCCGGACCTGCCCGCCTGATTGTCGCGCTGTCGTATCTTGGGCCCGTGCCCGAGCTGACCTTCCGTGACGCCACCTTCTCCGACGTGGATGCCCTGGTCGGGCTGATCGAGTCGGCCTACCGCGGCGATGCCTCCCGCGCCGGGTGGACCACCGAGGCCGACCTGCTGGCCGGCCAGCGCACCGACCCGGAGGGCGTGCGCGAGGTCATCGTGGCGCCGGGCTCCCGGCTGCTGGTCGCCGAACAGGCCGCCGCGCGGTCGGGGGAGATCGTCGCCTGCTGCCAGCTGCAGAAGCGCGAGGCGTACGTCTATTTCGGCATGTTCTCCGTCTCGCCGAGCCAGCAGGGCGCCGGTGTCGGCAAGGCCGTGATGGCCGAGGCCGAGCGGATCGCGCGCGAGTGGGGCGCCGAGGAGATCAGGATGACCGTGATCCGGCAGCGCGAGGACCTGATCGCGTTCTACGAGCGGCGGGGGTTCCGGCGTACGGGGCGCTTCGAGCCGTTCCCCTACGGCGACGAGCGCTTCGGCGTGCCGCTGCGCGACGACCTCGAGTTCGCGGAGCTGGCGAAGTCTCTCTGACCGCCGCCGCGCCGATTTTCTTGCACTCGCAGGGGTCGAGTGCTAAACATGAGGCTGGCACTCTTACCATGAGAGTGACAACAACCGGACCGGTGACGTTGAGGCGTCGCGAGCGGCAGGGAAGGGTTCTGCCGGGAGTGGCGTCGTCCGTCGCGGGCAACCCATCGGACCGGATCCAACGAACTTCCCAAGTGAAGGATCGCAGGAGCAATGCCGAAGCTCATCGCTTTCAACGAGGAGGCCCGTCGGGGTCTGGAGAAGGGTCTCAACACCCTCGCCGACGCCGTCAAGGTCACCCTCGGTCCCAAGGGCCGCAACGTCGTGCTCGAGAAGAAGTGGGGCGCCCCCACGATCACCAACGATGGTGTGTCCATCGCCAAGGAGATCGAGCTCGAGGACCCCTACGAGAAGATCGGTGCCGAGCTGGTCAAGGAGGTCGCGAAGAAGACCGACGACGTCGCCGGTGACGGCACGACGACCGCGACCGTTCTCGCCCAGGCGCTGGTCCGCGAGGGCCTGCGCAACGTCGCCGCGGGTGCCAACCCGGCCGGCCTGAAGCGCGGCATCGAGGCGGCCGTCGACGCCGTCTCCGAGCAGCTGCTCGCCCAGGCCAAGGACATCGAGACCAAGGAGCAGATCGCTGCTACCGCCTCGATCTCGGCCGCTGACACCACCGTCGGCGAGATCATCGCCGAGGCGATGGACAAGGTCGGCAAGGAAGGCGTCATCACCGTCGAGGAGTCGAACACCTTCGGGCTCGACCTCGAGCTGACCGAGGGTATGCGCTTCGACAAGGGCTACATCTCGGCCTACTTCGTGACCGACCCGGAGCGTATGGAGACCGTCCTCGACGACCCGTACATCCTGATCGTCAACTCGAAGATCTCCAGCGTCAAGGACCTGATCCCGGTCCTGGAGAAGGTCATGCAGACCGGCAAGCCGCTGGTCATCCTGGCCGAGGACGTCGACGGCGAGGCTCTCTCGACGCTGGTCGTCAACAAGATCAAGGGCACCTTCAAGTCCGTCGCCGTCAAGGCTCCGGGCTTCGGTGACCGCCGCAAGGCCATGCTGCAGGACATCGCGATCCTCACCGGTGGCCAGGTCATCTCCGAGGAGGTCGGCCTCTCCCTGGAGACCGCCGGCATCGAGCTGCTCGGCCAGGCCCGCAAGGTCGTCATCACCAAGGACGAGACCACCATCGTCGAGGGTTCGGGCGACCAGGGTCAGATCGAGGGCCGGGTCAACCAGATCCGCGCCGAGATCGAGAAGTCGGACTCCGACTACGACCGCGAGAAGCTCCAGGAGCGCCTCGCCAAGCTGGCCGGCGGCGTGGCCGTCATCAAGGTCGGCGCGGCCACCGAGGTCGAGCTCAAGGAGCGCAAGCACCGCATCGAGGACGCCGTCCGCAACGCCAAGGCTGCTGTCGAGGAGGGCATCCTCGCCGGCGGTGGTGTCGCGCTGATCCAGGCCGCCGCCGCTGCCTTCGAGAAGCTCGAGCTCGAGGGCGACGAGGCCACCGGTGCCTCGATCGTCAAGGCCGCCATCTCGGCGCCGCTGAAGCAGATCGCCATCAACGCCGGCCTCGAGGGCGGCGTCGTGGCGGAGAAGGTCGCCGGCCTCCCGCAGGGCCACGGCCTCAACGCCGCCACGGGTGAGTACGTCGACCTGCTGGCCGCGGGCATCATCGACCCCGCCAAGGTGACCCGCTCCGCGCTGCAGAACGCCGCGTCGATCGCCGCGCTGTTCCTCACCACCGAGGCCGTCGTGGCCGACAAGCCGGAGAAGGCCGCCGCTGGTGGCGACCCGACCGGTGGCATGGGTGACATGGGCGGCATGGGCTTCTGATCGCCCGCTGTTTCCAGCAAGAGGGCCCCTCCTTCGGGAGGGGCCCTCTTCCGGTTTTCCGGCCGGCCGCCGGGTAGTCCAGGGAGTTTCCGTCGGTTACTCGCGAGTAGATGGACGGAAACTCCCTGGACTACACCCGGCGACCCCGCTCCCGACGCCGGGCTACTCTCGACGGCATGGGCCTGAAGGCGATCCCGGCACTGGTGGTATCGGCCGTGCTCCTCGCCGGATGCGGCGGTGAGCCGGCCGCCGCGCCGCCGTCTCGGACAGCGGAGCCGTCGGCCTCGGCTTCGTCGGCCGCGCCATCCCCGAGCCCGTCGGAGACCGTGCCGCCGGTGACCGACAAGGTCTCGCTCCCACAGTTGATGCGGGAGGACTTCCCGGGCGGCGAGGTGAAGGTGCTGCGGGAGTCGGGCAGCACGGACGCCTACCGGCGTTTCGAGGTCAGCTACCCGAGCGGGCCGCTGACGATCACCGGAGTGCTCTTCCGGCCGCGCGGCGAGGGGCCGTTCCCCGGCGTCGTCTTCGCCCATGGCCACATCGACACCGACATCTACGTCACCGGCCAGGGGCTGAAGCGGGAGCAGGACCGGCTTGCCCGGGAGGGCTACGTCGTCCTCCACACGGACTACCGCGGTCACGCCGGATCGTCCCCCGTCCCGGAGGGCACCGAGGAGGACGAGAGCCGCCTGGGCTACACCCGCGACACGATCAACGCCGTCCAGGCGATGAAGAGGCTTCCGTACGTCGACCCCGACCGCACCGCGCTGCTCGGTCGCTCCATGGGCGGGGGAGTGGTGATGAACGCGCTCGTCGCCCAGCCGGACCTGGTGCGTGCCGGCGTGACGTACGCGTCGGTCTCCTCCGACATCGTCGACAACATCAACCGATGGGCGGTGCCGTCGCGGCCCGAGGAGGTGGCCCGGCTCTACCGGCAGTACGGAGATCCCGAGCGGGAGCCGGAGTTCTGGGCGGGGCTGTCGGCCCGGACGTACTTCGACCGCATCGAGGTCCCGGTCCAGATGCATCACGGGACCAACGACGAGTCCTGCCCGATCCGGTGGGCCTACACCACCCGGGACCTGATGGAGAGCGCCGGTGTGCGTCAGCGGCTGTGGGTCTACGAGGGGGAGCAGCATGCCTTCGGGCCGCAGTGGGACCTCTCGATCAGGCGGGTGATCGGGTTCCTGGATCGTCATCTGGGATGACCTGATCAGACGGAAGCGAGGGGCCCAGCGGTCCCATCCTTTTGGGGACTTTCGACACTGTCTCGACAACAGCTCGGTAACGCAACATGGGTGCTCCACACAGTGGCCGACTGCGGGGAAGCGTCTGGATCTGGGGGGCTTTGAAGCCCAAGGAATGTCCGGGTGAAGTTCTGCAGCGGCGGGCGGGGTCAGGGTCTTCGAGACCAGGGCCCCGCCTGCGTGTGTCAACCTGCCTGGGGTAGCGGGGTCCCGGATGACGCCCAGGGATGAGGCATGATGTCGGCATGAGCGTCGACGTCGGACCGAAGACCGGGATGCAGCCGCCGCGGTCGCCGTGGCGCTGGCTCGCGGCCGTCATCGCCGTCGCGGTCGTGCTCGTCGCTGTCGTCGCCTCCTTCGGGCTTCTCGGCTCCGACGACACCGCCGAGGACCCCGACGCCAAGCCACCTTCGCCGACCGCGACGGTCACCGAGACCGCGGCGCCCCCTTCGGCCTCGGCTCCGGCCGGGGCCTCGGGGGCGACCGAGCTGACCGTCGTCGCCGATGCTGCCCGCTGCATCCCGCCCACGTCGAAGTGGCTCTCCCAGAATGCCGCGTTGGCCTTCGAGGGCACTGCCGAGAGCGTGACCAAGAGCGAGGCCGTGCTGCGGGTGAAGACGTGGATGTACGCCGACGGCTTCGGCGGCACCGACACCGTCCGGATCGTCCTGCCCGCCCCGAGCACGATCCCGATGCCCGAGTTCGAGAAGGGCAAGAGCTACCTGGTCGCTGCCAAGGGCGATGCCGAGGTCATCGGCTGCGGCTACAGCGACGCGAAGACCCCGAAGCTGCAGAAGCTCTACACCGCCGCGTTCAAGTGATCTCCGGGCTCCTTCTCGCCGCCGGCGCCGGGCGCCGGATGGGCAAGCCGAAGGCGCTCGTCGACGACTGGCTGGTCCGCTCGATCGGGGTTCTGCGCGAGGGCGGCTGCGACGACGTGCTCGTCGTGCTCGGGGCGTCTGCCGAGGAGGCTCGGACGCTGCTCCCGGCGGGTCAGCGGGTCGTCGTAGCCGAGGACTGGAACGAGGGGATGGGTGCCTCGCTGCGGGTTGGTCTGGAAACTCTCGGGCCGGACGTACAGGCTGCCGTGGTCCATCTGGTCGATCTGCCCGACGTGGGTGCCGACGTGGTGGCTCGGGTGGTCACCTCGGCCTCTGCCGCCGGGCTGGCTCGGGCTGCCTACCACGGGGTTCCGGGTCATCCGGTGCTGATCGGACGCGACCACTGGGACGGCGTCATCGACGCAGCCGTCGGCGACCAGGGCGCCCGGCGCTATCTCGAGACACATGACGTACGCCTGGTGGAGTGCGGCGACCTGGCCGGCGGGGACGACGTCGACCGCCGCTGAGCGGCGACTCGCCCCTACCCTCCTAAGAGGTTGTCCAACCCTCAGCCAACGCTTCGCGTTCTAGGCTCAGGTCATGGACCTGACGCCCCGGGAGATCGCCGACCGCCTGGCGTCGACGGGATACCTGGCCGACCCGGAGCTGGCGACGGTGACGTTCCTCGCGCTCAGGATGCAGCGTCCGCTGCTGCTCGAGGGTGAACCGGGGACCGGGAAGACCGCACTCGCGGAGGCCGTCGCCGAGGCACTCGACCTGCCGCTGGTGAGGTTGCAGTGCTACGAGGGGATCGACGCCACCCAGGCGCTCTACGACTGGGACTTCGCCCGCCAGATCCTGCACCTGCGCGCGTTGGAGGCGGCCGGTGGTGCCGGCGAGGTGGAGGAGGCCGAGAAGTCGCTCTACGACGAGCGGTTCCTGCTCGCCCGTCCGGTGCTGGCGGCGCTGCGGCAGGCGCCCTCGGTGCTGCTCGTCGACGAGGTCGACCGGGCCGACGACGAGTTCGAGGCGTTCCTGCTGGAGGTGCTGTCCACCTATCAGGTGACGATCCCGGAGTTCGGCACGGTCGCGGCCACGGTCCCCCCGGTCGTCGTGCTCACCTCCAACCGCACCCGCGAGCTCCACGACGCCCTCAAGCGCCGCTGCCTGTACCACTGGATCGACCACCCGGGCCTGGACCGCGAGATCGAGATCGTACGCAGCCGAGCCCCCGAGGTCGCCGAGGAGCTCGCCCGCCAGGTGGTCACGGTGGTCCAGCAGCTGCGCGGCGCCGAGGGCGCGAACGCCCTGCTCAAGCCGCCGGGGGTCGCCGAGACGCTCGACTGGGCCCGCGCCCTGCACCACCTCGGCACGACCGAGATGAACCTGGAGAGCGCTGCCGCCACGCTCGGCGCGCTCGTCAAGCACCGTGAGGACGCCGATCGCGTCCGGGCGGCGCTGGATCGGCTGCTGACGTGACGGACTTCTCTGGCAAAACTGGCACTTCTCGGGCAATGCAACGCCAGAGAAGTGCAGGGATACCCGGTGAACCGGGTATCCCAACAGCGATCTTCCTCGGCTTCACCCGAGCCCTCCGCGCGGCCGGGGTGCCGGTGACCCAGGACCGCGCCCACGGCTTCCTGCAGGCGACCGCGATCGTCGGCGCCGACGACCCGGTCGCGACCTACACGGCCGGGAGGGCGACGTTGTGCGCCGGCCCCGACGACCTGCGCCGCTACGACCAGGTCTTCGAGGCCTGGTTCGGGCCGACGGCGACGCTGCCGAGACCACAGGGGCCGCCGCGTACCGTCTCGGTCACCTCCAGCCTCCCCGAGACAGAGCCGCAGGACGGCGACGAGGCGGGGGAGGGGGAGGGCGACGTCATCCGGGCCCGCGCGAGTGAGATCGAGACCCTGCGCCACCGCGACGTCGCGGACCTCGACCCGGCCGAGCAGGAGCGGGTGGCTGCGCTGATCGCCCGGCTCCGCCCACGGGCGCCGCGAAGAAGGACACCGCGACAGGAGCAGTGGCGACGGGGCCGCGTCGACGCCCACCGCACCCTGCGCGCGAGCCTGCGTCACCTCGGCGAGCCGGCCGGGATCCACTACCGCAGGCGCGGAGAGCGGCCGCGCCGTGTCGTGTGGCTGATCGACGTGTCCGGGTCGATGAGCTCCTACGCCGACGTGCTGCTGCGGGTTGCGCACCGGGTGACCTCGACGACCGGAAGCGGCGCGGTGTTCACGATGGGCACCAGGATCACCGACGTCACCCGCGCGCTGCGCCACCGCGACCCCGACCGTGCGCTGGTCGCAGCGGGCGAGACCGTGCCCGACTGGTCGGGCGGCACCCGGCTCGGCGACGACCTGCAGGCGTTCCTGCGGCGACACCAAGGACTTGCCCGAGGCGCGGTGGTGGTCATCGCGAGCGACGGCTGGGAGCGCGGCGACCCCGCGCTCCTCGAGGAGCAGACGGCGAGGCTGCACCGCCTCGCCCATCGTGTGGTGTGGGTCAACCCACACCGTGGCAAGGTTGGATATGAGCCGCTGCAGCGAGGCATCGTCGCGGTGCTTCCGCACGTGGACGACTTCGTCGCCGGACATTCGCTGGCGACGTACGAGGATCTGGTGGAGGTGATCGCGCGTGCGTGACGTACTCGACGATCTGATGAAGTGGTGGGAGTCCGGCGAGACCGTGGCGGTGGCGACGGTGGTGGCGACGTTCCAGTCGGCGCCTCGGCCCCCAGGGGCCTCGATGCTCGTCGGCCCCGACGAGACCGCGGTCGGCTCGGTCTCCGGCGGCTGTGTCGAAGGCGCGGTCTACGAGGTCGCCCGTGAGGTCGCCGCCTCCGGCGTCCCGGAGCTCCATCGCTACGGCGTCTCCGACGACGACGCGTTCGCGGTCGGTCTGACCTGCGGCGGCATCCTCGACGTCTTCGTCGAGAAGGTGTCGAAGGAGACCTTCCCGGAGCTCGGCGAGCTCGCCGAGGACGTACGCAGCGGCACCCCCGTCGCTCTTGCAACCGTGATCGAGCACCCCGACCCCGAGATCCTCGGCCGCCGCGTCCTCATCCGCCCCGAAGGTGTCAAGGGATCCCTGGGAAGCGCGAGGATGGACGACGCCGTCCACGACGACGCCCTCGGGCTGCTGGCCCACGGCACCAACCAGACGCTCTCCTACGGCATCGATGGCGAGCGCCGCGGCGAGGGCATGCGCGTCTTCGTCTGGTCCTTCGCGCCCAAGCCCCGGATGCTCGTCTTCGGCGCCATCGACTTCGCCGCTGCCGTGGCCCGGGTCGGCGCCTTCCTCGGCTACCACGTCACCGTCTGCGACGCCCGCCCGGTCTTCGCCACCAACTCCCGCTTCCCCTCGGCCGACGAGGTCGTCGTCGACTGGCCCCACCGCTACCTGGGCGCCGAGGTCGAGGCGGGCCGCATCGACCAGCGCACCGTGATCGCCGTCCTCACCCACGACCCGAAGTTCGACGTACCTCTTCTCGAGGTCGCGCTTCGCCTCCCCGACATCGCCTACGTCGGTGCGATGGGCTCCCGCCGCACCCACGACGACCGCCTCGCCCGCCTACGCGACGCCGGCCTCACCGACGAGGAGATCGCCCGCCTGAGCAGCCCCATCGGCCTCGACCTCGGCGCCCGTACGCCGGAGGAGACCGCCATCTCCATCGCCGCCGAGATCATCGCCGGCCGTTGGGGCGGCTCCGGTGAGCGCCTGGCGACCACCACCGGACGGATCCACGAGGACCGTTAGGCAAGATCCACGATCTCGTTTGTTACGGTCGAAGAGTGAAGAGAACATGGCAGATCGGTAATGTTCTTGCCCTCCTCTTCGCGCTTGTGGCCAACTTCCTGACCGGCGCGCAGATTCTCGATCTGCCGGCGATCGGGGAGATATCGGATCGGTACGCCACCTATCTGACGCCGGCCGGATACGCGTTCTCCATCTGGACTCTCATCTATCTGCTGCTGATCGTCTTCGCGGTCCACCAGGCGAGGGATCTTCGTGATCCGCGCGATGACAACGACATCCCGCAGCTGCTCGGGCCGCTCTTCATCGTCGCCAGCATCTGCAACGGCCTGTGGACCTATGTCTTCGTGAAGGAGTGGGTCGGCCTCTCCGTCGTCGTCCTGCTGACTCTCACCGCCACGCTGTACGCCGCGCTGTGGCGCCTCGGGGTAGGTACGACCCGCCCGTCCGCGAAGGATTTCCTCATGGTCTGGCTGCCGCTGATGCTCTACACGGGCTGGGTGACCGCGGCGAGCATCGTCAACATCGCGACCTATCTGGACTCGAAGGACGTGACCGTCGGCCCACTGGCCGCCATCGTGGTGATCGCGGTGCTCACCGTCGCTCTGCTGGCTCTTCTGCTCGAGCGCAACCTGCGCGAGCTGCTGATCTCCTGCGCCTGGGCGCTGGTCGCGGTCGGTCTGCGCCAGATCGAGCTCTCGCAGAGCACGTCGGTGGCCATCGCGGCGCTGGTCTGTGCCGGAATCCTGATCCTGGCGATGCTCTTCCACCTGATCGCTCGCGGACTGTCCTACGACGGCCGCACCGGAAGCGCTCCGACCTGATCATCAGGCACCCGCGGCGACATCGCCGCACGGGTGCTGCGAGGCCTGTGACCGAAGGGGTACGGAGCGGGTACCGCCGAGGGGATCGTGAGGCTCGTCACAGGGTGCTACCTTGGGCAGGACCGAGCCTCGTGGGCCGGACTCCGAAGGGGGATCTGATGGTCCGTAGCGATCTGCAGGAGCGCCGCATCAGCGCGGCGCGGGCGTGGACCGCCTTCGTGGAGAGCGGCGACGCCGCCGAGGACTTCGTCCGGCCCGAGATCCTGACCAGCTGGACGCGTTCGGCGACGGCCGTGAAGCCGGACGTGCGCGAGGCGCCGCTGGCCGACGAGGACGAGACCCGGGAGATGTGGCGCGGGTCGCCGCTCCAGGTGGCCGTCGAGCGGGTCGAGGAGGAGCTGCGGTGCACCGCCGACGACGGTGACCTGGTCATCGCCGTGACCGACCCCGACACCCGGGTGCTGTGGACCTACGGCGGCCGGGTGATGCGCCACAAGGCGGAGTCGGTCAACTTCGTGCCGGGCGGGCGCTGGGACGACGAGAGCGCCGGCACCAACGCGCTCGACCTCGCCAACCGCACCAACTCGCCGTCGATGGTCTTCGGCCCCGAGCACTACGCCGAGGTCGTGCACAACTGGGTCTGCTGGGCCGCACCCCTCCACGACCCGGTCACCGGAAAGCACCTCGGCGTCCTCGACCTCTCCACGACCTGGGACCGCACCCACCCGATCGGGATGGCCACGGCCCGGGTGATGGCGCGCCTCATCGAGGGTGCGCTCCCGAAGATCCCGACCCCGCGGGCGGACGAGGCGATCGCCGAGCCCGGCCTGGTCCTGACCCTGCTGGGCACCGCGGAGACCTGGCTCGACGGGCAGCGGCTGCTGCTCAACCGTCGCCAGACCGAGATCCTGGCCCTGCTCGCGCTCCATCCCGAGGGCCTCTCGCTGGAGCGGCTGCACGCGATGGTCTACGGCGACCAGGCGGTCACCTTCTCGACGCTCAAGGCCGAGGTCTCCCACCTGCGCCACGCCCTCGGCGGCCAGGTCGCCTCGCGTCCCTACCGTCTGCTGATGCCGGTCGCGACCGACGTCGACCAGGTCCTCACCCTGATCCGGCACGGCCGGGTGGCGGCTGCGGTGGAGGCGTACGGAGGTGATCTCCTGCCCGGCACCAACAGCCCGGCGCTGGCCGAGATGGCCGAGTACGTCGCGGTCGCGCTGCGCGAGGCGCTGATCGCCGACCCGCAGCCCGACGCGGTGCTGCGCTACAGCGAGCTGGCTCCCTACGACACCGAGGTCGTCGACATCTGTCTGCGCCGTCTCGGCGGGAGTCCCCACCCGGCGTTGCCCCTGCTCAGGGCACGTTTGGCAGCCAGTCGCTGACCAAGAAGAGGTAACCGGCAGCAGCAGCCAACCGGAGCCCAACCCTGCGCGTCCTACTGTGATCTGGCCCACACAGTGACGTCTGGCAGGGAGACAACATGGCCCGGATCAGCATGCGCGTCGACGGTATGAAGGTCACCGACGACGTCGAACCGCGGACACTGCTCGTGCAGTATCTGCGCGAAGGACTCGGCAAGACCGGCACGGTGATCGGTTGCGACACCAGCAACTGCGGCGCCTGCACGGTCCATCTCGACGGCGACTCGGTGAAGTCGTGCAACGTGCTCGCGGTGCAGGCCGACGGATGCGAGGTGACCACGATCGAGGGGCTCGCCGACACGGTCGAGGGCGATCTCCACCCGGTCCAGGAGGCGTTCCGCGAGTGTCACGGCCTGCAGTGCGGGTTCTGTACGCCCGGCATGATCATGCAGTCCGTCGACCTGCTCAAGCGCAACCCGCAGCCCAGCGAGGACGAGATCCGTGAGGGCATCGAGGGCAACCTGTGCCGCTGCACGGGCTACCACAACATCGTCCGCGCGGTGCAGTACGCCAGCGGCCACCTGGCCACCGCCGCCAACCCGCGCGGCGCGACCGAGGAGGTGGACGCGCTGTGACCGCCGTGGAGGCTCGTCCGGAGCAGACCAACGAGATCGGCCGCGACCGGCGCCGCAAGGAGGACGCGCGCCTGATCACCGGCCGGACCCGCTGGACCGACAACATCAACCTTCCCGGGATGCTGCACCTGGCGATGGTGCGCAGTCCCTTCGCCCACGCCCGGATCACCGGCATCGACACCAGCGCCGCGGAGGACTCCGAGGGCGTGGTGACCGTGCTGGCCGCCAAGGACTTCGACGAGACGCTCGGCGTCTGCATCAACGCCTGGCCGATCACGCCCGACCAGAAGACGCCGGCCCACCCGCCGATCGCCTCCGACCGGGTCACCTTCGCCGGTGAGATCGTCGCGGTCGTGGCCGCCCGGTCCGCGGCCGCCGCCCGCGATGCCGCCGAGATGGTCGAGGTCGACTACGAGGAGCTCCCCGCGGTCGTCTCCCTCGAGGACGCGGTCAAGGACGAGGTGCTCGCCCACCCCGACCTCGGCACCAACAAGTCCGCGCTGTGGGTCTTCGACAGCGCCCAGGCCGGCACCGGCGGCAGCGTCGACGAGGCCATCTCCGCCGCCAAGAGCGACGGGATCGTGATCGAGCGGACCTATCGCCAGCAGCGCCTGATCCCGGCGTTCATGGAGCCGCGCAGCGTCGTGTGCGACCCGACCGGTGAGCAGATCACGGTGTGGAGCGCGACCCAGATCCCGCACATCCTGCGGTTCGCGTTCGCCGCGACCACCGGCGTGCCCGAGTCGAAGATCCGGGTGATCGCGCCCGACGTCGGCGGCGGCTTCGGCGGCAAGCTCCAGCAGACGCCGGAGGAGATGATCGTCTTCGCGATGGCCCGCCGGCTCGGCAAGCCCGTGAAGTACACCGAAACCCGCTCGGAGTCCCTCCTCAGCGCCCACCACGGCCGCGACCAGATCCAGAAGCTGACCCTCTCGGCCACCAAGGACGGTCAGGTCACCGGCCTCAAGGTAGAGCTCGACGCCAACCTGGGCGCTTACGTCGCCATCGTCGGCGGCGGTGTCCCGGTCCTCGGCGCCTTCATGTTCAACGCGATCTACAAGTTCCCGGCCTACCAGTTCAACTGTCAGACCCACTTCACCAACACCACCTGGACCGACGCCTACCGTGGCGCGGGGCGGCCGGAGGCGACGTACGCCGTCGAGCGGCTGATGGACGAGCTGGCCGCCGAGGTCGGGGTCGACCCGCTCGAGATCCGGGAGCGGAACTGGATCAAGCACGAGGAGTTCCCGTTCACGACCATCGCCGGTCTGACGTACGACTCGGGGAACTACGAGGCGGCGACGGCCAAGGCGAAGGAGCTCTTCGGGTACGACGAGCTCCGCGCCGAGCAGCAGCAGCGCCGGGCGAACAACGACCCGGTCCAGCTGGGCATCGGCGTCTCGACGTTCACCGAGATGTGTGGTCTCGCCCCGTCACGAGTGCTCGGCAGCCTCGACTACGGCGCCGGCGGCTGGGAGCACGCCCAGGTGCGGCTGACGCCGACCGGCAAGGTCGAGGTCATCACCGGTGCGAGCGCGCACGGCCAGGGGCACGAGACCGCGTTCAGCCAGATCGTGGCGGACCGTCTCGGCGTACCGTTCGAGGACGTCGAGGTGCTGCACGGCGACACCCAGATCGCGGCCAAGGGCTACGACACCTACGGATCCAGGTCACTGGTCGTGGGTGGCGAGGCTCTGGTCAGGGCCGCCGACAAGGTGCTCGAGAAGGCCAAGCCGATCGCGGCCCACCTGCTCGAGGCCAGCGTCGACGACCTGGAGTTCACCGGAGGCAAGTGGACGGTGCGCGGCACCGACCAGGGCATGTCGATCGGCGAGCTGTCCACGGCGGTCTTCGCGGCGCACAACCTGCCCGACGGCGTCGAGGCCAACCTCGACTCCGAGGCCACCTTCGACCCGGAGAACTTCAACTTCCCGCACGGCACCCACCTGTGCGCGATGGAGGTCGACACCGAGACCGGCCAGGTGAAGATGCGGAAGTACGTCTGCTGCGACGACATCGGCAACATCATCAACCCGCTCATCGTCGCAGGTCAGGTGCACGGTGGACTGGTCCAGGGCATCGCCCAGGCGCTGTGGGAGGACGCCGTCTACGACGACGCCGGCACGCTCGTCTCGGGCTCGTTCGTCGACTACCTGCTCCCGACCGCCGCCGACACGATCAGCTTCGAGATCGACCACACCACCTCGCCGGCGACCACCAACACGCTCGGCACCAAGGGCGTCGGTGAGGCCGGCACCATCGCCTCCACCCCGGCCGTGGTCAACGCGGTCGTCGACGCGCTGCGACCGCTGGGCGTGCACGACGTGACCATGCCCTGCACGCCGGAACGGGTGTGGCGGGCCATCAACGAGGGCTCGGCCGGTGGCGAGACCACCGGCGCGGCCGCAGCACACTTCGATCCGTCGACGGGCATGTCCGGGAACGTCGACCGCACGGAAGGAGACGCCCAGTGATTCCCGCATCGTTCGACTACGTCGCCCCGACCACGGTCGAGGAGGCGCTGGCAGCCCTCGCGCAGTACGGCGACGAGGCCAAGATCATCGCCGGCGGGCAGAGCCTGCTGCCGGTGCTGAGGATGCGTCTCAACGCTCCCGAATGGGTCATCGACCTCGGCCGCATCGACTCCCTCAAGGGCGTACGCGACGAGGGCGACTCGATCCTGATCGGCGCCATGACGCGTCACTGCGACGTCGCGGCCGATCCTCTGGTCGCCGAGCACGCGACCCTGGTCGCTCGCGCCACGGCGACGGTCGCCGACGAGCAGGTGCGCCACCGCGGCACCTTCGGTGGTGCGCTCGCCCACGCCGATCCGGCGGGCGATCTCGGAGCCCCGGCCCTGGCCCTGGACGCCGAGTTCGTCATCGCCGGGCCGGCCGGCGAGCGGGTCGTCCCGGGCTCGGAGTTCTTCCAGGGGCTCTTCGAGACGGCCGTCTCCGAGGACGAGCTGCTGGTCGGCGTACGCATCCCGAAGCACACCGGATGGACGGCTCACTACGAGAAGTTCGTCCGGGTCGCCCACCAGTGGCCGATCTGCGCGGTCGGCGCGACCCTCAAGGTCTCCGGCGGTGTGATCGAGGGCGCGGCGATCGGCCTCACCAACATGGGCTCGACCCCGTTGCGGGCCGCCGGCGTCGAGCAGGCGCTGATCGGCCAACAGGCCACCGAGGAGGTCGTACGCAACGCCGCGGCCCTGGCCGCGGACGGTGCCGAGCCGCCCTCCGACCTCAACGGCGACGCCGACTACCGGCGTCACCTGGTCACGGTGCTGGCACGGCGGGCCATCACGCAGGCGCTCGGGGGCTGACGCGTGGATCTGACGCACCAGTTCACGGTTCCGACCTCGGTCGAGGAGACCTGGGACAGCTTCCTGGACATCGGCTCGCTCGCCGAGTGCTTCCCGGGAGCCCAGGTCACCTCGGCCGAGGGCGACACCTTCACCGGCACGGTGAAGGTGAAGCTCGGTCCGATCGCCATGGTCTACGCCGGCTCCGGCACCTTCGTCGAGAAGGACGAGTCCGCCCGGCGACTGGTCGTCGAGGCGAAGGGGCGGGACAAGCGCGGCAACGGCACCGCCGGTGCCAACGCGACCCTGACGATGGCTCCAGAAGGGACCGGCACGAGGGTCGAGATCGTCACCGACCTCGCCGTCACCGGCAAGCCCGCCCAGTTCGGTCGTGGGGTCATGCAGGACGTCTCCGACAAGCTCCTCGGACAGTTCGTCGCGTGCCTGGAGTCCAAGTCGGCTCCGGCTGCCGCTCCGGTGACCCCGGAGACACCGGCCGCGGCGGAGCCCGTGGGTGAGGAGAGCTCGGAACCATCGCCGGCTGCCCCGTCGCCAGCCGCAGCGCCGACGCCGCAGGCGCCGAGGCACGCCAAGCAGACCGAGGCGATCGACCTGGGCGCGACCGTGGTGCCGGTGCTGATCAAGAACTACGGCAAGAAGATCGCCATCGGGGTGGCCGTCATCGCCGCGGTGGTGATCGTCTACAAGCTGCTGCGGGGCTGAGGCCGGTGTGCGCGACAATCCGTCGCGCAAACCGGATACCCCTCGCGCAACACGGATAGCGGAGCGCTGTTCGACCTCTCTAGCGTTTTGCCTACGCAGACCCCGCTGCGAGAGGAAACAGAAAAGTGAAGATCGCGGTCATCGGCGCCGGGTTCGCAGGCATCGCCTCGGCCAAGGTGCTCACCCAGCTCGGGCACGACATCACCGTCTTCGAGAAGACGCCCGATGTCGGTGGTGTATGGAGCCGCACCCGTCGCTACCCGGGCCTGACGACGCAGAACAACAAGGACTCCTACACGCTCTCGGACCTGAGGATGCCGAAGGTGTTCCCGGAGTGGCTCAGCGGCGAGCAGGTGCAGAGCTACCTCGAGATGTACGTCGAGAAGTTCGAGCTCGCCCCGATGATCAGGCTCTCCACCGAGGTGCGGAGTGCCCAGCCGGCTGGAGGGGGCGGCTGGGACATCACTCATGCAGGGGCCGACGGCGAGACGACCGAGCACTACGACCACCTCATCGTGGCCAGCGGCGTCTTCTCGGAGCCGTTCGCCCCTGCGTACGACGGGGTCGACGAGCTGCGGGCCGCCGGCGGCCAGATCCTCGCCGCGAGCGAGCTGCACGACCTGGAGACCGTCAAGGGCAAGGACGTCGTGGTCGTCGGCTACGGGAAGTCGGCCTGCGACGTGTCCGTCGAGATCGCCAAGGAGGCGGCCTCGACCACCGTGGTCGCGCGCCAGCTGCTGTGGAAGATGCCCCGCAAGATCAAGGGCGTCCTCAACTACAAGATGCTGCTGCTCACGCGCATGGGGGAGGGGCTCTTCCCCTACCAGAACATCCGTGGCGCCGAGAAGGTCCTGCACGCGGGCGGCTCGAAGATGGCCGGCTCGATGGTCGGCAGCGTCGAGTCGGTCACCACCAGCCAGCTCAAGCTGAAGAAGCTCGGGCTGATCCCCAAGGGGCAGTTCACCGACATCGCCCGCTCCACGGTCTCGCTGGCCACCGAGGGGTTCTTCGAGGGCGTCGAGGCCGGGGACATCACCGTCGAGCGCGACACCGAGATCGTCGCCTTCGTGACCAAGGACGGCAAGCCGTACGCCGAGCTCGCCAACGGGCGCGCGGTGCCTGCCGACGTCGTGGTGACCGCGACCGGCTTCAAGCAGGAGCTCCCGTTCTTCTCCGAGGAGATCCAGGACCAGCTCACCGACGACAACGGCGACTACCAGCTCTACCGCCAGATCCTGCCGCTGACCGTGAAGGACCTGACCTTCGCCGGCTACAACTCCTCGTTCTTCTCGCCGCTCTCGGCCGAGATGAGCGCCGTCTGGATCGGCTCCCACCTCGGTGGTGGCCACGAGGTCCCGCCGGTCGAGGAGATGGAGGCCCACGTCACCGCGCGGCTCGCCTGGATGCGGGAGCGCACCGACGGTCACCACGCCCGCGGCACCAACATCATCCCGTTCTCGATGCACAACATCGACGAGGTCCTCGGGGACGTCGGTCTCGATGTCGGCAGGCTGACCAAGGCGGTGCAGTGGCTGCTGCCGATCAACCCGAAGGCGTACGCCTCCGTCACGCCCAGGCTCGTGGAGAAGCTGACGGCGAGGAGCTAGTACGACGCGAGATGCCGGTGTTCCAGGGTGGGACCGGCATCTCGTTTCGGGTTCGACCTGGACCCCAGTCGGGACCTTAGACAGTGATTGCGCCGTGTTCGCGTTGACACGGCGCCGGCTCCGCTACGCTCTTCGGTCAGTCGAGCCACGGTCCAGGAGCCTCCCTTGCCCCGTCCCCTGCTGAGCCGCCACACCGTTGTCGCCACCACCGACGTGGACCAGGCCCGTGAAGCCGTGGCCGAGCGATTCTGTGCGCACTACCTGGCGCTGACCAAGGCCGGCTCCCAGCTCGACATGGTGCACAACGCCGCGCCCCTGGGCGAGGACGTGATGCTCAACTACATGCGCTACGGCGACGAGGTGCGGATCACCCCAGGCACCTTCGACGACTTCTACCTGATCCAGCTCCCGCTGGCCGGCAGCGCGAAGGTCAAGGTCGGTGAGCACGTCGTCCTGGCCGACCGCACCCGCGCCTCGATCGGCTCGCCGACCGAGCCGGTCGACATGCTCTGGTCCGACGGCTGCGAGAAGCTGCAGGTCTACATCCGCCGCAGCGCCGTCGAGGAGGCGGCCGCGGGCATCGGCGGCTCCGGGCCGGTCGTCTTCGACCCCACGCTCGACCTGGGCCGGCCCGAGGTGCGCGACTGGCTGAAGATGGTCCGGCTGGCCTACGACAACGTCGAGGCCGGTGGCTCGCTGATGAGCTCGCCGCTGGTCGCCGCGCCCTACGAGCAGGCGCTCATCGGCGGCCTGCTGACGATCCAGGCCAACACGTCCCTGGAGATCGTCTCCGAGAGGGGCTCACCCACCGTCTCCCGCGCCGTACGCATGGCCGTCGATCTCCTCGAAGCCCACCCCGAGCGTCCCTGGAAGGTCGCCGAGCTCGCCCGATCGGTCGGCGTCTCCACCCGCACGCTGCAGGAGGCGTTCCAGCGCGACCTCGACACGACGCCCTTGGAGTACTGGCGGCGGACCCGGCTCGACCGCGCCCACTCCGACCTGCTCGCCGCGGACGCGTCCGCCACCTCGGTCACCGCCATCGCCGCCCAGTGGGGTTTCTTCCACCTCGGCCGGTTCTCGCAGGCCTACCGGGCACAGTTCCAGGAGCTCCCGTCACAGACGCTCATGCGATGAGTTCGATGGCGGGGTGAGCCGACCTTCGTCTATCTTGTCTGCGCACCTCGCCCGAGGCTGCGCAATCGGAGGTCCAAATGGCTCGGCTCGCAAGCGCGATCGCCATCCTGCTCATCGCACCACTTCTCACCTTCGCCTCTGCGGTTGCTGAGGCCGCCGAGCCCGACGGCGTGACCATCTTCCCGTCGGCGGACGGGCCGTTCATGTGGGGCGAGCCGATGGACCTCGAAGGCACGGTGACCGAGAACGGTGCGCCGGTTGCCGGCGCGAACGTCGAGCTTGCGCAGATCGATCCGAGCGCGGCGTGGCACGCCACTGTCGTCACCGATGCAAGCGGGCGTTGGGCCTACCGGTTCACCCCGCCCGTCGCGAGCCGCTACACCCTGCACGCGAGCTACGCCGGCGCCGACGGCACCTACGAGGACTGGACCAACTTCGACGTCGCTCGGCACCCGTCGACGTTCACCTTCTCCGACAACGGCCTCCGTCAGACCGACGAGCAGATCTCGTTCGACGTCCTCCTGTCCGGCGACGGCGCAGGGCTGGCCAACCGGATCGTGCACTGGGACCTTCAGTGTTGGTACTCCGAGACCAGCCCGGTCTCGGTCGGCCGCATCACGGACAGCACCACCTCAGCCGTCGGCACGTTCACCGTGACGTACGACCAGCAGTTCCCGTGTCCTGAATACGCACTCATTGCTTGGTGGGACGGCGACCAGGACTATCAGCCGGTCAAGAGTTGGGCGAGAGAGCCGACCGCGTGGCGCCGGTCGGACCTCAAGATCCACACTCCGGCATCCGCCTTCGTCAACGACGACCTGGACACCAGCGTCACTGTTCTCGTCGACGGTGCGCCGGCTCCGAACCGTACCGTCCACATCCGTTACTTCGCGCCGAATGCGACAGGGCCGACCTACCTGGACGTCGTATCGGGTCCGGACGGTGTCGCCGCGATCCCGATCAAGGCGACCGAACCCGGCAACTGGAACATCCACGCGACCATGAACGCAACCGACGACACCATGGCGGCCGAGCGGTCCGTCACGGTGCCCGTGTCCCAGGTCGCCACAGACCTCAGTGTCTCGCCACTCGTGTCATCGGTGATCGTCGGCAAACCTGTCACCATTCGGGGGAGTCTCGCCCGGGCCGACGGTCGGAACGCGGGGGTCACGGTTGTGGTCCAAGCCACCGAGTCGGGAGTCGAGCACAGATACCAGACGACAACCGGTTCGGACGGCGCGTTCGAGTTCGTCCACACGCCGAATGTCGCCGGGTCCGTCATCTATGACGTCTGGGTCCCCGGTGACGATCGCTACATCTACACCAATCACCCTGCCCAGACCGTGACGGTGCAGCCGCAGACGCCCGCTGTGACGCTGACGGCCAACAAGACGTCGTACGCTGCCGGCGAGACCGCCACGTTCCGGGTCAACCTCACCAAGACCGACAGCCGAAGGGTGCGGGTCACGGCTCAGGATGCCGGCGGCACCATCAAGGTCCTCTACGACGGCAACGTCCCGTCGACCGGACTGACTCTCAACCGCACGATGTGGCGGAACACCACGATCGTGGCCAGCCACCCTGCCGACTCACGGAGCACGGCGGCCAAGGCGACGCTCAAGCGATCCGTACGCCTCGGGCTCGCCACAAAGGCGCTGAACCCGCTGCGCCGGGTCGGGGCATACGCCGTGTATCGGCCGTCCGCCGACCCCACTCTCGTCACCTCGGTCCGTCCGGTTCGCTCCGGTCTGTGCGTCCGGATGACGGTTCAGAAGTACACGGACGCGGCGTGGCGCACGGTCGCGACCTCGACGTGCCGAACCACCAACGCGTACGGCAAGGCCCGATGGACGCTCACGCGCTACCACCCCAGTGGCTCGCGATTCCGCATCGCGGCTCGATTCGCGGGTGACTCGACGAACGCCGCCGGGACCGGCCCGTGGACGTACGTCCGATTCCGCTGACCGCCCTGACGTCGGGCGGCCAGCGCCTCACCACTGCGGCTCGTCGCTGAACCCGCCGTAGTCGTCGAGGTCGGCGTCGTCGCGGCGGTAGCTCTCGCCGTCGCCGTTGCGCTTGTCGAGCTTGTCCTCCTTCTTGCTCTGGTCCTGCGGCGGGTCCGGCGGGTCGTCCTGCTGGTCAGGCCTGATCGGCGTCTTCGGGGTCAGCTTCTCCTGGAGGCGCTCTTCGACGGACTCGCCCTGCTGCGACTGCTCGGGGCCCTGGCCGGAGTCGGTGGGGCAGTCGCCCTCCTCCAGCGTGGCGAGCGCCTCCTCGTAGGCCGCCTTCGCCCCCTGCTGGTCGCCGGCGTCGCGGGCGCGGTCGCCGATCGCCTCCTGGGTGAGCGACATGTTGATGCGTACGGTGCACTCGTGGTCCTCGGGCACCCGCTCCAGGGCCTCGCCGTAGTAGGCGATCGCGCGGGCGTTCTCGCCGAGGAGGAAGGCGGCGTTGCCGGCGTCGAAGTGGGCGATCCACGGCTGCAGGATGTTGAGCTCGCGGTTGGAGGAGTAGTGCTCCATCGCGGTCGCGGCGTCGCGTACGTCCCAGGCGTCTCGGCCGGCCCGGTCGTGGTGGCCCATCAGGATCACCTTCATCAGGAAGGCCAGCCCGATGACCACCGGCACGATCCCGGCCAGCAGCAGCGCGCGCCGCACCTGCTCGCGGGCGGTGCGTACGGGGTGCTGCGGCTCGGTCGTCTCGACGGGTGTCTCGGTCAGCGTCACGACAGCACCTCCTCGGCCTCGTGCCCGCGGCGGCGGTGGCCCCACAGCTCCCACAGCAAGAGTGCCAGCAGGGGGAAGCCGAAGATCCAGGCGCGGGACACCTCGCCGCCGGCGGAGGTCTTCTCGGTCAGCATCTCGGAGTCCCAGGTGGAGGCCTCGGTGGCGATCTCCTTGGTCTCCTTCGTCGTGCGGTGAAGCGTCTGAAGACCCATCTGACCTGCGATCTCGCGCAGGTTGGCCAGGTCGATCCGGGAGCGGGCGTCCTGGCCCTCGCCGTCCTTGAGGTAGCCGTCCTGGGGGCGTTCGTCGTCCCACGGCATCCGGCCGCCCTCCTCGGTGCCGTAGCCGAGCACCACGCCGCCGGCGGAGAGGTCGTCGATCTCGCTGAACGACTGCTGGTCGACGCCCTCGCGGGTGTTCTCCCCGTCGGAGGCGAACACCACGATCCGGCGCCGCTCGGGGAAACGCTCCTGGTCGCGCTCGAGCGCCGAGATGACCTCGTCACGCGGGGCGTCGACCATCGAGCCGGACCCGTCGAAGGCCCGTTCGGCGTAGAGACCGTCGACCCAGGCGTTGAAGGCCGTGGTGTCGTAGGTGAACGGCATCTCGGTGCGTACGACCTCGCCGCCGAAGGTGATCGCCCCGAAGCGCACCGACGGCAGCGCCGCCGAGAGCGCCTTGAGGTCCTTCTTGAGCTGCGTCATCCGGGCCTCGCCGTCGGGCCCGTCCTCGGCGACCATCGACCGGGTCCGGTCGACCACGACGAGGACATCGAGATCGGCCGTACGCATCTCCGACGGTGCCGCGCCCCAGCTCGGCCGCACCAGGACGATGACGGTGAGCAGGACGATCAGCACCCGGCGTACGATCGTGAGGATCTGCCATCCCAGAGCACTCATCGGCCCACCTCGCTCGGTGGCCGGGCCTGCTCGGTCTGCTGGGGCCACGGGGCCGCGGGCGGAGTCGGCCGGGGGCGCGGGGACAGTCTCCCGGAGCGCACCAGGGCGTAGACCCACCCGGCGATGAGCATGAGGACCCCGAGGACGATCGTCGCGATCGGCCAGCCGGGAGCGTCGCGGATCTGGTACTTCGGCGGTTCGACGACCTCGTCGGCCGAGAGCCGGTCGATGCCGGCCAGGATGGACTCGATCGAGCCGTCGTCACCGAGCAGCGAGAAGGTGCCGCCGGTGTCGGTCATCGCCTTGTCGAAGGTGGCGCGCTTGTCCTCCTGGAAGCTGAGGTCGGCGGAGCCGATGCCGTAGAGCTGGACGTCGCGCTCCTTGGCGAACTCGGTCGCCTCGGGCAGCGTGTAGACCGGCGGACCGCCCTGCGGGTCGTTGTCGGAGGCGACGATGACTGCGCGGCCGCGCTCGGGGTCGGACAGGTCGAAGCGCTTGACGCAGGAGACGATCCCGTCGCTGATCAGGGAGGCGCGCTCCTTGCCGAGGTAGGTGCCGGCGACGTACTCCTGGTCGCCGAGGGCGAAGGCCCGGCCGGCCCGCGCCAGCTCGTCCTGCACCCAGCCGTAGTCGTCGGTGAGCGGGAAGACGGTGACGGCGGCGTCGCTCCACAGGACCAGGCTGACCCGCTCACCGTTGAGACCGGCGACGAGCTGGGAGTAGGCCTGGGTGACCTGGGTGTCCTCGTCGAACATCGACGTCGAGGCGTCGAGGCACAGCACGATGTCACGGGTGGAGTAGCGGTTCTGGGTGATGTCGGTGGTCTGCGGGCGGGCGATCAGCCAGATGCAGCCGATCACGGCGAGCGCGATGCCCGCGGTCTGCCACCAGGACAGCCAGCGCTGCTGGGTGGCGAGCTCGCGAAACCGGGGGAGCCGCTTGAGACGCTCGGTGTGGGCGACGAGCACGGCGTCGGCCGGGCGGCGATGCACCCGGGCTGCGAGGACGACGATCGCGGCGACGGCGATGGCCGTGACGACCAGCACGATCACGCCGAGGACGGGCCATCTCAGGTCCATGTCGTCACCACCTGCCGGGCTCGGCCCAGCGCCTCGGGGAAGCGCTCGGCCGCCTGGCCCTCCTCCTCGGGGGCGAAGGCGGGCGGGTACATCACCTCGACGGCCATCGCCAGGGGACGGGTGCGGGGGTCGCTGCGTACGGTCGCCTTCAGGTCGGCGAGGACCATCTTGTCGGCCGGGATCTGGCTGACCTCGGCGACGTAGTCGCGCACGGTGCGGCTCAGGTGCTGGTGGCCGACCCGCGCCGGTACGTCGCCGCGGTGCACCGCCCGCTCGATCCGGTCGATCTCGGCCAGGTGCTCGGCACGCAGGTCGCGCGGCTCGGGGACCCACGGCGTCTCGACCTCGACGACCGGGCGGCGCTTGCGGGTCAGCAGGATGACCGCGAGGTAGTAGAGCGCCACCGCGGCGAGCAGCGCCAGCGCGAGCACCAGCCACCAGCCCGAGTGGGCCAGCGGCTGCTGGAACTCCTCCGGGACGCTACCGGCGCGCATGACGGTGCCTCTCCAGGAGATGGAAGACGGCGCCGATGGCGGTGGTGTCGTCGCGGACCCGCTGGTAGGCGATGCCGAGGCGGTCCAGCGTGCTGCGCAGGCCGTGCTCCTCGGCGGCGGCCAGCTCGGCGTACTGGGCCTGGAGGACCGCGTCGCCGCTGAGCCATCCCGGCAGGGCGGCGACGGTGTCGACGTCGACCGTCGGGCCGGCGCCGGCCACCGCGGTGGTCGGGTCGAGGTCGTCGATGCCCGCGACCAGCACCTCGTGCTGGACGGTGAGGCGTCGCAGGATCGCGGCCATCTCGTCGCTGACCGAGTGCTCGTCGGTGACGACGAGCAGGATCGCCCGGCGGCGTACGTTGGTGGCGATGTGGCGCAGGACGGCGACGATGTCCGCCTCGGCGGAATCGGGGGTGATGGCGTCGTGGGCCTGCCCCAGCGCCCGCTCGAGCGCGACCTCGGTGTCGGCGGGCTTGGTGAGCTTCTGGGTCTCCGAGTCGCCGTAGGCGACCGCGACCTTGTCCCCGTGGCGTACGCCCAGCCAGCCGACCAGGCCGGCGGTGAAGATCGCCAGGTCACGCTTGGTCGTGGTGCCGGTCGCCTGGGCGGCCATGCTCCGGCCCGTGGAGATGGCCAGCAGCACCAGATGCTGGCGCTCGGCCGTGAACCGCTTGACCAGCAGGCTCCGGGACCGGGCCGTCGCCTTCCAGTCGATGTCCTTCACGTCGTCGCCGGGGACGTACTCCCGCAGGTCGTGGAAGTCCATGCTGCGCCCGGTCTGGAGGCTGGCGTACTCCCCGTCGAGCAGGCCCACGACCTTGCGGTGGGCATGGATCATCAGCCGCGTGCGGATCCGGGGGAGGTACGTCGCCATGTCGGTGCTCAGGTCAGGTGCTCAGGTCGGCTCGGCTCAGGGGCTGGGGACCGCGCGGACCAGCGCGTCGACCAGCATCTCCGGCTGGACCTTCTCCGCCAGTGCCTCGAAGCTGAGGTGGAGCCGGTGGCGCAGGATGCTGTGGCGCAGCTCGCGCACGTCCTCCGGGGTGACGTAGGAACGGCCGAGCAGCAGCGCCGCCGCGCGGGACGCCTGCAGGAACGCGATCGAGGCACGCGGGGACGCGCCGATCTCGACGTAGGAGCCCGTCTCCGGCCCGAGCAGCTGGCGGGCGTTGCGGGTGGCCTGGACGAGGGCGACGATGTAGCGCTTGATCGCCGGGTCGACGTAGACGCGCTTGGTCAGCTCCTGGAGCCAGATCACGTCGTCGGGGTCGGCGACCGGACGGGTCTCCTCGTGGTCGGGACCGAGCGTGCCGGCCTCGATGCGCTCCAGGACGATGAGCTCCTCGCCGTCGCTGGGGTAGTTGACGATCTCCTTGAGCAGGAACCGGTCCATCTGGGCGTGGGGGAGGACGTAGGTGCCCTCCTCCTCGATCGGGTTCTGCGTGGCGAGCACCATGAACGGGCGCGGCAGCGGGTGGACGTGGCCGGCGATGCTCGTCTGGCGTTCCTGCATCGCTTCGAGCATGGCGCTCTGGGTCTTGGCGGAGCTTCGGTTGATCTCGTCCAGCAGCACGAAGTTGGCGTGGACCGGTCCGAGCTGGGTCTCGAACTCGTGGTTGCGCTGGTCGTAGACCTGGGTGCCGATGATGTCGCTCGGCAGCAGGTCGGGGGTGCACTGGATCCGGGAGAACTGCGCCTTGACCGTCTGGCTCAGCGTGCTCGCGGCGAGTGTCTTGGCCAGCCCCGGCACGCTCTCCAGCAGCACGTGTCCCTCGGAGAGAAGCGCGATCAGGAGCGCCGTCCTGAGGCGTTCCTGGCCGACCACACGGCTGCTGAAGGCGGTGCTGATCCGCCCGACGATCTCCTTCGCCCGGGCGATCTCCTCAGCGGATGGCGGGGCGAGGGTTGGTGCGGTGGTGGTCAAGGCGGCTCCAGAGGCGTCGGCTGTCGGTCCCATCCTTTCCTACCAGCGTACGGAACGCATCTGGGACCCACTCCAAAGCCCGTTCCGCGAACCGCGAGGACCCTTCGGAAGGTGGCATGAGACACATATGTGGACGGGCGGTTCATATCTGTGATTATATGGACACATCGTTCACATCGACTCCTGAAGGAGACCACCATGACCAGCACCACCAACACTCGCGTCGCACTCGTCACCGGCGGCTCGGGCGGCATCGGCACGGCCGTCGTCGAGCGACTCGTCCGCGACGGCTTCGCGGTCGCCGTTCACTACGCCGGCAACGCCGGCCGGGCCGAGGAGCTCGTCGCGGAGATCACCGCGGCCGGCGGCCAGGCGATCGCAGTCGGCGGCGACGTCGCGGACGAGGTCGCGATGGCCGAGGCCTTCAAGGCCACCAGCGAGGCGTTCGGCGGCATCGACGTCGTCGTCAACACCGCCGGGATCATGGCGCTGAGCCCGATCGCGTCGCTGGACCTGGATGTCCTCGACCGGATGCACCGCACCAACATCCGCGGCACCTTCGTCGTCTCGCAGCTCGCCGCGAACCAGGTCCGCGACGGCGGCGCCGTCATCAACTTCTCGACCTCGGTCAAGAAGGTCGCGCTGCCGGGGTACGCCGCCTACACCGCGTCCAAGGGCGCTGTCGACGCCCTCACCATGGTGCTGGCCAAGGAGCTCGCCGGCCGCGACATCACCGTCAACGCGGTCGCGCCAGGCCCGGTCGCCACGCCGCTGTTCCTGGACGACAAGGACGAGGAGACCATCGAGCGGATGGCCAACATGAACCCGCTGCACCGCCTCGGCACGCCTGAGGACATCGCCGAGGTCGTCGCCTTCCTCGCGGGTCCCTGCCGGTGGATCAACGGCCAGGTCGTGTACGCCAACGGCGGCATGGTCTGAGCCGGGTCGACGAGCAGCAGGAAGGACAACGCCATGAATCAGATCGTCGTCATCACCGGAGCCTCGAGCGGCTTCGGCGCCCTCACCGCCCGCGCGCTCGCGCGGACCGGACAGACCGTCTATGCCGGGATGCGCGAGACCGGCGGCCGCAACGCCCCGGCTGTTCGAGCCGCTGCCGACTACTCGACCGAGCACGGCGTCGACCTTCGTGCGATCGAGCTCGACGTCAACTCCCAGGACTCGGTGGATGCGGCCATCGCCCAGGTCGAGGCCGACCACGGCCGCATCGACGTCCTCATCCACAACGCCGGTCACATGGTGGTCGGCCCGACCGAGGCGTTCACGCCCGAGCAGCTGGCCGAGCTCTACGACGTCAACGTGCTCTCGACCCAGCGGGTGAACCGGGCGGTGCTGCCGGGCATGCGGGCACGGGGTGCCGGCCTGGTGGTGTGGGTGTCGAGCTCCTCGGTCAAGGGCGGTACGCCGCCCTACCTGGCCCCCTACTTCGCGGCCAAGGCGGGCATGGACTCCCTCGCCGTCTCCTATGCCGGTGAGCTGGCCCGGTGGGGTGTGGAGACCTCGATCGTCGTGCCCGGCTCGTTCACCAGCGGCACGAACCACTTCGCGCACTCCGGACGGCCCGCCGACACGGCGGTCGAGGCGGCGTACGAGACGCGCTACGCCGGGCTCATGGGCCAGGTGGCCGAGAAGCTCGCCGCGCTGGCTCCGGCCGACGCGGACGCCTCGATGGTCTCCGACGAGATCGCTCGGATCGTGTCCCTGCCGGCCGGTGAGCGTCCGTTCCGGGTCCACATCGATCCGGCTGACGACGGCTCGGAGGAGGTCTCCGACGTGGCCGATCGTGTCCGTCGCGAGTTCCTCACCCGCGTCGACCTCGCCGACCTTCTCACCATCGCTCGGTGAGACGTCTTGCTGCTGGTGCCCCATACACTGGCTCACCGATCGACATCAGAAGGGGGCGGATCATGACCGCCGAGGACGTTCCGCCGCGCCGAGGACGGGGCCGCCGACCCGCCGACGAGGTCCGAGCCGACATCCTTCGCGCGACGGGTGAACTGCTCCTCACCGAGGGTATGGCCGACCTCACCTTCGACCGGGTGGCCCGTGTCGCGGGCGTCAGCAAGACCACGCTCTACAAGTGGTGGCCGTCTCGGGGCGCGCTCGCCCTCGACGGATACTTCCATGCGGTCGAGGACACCCTGGCCTTCCCGGACACCGGCGACATCCGCACCGATCTCCTCAGCCAGCTGCATGCCTTCGTCGCAGTGATGACCGAGACGAAGGGCGGGTCTGCGCTTCTCCAGCTGATCGGGGAAGCGCAGACAGACCCGGAGCTGGCGGCCGCCTACCGAGCGCTCTACTCCGCCGAGCGCCGTCGCCTGGCCGTGGAGCGCCTCACCCGCGCCCAGGAAGCCGGCCAGCTCCGCTCCGACGTCGACGTACGCGTCCTCATCGACCAGCTCTGGGGATCCGTCTACCACCGGCTGCTCATCCCCGACGAGCCCGTCACCCGCGAGTTCGCCACCGCCCTTGTCGCCAACCTCCTGGACGGCGTCGCAGCCTCCTGAGCCAGTCTCAGAAGACGTTGCGGGGCCGGAACTGGACCGAGATCCGGGGGCCGGCGGAGGAGACCTTGGGGATGGCGTGCTCCCAGGTGCGCTGGCAGGAGCCGCCCATGACGACCAGGTCGCCGTGGCCCATCTCGATGCTCATGCCCTTGCCGCCGCCCTGGGGCCGCAGCGCCAGACGGCGCGGGTCGCCGACGGAGACGATCGCGACCATCGTGTCGTTGCTGCGACCGCGACCGATCCTGTCGCCGTGCCAGGCGACCGAGTCGTTGCCGTTGCGGTAGTAGCAGCAGCCCGCGGTCACGAACGGCTCGCCGAGCTCGGGCAGGTAATGAGCGGTGAGGCGGCCGCGGGCCTCGGCGAGCCGCGGGTGGGGGAGCGGGTCGCCCTGCAGGTAGGTGTGCAGGAGTCGGGGCACGTCGACGACGCGGTCGTACATCTGTCGACGCTCCTCGCGCCATGGGACGTCGTGGACCAGGGCCGCGAAGACGTCGTCGGGATCAGGCAGCCAGCCGCGGGCGACGTCCACCCAGGCTCCGCGGTCCAGATGGATCCGCTCGTAGGTCGTCTCGGTGGTCTCGTCGTCGGTGGGGGCGAAGAGTGTTCCCTGGAAGTCCACCCTTGCAGCATACCTCGGGATCGAACATGTGTTCTAGCGAAATCCTGCATTCGGGTTTCGTTGCACCTGATCCGCCTCATCTCATTGCAATGTCACAACTTGACCAAACCCGGGACCGTACGCCATGTGTACACCTACGCTCTGCTCATGGTCCGGTCGGTCGACGGTGAGCGTTCGCTCAAGCACGTCCAGATCCGGGAGTACGTCCGGGAGCTGGTCATCGGGGAGAGCCCGGGTGCGTCCGCGCCCTCGGAGCGCGAGCTGGTCCAGAAGTTCAGCGTCGCCAGGGCGACCGTGCGGCAGGCGCTCGACGCGCTCGTCGCCGACGGTCTGCTGGTCCGGATCCCGGGCCGGGGCACGTTCGTGGCGCGTCCGCCGCGGGCGCAGAGTCCGGTGCTCGGGTTCAGCGAGGAGATGGCTCGCCGGGGGATGCAGGCTTCCTCCGAGACGCTGCTGCTCGGCCGGGAGAAGGCCGGGCCCACCATCGCGCGTGCGCTGGCGATCAAGGAGGGCGCGGCCGTCGTCCACTGGCGGCGTCTGCGCCGCGGCGACGGGGTGCCGATCTGTATCGAGGACGTCTACCTCGACGAGGCGATCGTGCCCGGGATGCTCGAGCGCACCACGCCGACCAGCCTCTACGCCGAGCTTGCCCGCCGGCACATGCGCCCCTCGTGGGTCGACGACACGTTCCGAGCCGACGTGGCCAACATCGAGGAGGCCACGCTGCTCGGCCTCTCGGTCGGTGTGCCTGTGCTCCGCAGACAGCGGAAGTCGGTCGCAGGGGATCGCTACGTCGAGGTCTGCCGCTCGGTCTATCGCGCCGACCGCTACGCGCTGCACCTGCAGCTCGGCCCCTCCTGACGCCTGCGGCTCAGAGGTCGCCGAGCGGCGCGACCACGTCGCCGCTCTCCTCGCAGACCCAGATCGGGTCCGGGCCGCCCAGGTCGGGGGTGATGTGGAGCGAGTGCACCGGCGCCTCGGGCGGACAGAGCGTGCACACGGGCCAGCGCTCGGAGCTCTCGTCGAAGAGCACGTCCTGCACGTCCTGGGCGACCAGGCCCGCGACGTACGCCTTCCCCTCCGGCCACTGCTCAACCCACCAGCCGCGCTCGGTCATCGCGTCCTCGAGGGCCGACACGGCCGCCGCCCCTGCGAGTCCGCGCGCATCGAGGTCATGGAGCACCCTCGCCCGAGCCTCGAACAGCACTGTCGTGTTCATCACCGACCATTCTCGCCCACCGGTCAAGGAGGCGAGAAGCGATTCAGCGCTCGCGAATTGCGGAGCAATCGCCAACAGGCCAGTGCTGGAGCGTCCCTCGTCTGGACGCAGCGGAGGGAGGAGCGTAGCGACGAGCGGAGCGGAGGAAGACGAGGGTCAAGCGGAAGCGCTCGCGAATTGCGGAGCAATCGCCAACAATCCAGTGCTGGAGCGTCCCTCGTCTGGACGCAGCGGAGGGAGGAGCGTAGCGACGAGCGGAGCGGAGGAAGACGAGGGTCAAGCGGAAGCGCTCGCGAATTGCGGAGCAATCGCCAACAATGCAGCCTGTGATTCTGATCGATCCGCCGAACGTGCCGAGCCGTGGCCGGATGTGGTCGCACCTGGCCAGTGACACCTCCTACGAGGAGCTGCACGCCTTCGCGAGCCGGATGGGGATCCCGGCCCGCGGGTTCGACCGGGATCACTACGACGTGCCGGCCGAGGCGTACGACGACATGGTCGCCGCCGGTGCGGTCGAGGTCACCTCCCGAGCGCTGGTCTCCGCACTCCTCGCGGCCGGCCTGCGCCGCCGCAAACCCCGATAGCCGAGGGGTGACCGCGCGAAGCGCGGAGGCGTCACCCCCGGCTGAGGCGTCACATACGTCGGCCCAGAGGGCGCCGCGGTGACTACTCGGCCGGCGCGGGCGACTTCTCGCCCGGCGGGACCGACGCCTCGGCCGAAGGGGTGGACATCCGACGCACGGTGAGCCAGATGGCCGCCGCGATGAGCAGGCCGAGCCCGCCGCCGAGGACGAACCCGCCCTGCCAGCCGATCAGGTCGATGGCGAACCCGGCGGTGGGTGCGCCGACGGCGCTGCCGAGGGTGATCGCCGAGCCGTGCCAGCCCATCACCTCGCCGCGTACGGTCGAGGGGACGCGGCTGGTGATCGCCTCGAGCGCCGCGGTCAGGGTCGGCGCGCAGAAGAAGCCGCTGAGCAGGAGCAGCGCGGCGAACGAGATCGTGTCCCAGGCGAACGCGGTGAGCACCGTGGTCGCGCCCAGCAGGACGAGCATCACCGCGGCGGACGGGTGGCGGTTGAGCGCGCCGTAGACGAGCGCGCCGACCAGGGAACCGAGGGCCCAGATCGCCATCACCAGGCCGAGGAGGGCGGTGCGGTCGAAGTCGCGCATCGCGGCGACGGTGCCGAGGTCCTCGGCGATGAGGATGAGCGAGGCGGTGAAGGTGCCGGCGAGGAGGAGTACGACGCCCGGGCTGACCCACGACGGAAGTGCGAAGCGGCGAGCCGGGACACCGGAGTCGCTGGGGACCGCGTCGCTCGGTACGGCCGGCTCGCCCTCGGTGATGCTCGGGTTGAGCAGCCACAGCACGATGGCCGCAGCGATCCCGAGCCACTGGGTCACCAGCAGCGCCCACGAGGTGCCGAGGTAGCTGGCGCTGAGCACGCCGATCACCGGCCCGACCATGAAGGCGAGCTCCGTCATGATTGCGTCGGCGCTGAGCGCCGCGGTGCGCTGCCCGGGTTCGACCGAGCGGAGCACGACCTGGCGCACGATCGACCAGGACGGCACGGTGAAGAGCCCGGCGACGGCGATCAGCGCGATCAGCGGAAGGTAGCCGACCCAGGGCGCGATCGACCAGGCGATCGGGAGGATGGCCAGCGGCAGCAGGAGCGTACGCCGCAGGCCGAGGCGGTCGAGGAGCCGGCCGAGCCAGGGCCCTGAGATCGCCATCGCGATCGCCAGCACCGTCGAGACCAGGCCGGCCTCGGCGTAGGAGCGGTCCAGCGGGCCGACCACGTGCAGGGTCACGATGACAGAGGACGCCGGCATCGGGATCCGCAGGAACAGACCCAGCACGAGGATGCGGCGAACGTCAGGAATCCGCCACAGGTCGGCGTACGTCTGGAAGCTCACCACGAAATTCTGCCACCGGTCCGACCGACCGGGCGAATTGTTATCGGTCAGGTGACAGATATGTGGTGAGGGTCTCCATCTCGGCCGAGATGTTGGCCCGCGCGGCGGCCTCCCAGCTGATCCGCGCGAAGGGTGTCGAGAAGAGCGACTCCTTTTCCAGCAGCCGCTCCAGAACCTGGGCGCGACCGTCGCGGAACTCCTCGTCGGACAGGTGCTGATACTCCTCACGGACCGTCGCGACGTACTCCTCGTAGCGCTCCGCCGGGGCCGCCAGGATCGCCAGGTCGGCGTCGGAGAGCACTCGGCCGCTGTGGTCGTCGGGCTCCGGGTCGTGGGTCTCGGTCAACCGCACCAGCCGGGCGACCTCGGCGACCACGTCGGCCTCCAGGTAGGCGGCCAGCGCGTCCTCGGCCCAGGCTGCCGAGCGTTCCTCGGCGTCCCGCTCCCCGTCGTAGACGGAGTCGTGGAAGAAGGCCGCCAGGGTGACGGTCAGCGCGTCGAAGCGCTCTCCCTCCTCCCGCAGCTCCTCGATCCGGTCCAGCACCTCCGAGAGGTGCCGGCGGTCGTGGTAGCGGCGGGTCGGCTCGTCGTACGCCGCCAGAACCTCACCGAGAAGGTCGGTCGCCTCTGGCAGCGGCCAATGTCGAGGGAGCTCCATGGGCCAGAACGCTAGCGTCAGGCGTGGTAGGCGCGCACCCACCTGGTGTGCGGGTTGCCCGCGATCTTCTCCAGCGTCGTGGGCGGCACGCTGGTCACATCGGTGACCACGAAGCCCGTCTCGCCGCTGGTGGCCAGGTATTGACCGGTCACGTTGACGCCCTCGGAGGCGAGCAGGTTGTTGAGCTCGGCGAGCACGCCGGGGACGCTGTCGTGCAGCAGCGCGAGTCGCGAGCCCTCCGCCATCGGCGGGGGCTGGACGGCCGGCAGGTTGACGCTCAGGGCGGTCGAACCGGAGCCGATGAAGTCGCGCAGCTTGCCGGAGACGAACCAGCCGATCTCCTCCTGGGCCTCCTGCGTGGAGCCGCCCACGTGGGGGGTCAGGATGACGTTGTCGAGACCCTGGAGCGGGCTCTCGAAGGCGTCGCCCTGGGCCTTGGGCTCGATCGGGAAGACGTCGAGCGCGGCGCCGGCGATGTGTCCGGACTCGATGTGCTTGCGCAGCGCGTCGTTGTCGACCAGGAAGCCACGTGCGGCATTGATGAAGAGCGAGCGCGGCTTCATCTTCGCGAACTGCTCCTCGCCGAACATGCCCAGGTTGCCCGGGCGTCCGTCGATGTGGATGGAGACCACGTCGGCCTCCGCGAGGAGCGCGTCGAGGGACTTCATCCGGCGTGCGTTGCCGTGGGCGAGGCGGTCGGCGATGTCGTAGAAGATGACGTACATCCCCAGTGCCTCGGCGACGTTGGACAGCTGGGTGCCGATGTTGCCGTAGCCGATGATGCCGAGCGTGCGGCCACGGACCTCGTGGGAGCCCTTCGCGGACTTGTCCCAGACGCCGGCGTGCATCTTCTCGGTCTTCTCCGGCAGCCGTCGGGCCAGGGAGATGATGTAGCCGATGACCAGCTCGACGACCGAGCGGGTGTTGGAGTAGGGGGCGTTGAAGACGGCGACGCCGCGCTCGGCGGCTTCGGTCAGGTCGACCTGGTTGGTGCCGATGCAGAAGCAGCCGATCGCCTTGAGGTCGGTGGCCGCGTCCAGCACCCGCGGGGTGATGTGGGTGTTGGAGCGGATGCCGAGCAGCGTCACGCCGGGCAGGTCGGCCACCAGCTCGTCCTCGGAGAGGGACTTGCTGCGCAGCTCGACCTCGAAGCCGGCCTTCTCGAGGTTCTCGACAGCGACGGGATGGATGTTCTCCAGGAGCAGCGCCTTCATGGCTCAAGCCTAAGGCGCGCGGCGTACGCCTCCTCAATCGCGCCCGAGGGCCGGACGCCGGTCCGTGGCGGTTCTCAGGACCAGTAGATGACGACGCCGTCGCCGATGTTCACCTGGTCGTAGAGCGAGGTGATGGCGCCGTAGTCGCGCACGTTCACGCAGCCGTGGGAGGCGCCGTTGTAGCCGTTGGCGGCGAAGTCGGGGGAGTAGTGGACCGCCTGGCCGCCGGAGAAGAACATCGCGAACGGCATCGGGGTCTTGTAGATGGAGGAGACGTGGTCGCGGCTCTTGGCGAAGACCGAGAACTGGCCCTCGCGGGTGGGCAGCTCCTGCGAGCCGAACCGCACCTCGACGCTCATCTGCACCGTGCCGCCGATCACCCAGCGCAGCATCGAGGTGGACTTGTCGATGCACATCACCCGGCCGGTCAGGCAGCGCGGGTCGAGCTTGCCCGCCGGGACCGGGGGCGGGGCGTCGGTCAGCTCGGCCGCGGTCGGCTCGCGGGTCATCGCGTGGAGCCGGTCGAGGGTCGTCTGGTCCACGAAGCCGGTGACCGCGATGCCGCGCTTGGCCTGGAATCCGGAGACGGCCTCGGTGGTGACGTTGCCGTAGAACCCGGTCACGCCGGCGTTGAACCATCCGATCTGCTTCAGGCGCGCCTGCAGGTCACGTACGTCGTCGCCGCTGTCGCCCTTGCCGAACAGCCGCGGGCCCGAGGTGGGGGACGGCTTCGGCCTGGGCTTGGGCTTCGCGCTGGGAGTCGGGGTGGGCGTGGCGCTCGGCGACGGGCTCGCCGAGGAGGAGCCGGCGGTCGAGGCGCTGGCCTCGGGGGCGGCGGCCGGCTCGGTGGCGCATGCTGCGAACGTGGTTGCCAGCAGGGCGGCGAGCGCCCCCGCGATCAATGCCCGCTTGACCATCTTCATCGCCTCGCTCCGGACCAGGGCCCTCCAGGTTAGATCGGGCCGACGACATACTGATGCCCGAACGGGGTCCTCCGGTTGCATTTGTTCGGGAGACGTCCCGCGTGATGGGACGATCTCAACGAGATGGTCGAGCGAGGCGGCTGAACCAGCGGCGCACGGTTCGCTTCAGCCGGTGTCGCGCGCTGTTGCACGCGACCAGCGGCAGCGTGAGGCCGGCCCGGTCGGCGTCGGCCAGCTCGCGCAGCAGGATCTCCGCGGCCACCCGGGTGTCGTCACCGGCGTCGTGCGCCTTCAGCTGCTCGACCGCGTAGTAGGCGGCGATGGTGGCCAGCGACTTGTCCGGCACGTCGAGGGCGAGCGCCTTCGCGAACCGCATCGTGCACAACCAGTCCAGGACCTCCAGCCGCACACCGGCACGGTCGGACTCCACGGCCACGAACGCCCAGTCGAACGCGGCGTTGTGGGCCACGAAGACCCGGCCGGCGAGGCGCTCGGCAATCATGGCGGCGACGTCCCGGAAGGGCGGGGCGCCCGCGAGATGGGCGCTGGTCAGGCCGTGGACCTCGACCGGCCCCGGGTCGACGCCGGCGCCCGGGTTCACCAGCGTCTCCCACTCCGACTCGGCGGTGCCGTCCGCGGCGATCTGGCGGATCGCCACCTGGATCACGCGGTCGCGGTAGGGGTCGAGCCCGGTGGTCTCGACGTCGAGGACCGCGAAGCCCCGTCGGTTGCCCCGGGCTTCGCTTCGGCCGCGCGGTTCGGTGGTGGTCACAGTGCTGACGCTATCGGTGGGCACCGACAGTTCGGCTCGTGTCCCCGCGCGGTCGTCAGCCGGCGACGACGCCCAGGCCCACGACGGCCACGATGATGAGCACCAGCACGACCATCATGAGGACGAACCCGAGGACGCCGGGCTTGCGCTGCTTGACGTGCCCGATCGCACCCTTGCTGAACCCGGTCAGCGGAGAGGCGTAGAAGACCGGCACCGTCTGCCCCTCGGCGACGTCACAGCTCAGCGACGCCTTGCCGAACTTCCAGGTCCACTGGGTGTACATGTCGACGTTCCAACGGCCCGGCGGCACCGGGAAGACGTTGCGTCCGTACTGCGTCGGCATCTGGTGGCCGTTGAGCAGCACCGTCGGCACGATCAGGTTGGAGGTCATGTGGCTGCCCTGGATGGTCAGGTCGATCCACCCCACGGGCGGCTGTCCGGGCACCGGCTGGCCCGACTGGTCCGGCATCGTCATGGGGCGCATCATGCCCGATCGGGCAGAGGCGTCGCCGCTCAGATGTCGACGCTCCCGCCATCGCGCCAGTAGAAGCCGCCCTCGCGCATCATGAACCCCTCCTCGTAGAGGTAGCGGCGCAGGGCGGCGACGTCCTCGTGGAAGCGGCCCAGGATCTCGTTGACCTCCCGCTCGGGATAGACCTTCCCGAGCTCGAAGGACTGCGCGAGCTGGTTGAGCACGACCAGCTTCTTGACGTGCTTCGACGGGATCGTGAGCAGCCGCCCGTCCTTGCCGAAGAACCGTCTCAGGGTCTCGGCGTCGTCGGGTCGGGGCTGCCAGGTCGCGCGGGTCACCCGTCCATCGTGCTCCCCGCATGCGCGCGATGCGAATGGTTTCTCCGCCGCCGTGCTCGGGCGACGAGGTCGCGGGCGGCCGCCTCCCACTCGGGGAGCTCGAACTCGAAGCCCGCCTCGAGCAGCCGTCCCGGGGCGACGCGCCGGCTCTTGAGGAGCAGCTCGGTGTCCGAACGCATCACCCAGGCGCCGATCTCGGCCATCCAGGCGGTGGCGGGCAGCCCGATGGGCATCCCGGCCTCCGTGCGCAGCACGCGCATCAGGTCGCGCTGGGGCAGCGATCCGGGGGCCGCCATGTTCACCGGCCCGGAGATGTCGGCGCGCTCGATGAGCAGATCGCAGGCGCGTACGAAGTCCCGCTCGTGGATCCACGAGACGAACTGCTCGCCGCCGGCGACCGGGCCGCCGAGGCCGAGGCGGGCCATGGTGAGAAGTACGTCGAGGACACCGCCCTTGTCGGGGCTCATCACCATCGCCGAGCGGAGCGCCACCTTGCGGGTCTGCGGGGTCGCCGCCGCGGCCTGCTCGGCCTCCCAGTGCTTGGCGATGCGCGTCGAGAACTCCCAGTAGCCGGGCACGTCCGGCTCGTCGCCGCCGATGATGCCGGTGGCCTCGTCGTTGGGCGCGTCGAAGCGGTGGGCGTAGATCGTCGCGGTGCTCATCTGCAGCCAGACGTTCGGCGGGTCGGCCGCCCTCGCGATGGCCTCGCCGACGACCCGGGTCGACTCGACCCGCGAGTCCATCATCTGCGTCAGGTTGGCAGCGGTGTAGCGGCAGCTGACCGTCCGGCCCGCGAGGTTGACCACCACGTCCGCGCCGTCGATCTCCTCGGCCCACGGACCGATCGTGCGGCCGTCCCAGAGGCGGTGGCGTACGCCGTCCTCCAGTACTTCCGGGTGGCGGGAGAGCACCACGACCTCATGTCCGCGAGTGCTCCAGGCACGTCGCAGGACGCCTCCGACCTGGCCGGTTCCGCCGGGGATCACGATCTTCATACGAGCGACCTTAGAACCTATTTGAGCGATCGCTCAAGATCTGCGCTACCTTAGATTTGAGCGATCGCTCAAATGACTCGAGGAGGCGTACGTGGCGGAGCGGATGTGGTCTGTGTTCTGGGCGTTGTGCCGGTGGTGGTTCTTCGGAGCCGTCCTCGGTGTGGTTGTCGGAGGAGGCGTGGGGAGCGTGATGGTGCCGGTCTTCGGGACGCTCATGGGCGCTTGGTACGGCGGCTTCGTCGGCGCCGTCGTGGGACTGATCGCCTCGGCACTGGTCGCGCCGGCCGTGCTGTTGCCGTCGTCGCCGGTCTTCGACCGGATCTGGCCCGGCCTCGTGGGGTTCGGGATCACCTTCGCGCTGGGGTTCGCGATGTTCGTCGAGAACGACGGCCCGGGCGTTGCGGGTGAGAGCATCGGCGCCCTGCTCGCCATCGCCGGCCTCTCCGGGGCGGTGGCGGCCTGGTTCGGAGAAGCCGTGATACGCGGCGTACGGATCCCGCTCCAGCACACGGTGATCGGAGCCGTCGCCCTGGGCATGGTCTGCAGCATCTCGAGCGCCGTGGTGGGCCTGTCGGATACCGGGGCGTCCGAGCCGGGCGTCGTCGCCGTGGCCATGCTGTTGGCGCTCGCCTGCGGGGGCATACTCGGCTGCGTGCTGATCCTCTTCGACCTGCTCGTCACCCAGGAGCCCGCCGCAGAATGAACCCCACCAAGGCCAAGCTGATGTCGGCGGTCACCGACCTGCTCAAGGAGGACGGGATCGCCGGTGTCTCGGCGCGGGCGGTCGCCGACCGGGCGGGGGTCAACCAGGCGCTGGTCTTCTACCACTTCGGGACCGTCATGGACCTGGTCGACCAGGCGTGCCGGGCGGCGACCGACGAGGCGGCGGCGTCCTACCGCGACGAGCTCGCCGAGGTGACCTCGCTGAGCGAGCTGCTGGCGCTCGGGCGGGTTCTCCACGAGCGGGAGCGAGCCGCGGGCAACATCACGGTGATGTCGCAGCTGCTGGCCGGTGCGCAGCGGGACAAGACGCTGGCCGAGACAGGTCGCTATGCGATGGGCCGGTGGAACGAGGAGATCGAGGCCGCGGTCGCCCGTGCGCTCGAGGGGAGCCCGGTCGAGAGCGTGGTGGACGCGCCCGGCCTGTCGCGCGCGATCAGCTCGGCGTTCGTCGGCCTGCTCATGTACGACGGGGTGGACCGCCCCGGCGCCGATTCGGCCTTCGCCGCCCTCGAGCAGCTCGGCTCGCTCGTCGAGGTCATCGAGGATCTCGGCCCGGCGGCCCGGCTCGTGCTTCGCTCCCGGCTCAAGGGCCGCGGCTAGCGCCGACCCGTCTCCACCCGCCTGTGCCTGGTCCCGCGGGCGTCAGACGAGGGTGATGGACACGAGCGCGCGGTCGCCGACCTGGAGGTCCTCCTTGCGGCGTACGGCCTTCTTGATCGGCAGCGCATAGCCTTCCTGACCTGGGAAGACGGACGTTCTCCAGATGGTCGTGCCGATCCGCGCCTCGACCCTCACCGAACCGAAGCCGCGGGGCGGGCCGGTCGCGACCGACGCCTCCCGGATCTCCTCGGTGACCTCGGGCGGAGCGGTCACGAAGATCCAGGCATCGGTCTCGCCCTTCCACGGCCACAGCTCGGCCTCGAACTCCCAGGTCTCCATGCGCCCATCCTCCTCCAGAACTCCCCAGAAAGCCGTAGGTCGCCCGCTCGGTCGGCGACTAGGGTGCGGCCATGGCTGACCCTCGCTCACTCGACCAGAGACTCGCCGACACCCGCGCCCGTCTGGAGAACGACGTCGACCTGTGGATCGCGTCGGCGCACGACGACCAGCCGTGGCTGGTGCCGATCTCCTTCGTGTGGTGGGAGGGCGAGATCTGGATCGCGAGCATGGGCGGGGCGCGTACGCAGCGGAACCTCTCCGCCTCGCCGGCCGTGCGTCTCGCGCTCGGCGAGCTGCGCGACGTCGTGATCATCGACGGTCGCGCCGAGGTCGAGCCGATGGAGCGTACGCCGCCGCGGGTCCTCGAGATCTACGCGGCCAAGCAGGGTGGCGACCCGAGCCGCTGGGCCGACAGCCTGATCCGGGTCCGGCCGACCAAGGTCCAGGCCTGGCGCGAGGAGAACGAGCTCGAGGGACGTCATCTGATGCGGAACGGCCGCTGGCTGGACGAGGGTGGGTCGGATGGAAGCTGAGCTGACCGAGGACACGTTCCGCGCGCTCGCCCGATCGTCGCCGTGGCGCTTCACCGCACTGCACTTCACCTGGCGGACGTGGCCGGACGTGGACGTCGAGTGCTGGCTGCGCCGGCCCGGCCGGCTGCGGGTCCGCGACGCCCGGGGCGATCGAGTCGTCGAGGAGGAGGCGAGCGCGCTTCCGGAGCCGGTTCTGCGCGCCGACGGTCTCGTGGCGAGCCGGCCGCGCGCCTACACCCACGACATCGACGACCCGATGTGGGACAACTACGTGTTCGTGTCGATGCTCGATCCCGAGGAGCTGTCGGAAGATGTGACGCTGAGCGACCTGCGCTCGGAGCCGCTGGCCGGCCGGGAGACCTGGTGGGCGCGGGCCGTGCCCGGTGAGGGGTACGAGCCGCGGTGCGGGTGCTGTCCGCTGCTGTGGTCACGGATCTCCGACTGGTACGAGTACGGCGACGGGGCCCCGGAATGGGAGCCGCCCGCGGGGACGGTCTACCCCGAGGCGTACGACATCGCGCTGGACGTCGCGACCGGGGTCGTGGTGCGGCTGAGCCCGGTCGGCGGCTCCCGGTCCGACCTCGCTTTCGAGACCACGATCCACGAGGCAGAAATGTCGGTGGCCTCTGCTTAGGTGGTGGTGAGGACGACATCCGATCCAGCCGGAGGAGATGTCATGACCATCAGCACGACCATCGATGAGGAGATCGAGCGGCTCGAGGAGGAGCTCGGCGAGCGGCCCGCCTGCGAGTGCAGCTGTGGCAGCCCGGACAGCGACGCAGAGCCTTGTGGCGAGGCGGCGGCGTACGCCGTGACCGTGATCTGTCCCGACGACCGCTGCACCCACACCTATCTGCTGTGCCCGGAGTGCCGGGACCAGTGGGTCGCGAACTGCCCGCCGCCTCATCAGCTGCGCGTCGTGGCGCTCGGATGAGCCTCACCCCACCGGCACCACCCACACGTCTGCGACCGACGGGTCGTAGTCGGCGCCGGTGTCCTGGAACCGGATCCGCATCGAGCCGTCAGCGGTCAGTGCCGAGGGCTCCACCAGGAACTGGTGGGTCATGGTGCCCTGGCCGCCGGCCGTGCGGGTCAGGTCGACGCTGTGCGCGACCTGGCCGTCCAGCTCGACGTCGTAGGTCTTGCGTCGCGCACCGTCGAACGTCTCGACGACGCGGACCACGAACCGTCGGTCCACCGGCACCGCGGCGTCGAGCTCGAACCAGCCGCCGGGGTAGGAGGAGTGTGTGTAGCGGCGGGTCAGACCGGCCTCCTGATTGGTCCCCGACCGCTCGGAGGCGGTCAGCCCGTGGGCCGACTCCGAGGTCGTCTCGCCGAGATCGATGTGGTCGGTCGAGTCCGCCGGTGGCGTCGCGAGGCCGACGGTCACGGTGGCTGCCGCCTGCTCCGTCGGTGTGGCTCCGGTCGAGACGGTCAGGGAGACCGGACCTGCCACGACCGTCTGCGGCACGACGACCTCGATGTCGATGTCGGCGTCCTGGCCTGCCGGGATCTCGAAGCCCGCCGGCTCCGCCGACCAGCCACCGGGTCCGGCCAGCGACAGGTCGCCGCGCTGGGTGACGCCGCTGCGGTTGTGCAGCGTGGTGGTGATCGTCGCGGTCTGCCCGCCGTCGACCGACGCCGGGGCGCTCGACGTCGCGGTGATCTGCACTCCGGAGCCGACCAGGAGGGTGCCTCCCACCGGCAGCGTGGCGGTGCCACCCGAGCGGCTGTAGGACAGCTGCCCGGTCAGGTCGACAGGACCCACGGCAGCATCTCCGGGCACGCTCACCTCGTAGGTGTGCTCGACCTGGCCACCGGCGGGCACGGTGTCGGTGTGGGCGCCGACCGGTTCCGCCGTCCAGCCCTCCGGCAGCGTGAGCGACGAGGCGACCTCCTTCAGCGACTGCTTGCCGGAGTTGTCGACTCGCACCGAGACCTCGACGGCATCACCGGGGAGCACCTCGTCCGCGGGCACCTGCAGCGTGGCGACCGCGCCGACCAACCTGGCCGATGCTCGGGAGAGGCTCTTCCCGATCGCCGTCAGCCGGTTGCGCAGGCCGGTCGCGGTCGCTTCGGAGAGGGTGCCGTTGTCGGCGTACATCCGAACTGTCCGGTCCAGGTTCGCGACCGCCGCGAGGGCGCGGTGGACCGCCTCGGCGATCCGCTCCTCGTCGGCGTCACGGGCGGCGAGATCCCATGCCTCGCCGATCTCGGCGCGCAGGGATGCGGTCCGATTCGCGAGGTCGCGCTTGGCGGCCCTGCCGGCGGGACCGTTGAGCGACAGCGAGGAGACGTCCACAGCCGCCTCGGCGGCTTCGGCCCGGGCGGCACCGATGTCACCGAGCGCGGGCGCGACCCTGAAGCTGTAGTCGCCGGACCCGATCTCCAGGACGACCACGTGCGCGTTGCCGTCGTAGCGCACGAACTCGACGTCCTCCGAGTTCTCGATCGGCGATCCGCCCTCGGTCACCGCCCAGCGGTTGGCGGCCGGGATCCGGACCTCGGCGGTCGTGTTCGCCGGGACGGTCACCTCGAGGGTCATCGGCCCGTCGTCGGTCGCCCAGGCGCTCTTCACCGTGCCGTACGGGGTCTGCAGGCTGTAGTCGACGTGCTCGACACCCGCGCCGGGCTCGGGTGCGATCGTCACCTTGCGATAGCCGGGCTCGGCCGCCGAGACGCCGGCCATGGTGCGATACATCCACTCGCCGACGGCGCCGTAGGCGTAGTGGTTGAAGGAGTTCATGCCCACGTCGTTGAAGGTGCCGTCCGGGTTGATCGAGTTCCAGCGCTCCCAGATCGTGGTGGCGCCCTTGCCGATCTCGTAGCCCCACGACGGGTAGTCCTCGTGCTGCAGCAGCCGGTAGGCGATGTCGGTGCGTCCGGCCTTGGTCAGCGCCGGCAGCAGCCCGTCCACACCGAGGAACCCGGTGGAGAGGTGGTAGTCGCGCCGCTCGAGCGTCTGCACGAACTGGTCGTAGACCGCGTCGCGACGGTCCTCGGGCTCGAGGTCGTTGGTCAGGGTGAGGATGTACGCCGTCTGGCTGTCGCCCTTGACGGAGCCGTCAGCGGCGATGAACGCCTGCTGGTAGGCGGTCCGGATGGCCTCGAAGCGGGCCTGGTACGCCGCGGCGTCGGCATCCCTGCCGACGGCCTTCGCCATCTGCGCGAACTCCCGGGTGCTCTTCGCGACGAACGCTGTGTCCAGGACGTCCGCGGGGGTCGGGTCGTCGAGGTTGAGCCAGTCCAGGTAGCCACCGGCGGACCGGATGTGTCCGGTCGAGTCGGCGTCGAGGAAGTCGACGTACCGCTTCATCATGTCGTAGTTCTCCGTGATGACGCCGGTGTCGCCGTAGGCCTGCCACAGCGTCCAGGGCACGTGCACGCCCGCGTCCATCCAGCCGGCCGACTCGTAGCCGCCGTCGAAGCGACCGGGTACGACCGGGGCGACGCCGGGCAGCGACCCGTTCGGGCGCTGGGTGTCGCGCAGGTCCTGCAGCCACTTGGTGAGGAACGACTCGGAGTCCATGTTGTAGACCGCCGTGCGGGCGAAGACGTTGATGTCGCCGGTCCAGCCCATCCGCTCGTCACGTGCCGGGGTGTCGGTGGGGATGGAGAGGAAGTTGCCGCGCATCCCCCACACGATGTTGCGATGCAGCTGGTCGACCAGGTCGGAGTCGGTGTCCAGGGTGCTGGTCAGGTCGCCGTCGGTGCCGACCACGACGCCGACGATGTCGGAGGCGTCGGGGGCCTCGTCCAGCCCGGAGATCTCGACGTAGCGGAAGCCGTGGAAGGTGAAGGACGGCTCGAAGGTCTCGGGCTCGTCGGAGCCGATCGTGTAGGTGTCGGTGGCCTTCGCGGAGCGCAGGTTGGCCGTATAGAGGGTGCCGTCGGGGTTGAGCACCTCGCCGTGACGGATCGTGACCGTCTGACCCTTCTCGCCCTGCACGGTGAGGCGGACGTGGCCGACCATGTTCTGCCCGAGGTCGTAGAGGTAGACACCGTCCGTCGGCGAGTCGATCCGCTCGGCGGTCTCGAGCTCCTCGGTGACGCGTACGTCGACGGCCGTCTGCGGCTCGAGCACGTCGGTCGGCTCGTCCCTGACGGCGACCGGTGCCCAGTCCTGGGCGTCGAACCCGGCCTCGTCCCAGCCGTCGACCTCGGCCGCGCGGCGGGCGTCGTACCACTCACCGTCGAGGAGGTCGGCCTCGCGGGTCGGCCCTCCGGTCGTGCGCCAGGTGTCGTCGGTGCGGACGACCCGGCTGGTGCCGTCGGCATAGTCGATGACGAGCTCGGCGATGACCGAGTTGGCGGTGCCGTAGACGTCGGTGCCGAACATCGCGACCTTGCCGGAGTACCAACCGGGAGCGACCTCGGCCCCGAGCACGTTCGAGCCCGACGTCACCAGGTCCGTCACGTCGTAGGTCTGGTAGTCGATGCGCCTGTCGTAGGCCGTCCAGCCGGGCGCCAGCTCGGTGTCGCCGACCCGCTTGCCGTTGAGGCGCAGCTCGTAGACACCGCGTGCCGAGGCGTAGACCCGAGCGCGGGTGACCTGCTTCGATCCCAGGTCGACCTCCTTGCGCAGCAGCGGGACCGCGTCGTCGCCGCGAAGCCACGCCTCGCCGCCGGCGTTGTCGACCCGGAGCCCGTCGGCGGTGACGGTGCCGGCGGTGAAGGTGCGGTCGCCGGCCGGGAAGTCGGTGTCCACCAGAACGGCGCCGGACGCGCTGGTGACGGTCACGTCGTGGACCAGTCCGTGCTCGGACCCGCTGGTGCGGAAACCCATCACCCCGGGCCCGGCGAAGGTCGCGTCGGTGCGCCGGTCGAGCTGCTGGCCGTCGATCGAGGTGGTGATCGTGTCGCCGGCGACGGTGATCGCGTAGTCGTGCTCGGCGGCGAAGTCGAAGCCGCTCGGGACCGGCTTGGCCGGGAGAACGGAGTATCCGCCGTTGCGCTTCACGTGCGGACGGAGCGAGTCTTCGGCATCGCTGAACTGCCACATGTACGCGTTCTCGGTGTTCTGGCCCCGGAAGTAGACGCCGAGCGCTCCACCGATGTCGGAGGCGGTGAACTCGATCGTGTAGTCGGTCCACTCCGCGCCCAGCTCAGGAGTCTTCGCGCCGATCCAGTCCGCCGTCCACGCCTCGTTCCCGAGGCCGGTCGCGAAGGTCGCCGGATCGCTCCATGCGGACGCAACACCCTCGTCGTCCCAGACCCGCACCGACCACACGTAGTCCGTACGCGGCTTCAGGGCGGGCCCGGCGTACCGGATGTCGACGGACTGCCCCGACCTCACCTTCCGGCTGTCCCACACGTCGGGTGACGTGAGCCGCCGCTCCGAGGTCGCGACCCGGATCTGGTACGCCTTCTGGGTGACCCCGCGGCGATCGGAGTCGACCTGCCATCCCAGGGTGGGAGCGGTCGTCGCGATACCGAGAGGATCGACGAGCGCATTCGTACGCAGCTCGCTGACGGCGGGGACGGTGCCCGTCACCACGTCCTCGGTCGACGGGACGGCGCCGGCGGCGAGTGGGGGCAGTGCGGGCGAGAGGGCGATGGCGAGGGTGGCTGTGACCAGCCCTGCGATGTGTCGGCGCACGCGGACTCCTGAGGTCGAGGAATTGAAACGCTTCAGCGAGTATGGCGTGCGTCACATTCGATCGCAGTGATATGGCCGCATCCGGCCACGATCAACGATTCAAATGAAGGTCAGGAGGTGAGGTCGCCGAGGGACTCGGCATCGACGATCCGGTACGCGTAGCCCTGCTCGGCCAGGAAGCGCTGGCGGTTCTGGGCGAAGTCGGCGTCGACGGTGTCGCGAGAGACGATCGTGTAGAAGTGCGCGGTCTTGTTGCCGTCGCCGGGGCGCAGCAGACGGCCCAGGCGCTGGGCTTCCTCCTGGCGGGAGCCGTAGGCCCCGGAGACCTGGATCGCGACCTCGGCCGAGGGCAGGTCGATGGAGAAGTTGGCGACCTTGGAGACGACCAGCAGGTCGATCTCACCGGACCGGAAGGCGTCGAAGAGCCGCTGGCGCTCCTTGACCGACGTCTTGCCCTCGATCACCGGGGCGTCGAGGGAGGCGGCGATCTCGTCGAGCTGCTCGAGATACTGCCCGATCACCAGCGTCGGCTTGTCGGCGTGGGAGGCGACGATCTCCTTGACCACGTCGATCTTGTGGTGCGTGCACGAGGCGATCCGGTAGCGCTCGTCGGGCTCGGCGGTGGCGTAGACGAGCCGCTCGTCGGCGGGCAGGGTCACGCGCACCTCGACGCAGTCCGCCGGCGCGATCCAGCCCTGCGCCTCGATGTCCTTCCACGGAGCGTCGTAGCGCTTGGGGCCGATCAGCGAGAAGACGTCGCCCTCGCGCCCGTCCTCGCGCACCAGGGTGGCGGTCAGGCCGAGGCGGCGGCGGGCCTGCAGGTCGGCGGTCATCCGGAAGATCGGGGCGGGCAGGAGGTGGACCTCGTCGTAGACGACCAGACCCCAGTCGCGGGCGTCGAGCAGCTCCAGGTGGGGGTAGGCGCCCTTCCGGCGGGCGGTCAGCACCTGGTAGGTGGCGATCGTGACCGGCCGGATCTCCTTGACCGACCCCGAGTATTCGCCGATCTCGTCCGGGGTCAGTGAGGTGCGGCGTACGAGCTCGTCCTTCCACTGGCGCGCGGAGACGGTGTTGGTGACGAGGATGAGCGTGGTCGCCTGAGCATGCGCCATCGCGGCGGCGCCGACCAGCGTCTTGCCGGCACCGCAGGGGAGCACGACGACGCCGGAGCCCCCGTGCCAGAAGGACTCGGCCGCTTCCGACTGGTAGGGGCGGAGTGCCCAGTCGGTGGTGTCCAGCGCGATCGGGTGCGCCTCGCCGTCGACGTAGCCCGCGTAGTCCTCGGCCGGCCAGCCGATCTTGAGCAGCGCCTGCTTGAGGTTGCCGCGCTCGGAGGGGTGGACGACGACGGTGTCCTCGTCGAGTCGCTCGCCCAGCATCCCGGAGACCTTCTTCGCCCGGACGACCTCCTCCAGCACCGCGCGGTCGGAGGAGACCAGCACCAGCCCGTTGGCCGGGTTCTTCTCCAGCCGCAGCCGGCCGTATCGAGCCATCGTCTCGGCGACGTCGACGAGAAGCGAGTGCGGCACGGGATAGCGCGAGAACTCCAGCAGCGTGTCCACCACCTGCTCGGCATCGTGCCCGGCCGCGCGGGCGTTCCACAGCCCCAGCGGGGTGAGGCGGTAGGTGTGGATGTGCTCCGGCGACCGCTCCAGCTCGGCGAAGGGCGCGATCGCCTTGCGGCACTCGCCGGCCCGGGCATGGTCGATCTCGAGCAGGAGCGTCTTGTCCGACTGGACGATCAGGGGGCCGTCGTTCACCGGACCAGCCTACGGGCCGAGCGATGCCGCGAGATCTCATGGCGGCGGCTCACGCCGGCCGGACGCTCCTGATCCGGGACAGTGCGAAGGAGCGCTCGTCGTCGTCGACCCGGGCCGTGAGCGAGCCGCCGTCGAGGCTCAGCGGCTCGACGCGCGCCTCGCCGGCGACCCCGCGACCGTCGACGTAGGAGATGACGACCTGCTCCCCGGCATCGATGGCTTCGTGCAGGATCGCCATCGTCGAGGCCGGCTCGGGCGGGGAAGGTCGTGATGAGGCCGTCTCGTCGCCGGCCTTGACGCGCGCGGCCACCGCGGTCGCGCGTACGGTCAGGTGGGCCTCCTGGGCACCCGCCGGACGCTGCGCGTTGCGAGCCTTGGCGCGCTTGGCGTCGGGGCGCGCCACATGGACCGACCCGTCGGGCGCCTCGACGACCGGCGCCAGGCCGAGCTCGCGCAGCCGGGGGAGGAGCGAGTCGAGCGCGACGGTGCTGACGACGACCGTCGGCGCGAGCCGGCGCAGCCCCAGGGACTCGGCCGCCGGATGGGCCAGCAGCTCGGCCAGCGCGGCCTCGTCGTCGCTGCGCAGGTAGGCGGCGGCGAACCCGACCCGGACCGTCCCGAACGTACGCGCCGTGTCATCGACCAGGTAGGTCAGCGCCTGCGGCACGGGGGTGCGGGAGGCGGCGGTGAGGAACGCGTGGATCTCGGTGGCGGTCCAGCCACGGTCCATCGCCCGGCGCACGGACTCCTTGGTGAACCGGTAGACCGTCGCCCCGCCGTGAGACTCCACCGTCGCCACCACGGCCAGGGTGCGGGCCAGGGCGGGTTCCAGCGGCCCCGGCGCGACCGCGGTCAGGTCGCCTTGCAGCAGGACGTGGTCGACCGGCTCCGGCAGCAGCCCCGCGAGGATCGGGACCGGGTCCTCACCCGCCACCAACCCCCGTCCGTACGCAGCCAGCCCCCCGAACGCCGCCAGCCCGAGCGTCTCCGCCTCGGTGAGCGTCCAGGCCACCAGCGACTCCCGGGACTCGGTGCGGCTGCGCGGCCGGCGCGGCCGTTCCCAGGCCAGCCGTGCCACGACGGCGGCAGGGCCGGTGCCGGCGGCGAGCACCTCGCCCTCCGGCACGCCTGCGAGCAGCTCCAGCGTCAGCCGCCGCATCTCGACCGCCGAGGCGCCGGCCATGTCGGGCGCCAGCGCGTTCCACGTCTTCCCGGCTGGGTCGCGCTGGCCGACCAGTCCGGGGAGCCGGGGCGAGGCGAGCCAGGCCGTGGCCACGTGCGCCCACCGGGCGGCCAGCGGCTGCTGCAGCCACTGGTCGAAGAGCTCGGTCGGCATCCAGGACGGGTCGCCCTCCTCGTCGGTGCCCAGGCCCAGCAGGCCGGAGGACCAGGACACCTCGATCAGCAGGGCCGCGGTGGGCTCGGTGACGTGGAGCCGCTCGGCGGTCGTCTTCAGGTCGCGCACCGTGAGGCCGGTCCCGCCGCGCAGCGACCGGGGTGGGGTCGCGCCCCAGGCGTCGAGGAGCAGCTCGAGGTTGCGGACGAGCTCGAAGGCGGCACCCGCGGCCGCCCTGTCGACCAGAGCGGACGCCCGCGCGGAGGTCGGCAGCGAGGGTGGGACGTCCACCCGGTCGCGCGTCGTCCGCCCGCCGCGGAGTGTGAGTCCGACCTCACCGGGCAGGGTCAGCATCCCGTCGCCCGAGGACACCAGCAGCCCGTGGGCGATCAGCTCCTCCGCCGGCCCGGAGGCCTCGGCCACCGAGACGCGCGGGCGCGCGCGGGAGGAGGACGCCTGCCCGCCGGCGGCGTCGACGGCCTCCAGCATCGCGCGGGCCTCGCCGGAGACGGCCGCCAGGCGGCGTACGACTTCTTCCTGGTCAGCCCCGGGATCGCCGGCGAACGGCTGCAGGCCGGAGGCGCCCGGGGAGCCCCGCAACACAGCGGCGACTCCGGTCACGGCGCGCAGGCCGCCGAGGGAGTGCCAGACCAGGCCGCTGTCCTCCAGATGAGAAAGTGCCCGTGTCGCGGCGTCCACTTCCGCGTTCACCATGGAAGATAAGTGGGCTTTGGTGATTTGATTCGCGAGGGCAACGGCATCAAGCACGATCAGCTCGAGATGGTTAAGGTCATCCATCGCGTAGTGCAAGGATGTGCGAGTGGCTGCTCGGGCGGCGAGTTGGCCGGAGTCATGAGGGGACGGCGTGGCGAGATCAGGACGAGCAAGAAGCAGGCGTGAGATGCGCTCTGTGGGCCAAGAGCGCAACTGGTCTGCAAGAGAGCGGAAGCCTGTGTCCATCGGCATCACGCTATCCCGTCAGGCCTAGGGGGCGAGATGTCCAGGAAAGTAGTGATCGCGCACGGGGCGGCGACCGATGTCGGCCAGGTGCGGAAGGTCAACGAGGACTCCCACGTGGCCGAGCCCCCCGTCTTCGTCGTCGCCGACGGCATGGGTGGCCACGACGGTGGTGACATCGCCAGCGAGATGGTGATCCAGGAGTTCGCCAAGCTCGGTGGCACCCACTACGTGTCCGAGTCCGGCAGCCAGGCGATGGTCGAGGCGCTCCAGGCTGCCCAGGACCGGATCGTGGCCTTCGCGCTCGAGCAGCGCTCGCGCGGGGCCTCGGACTACCAGTCCGGCACCACCTGCGCCGCGGCCCTGATCGCCGACGGCGGGAGCAGCCCGTTGTGGATCCTCCTCAACGTCGGCGACTCGCGCATCTACCGATTCTTCGACGGTACGTTGAGCCAGCTCAGCCGCGACCACAGCCTCGTCCAGGAGCTCGTCGACTCCGGGCAGATCACGCGCGAGCAGGCCGAGCACCACCCCGAGCGCAACGTGGTGACCAGGGCGCTCGGCGGGATGGCCCCCGCGGTCCCCGACATCTTCCAGGTGACCCTGCCGGTGGGCGCCCGACTGATGCTGTGCTCGGACGGGGTGAGCGGGATGATCTCGGATGCCGAGATCGCCGACATCCTCGCCGCCGAGGACACCGATGCACGTGACACGGCCGAGAAGCTCGTCGCCGCCGCGGTCGAAGCGGGCGGCAGGGACAACGCCACCGCGATCGTGGTCGATGTGATGGGATTGGCCGAGGAGAACCCGTATGACTCGGAGCAACAAAGGGTGAGTATGGAGCAGAAGCTAGGAGTGCTGCCATGAGTGAATCAGCAACCGTCGCAAGCACGTCCTACACGCCGGGCACTTGGTTCGGCATCATCGGTGAGAGCGCCACGGTGCTGCTCCCGCCCTCGGAGAAGAGCCGCGCGGGAGCCCTGTGGGCTCTCGTCGACGACGGTGCCGGGTTCGACGAGGTGCTCGACGCGCTCGTCGCGACCGGGCTCAGCTCGTTGCCGGGCTTCGTCCTCGTCGCCGGGGACGTGACGCCTGACGGCGGCAGCGTACGCACCGTCGTGCGCGGCCCGTCGGTGGTCTCCTTCGAGGCCGGTGAGGGTGCCGTCGAGGTCGACGGGTCGTCGTCGAAGACGTGGGTCGAGCGCACCCTCGAGGGCGTCACCCGGATGTCCATCTCCCTCGGCGAGGAGGGCGCGACCGGTGAGCCGATGACGGCGCTCGGTGGCCTGCTGCGGGTCTCGGGCCTCGAGGTCCCGCCGCCGGCCCCGGAGTCCAGCCAGGACGACTCGCCGGAGAGTCGCGCCGGCTTCGTGCCGGCCCCGGTGGCGGTCGAGGAAGCCGCCGACGACACCGACGACAGCTTGGACGAGCCGGCGCAGGCCGACCCGCTCACCGACCCGCTGCCCGAGGAGACCTACCCCGACTCCGTCGAGGAGCAGGGTCTGGAGGAGGACGAGCCGGTCGCGGCTCCGCCCTCGCTCTCGGTGGTGCCCCCGATCCCGGTCTCGGGTGACCTTCCCGGTCTCGGCGCCGACGCGGACTCCGACACCGACTCGGACGAGCCGGTCTCGGTCAACCGTGGTGACGAGCCCGGCGAGGCGTCGGCCCCGCGCCACGACGACCTGACCGAGCCGACCGACGCGTTCGAGATGCCGGCCGCGTCGCAGGACTCGTCGCAGGACGCCGACGACCAGGACTACCCGGAGTCGGCCTCCCGGAGCTACGAGGACGACTACGCCAGCGACGAGCACGCCGCCGCGGTGGCGTCGTCCTTCGGACCCTCCGCGGTATCCCCGGAGCCGGTGTCCGACGCCGAGGTCGCCCCCGACGCGGAGACCGAGGTTCTCCCCGCCGTCGAGGCGGAGCAGTCCTACGACGAGCCGCAGTCCTACGACGAGCCCGAGTCCTACGAGCCCGAGTCCGCACAGGCGCCCGACTTCGGTCCGCCGTCGATGCCGCCTCCGCCGCCCCTGACCGCGCCTCCGCCTCCGCCCGTCGACGCGCCCGCTTCCTTCGAGGACGCGCCTGCCGCCGGCCTGATCGAGTCCGCGCCGGTCGACGCCCCGATCGAGGCGCCGCCCGTGGACGGCCCGCCCCCCGCGCCGCTGACCGACATCCCGCCGGCCCCTCCGGCCCCGCCCGCCTTCCCGGCCCCGCCCGCGCCGCCGGCCCCGCCGGTGGCTCCGGTCCCCGAGACCCACGACGAGCCGGTCTGGGAGGAGCCCAACCCCGATGAGGACGACCACGACGGTCTGACCCGCATCGGTGTCGGCGAGGACCTCAACGCCGGTCTCGCCGGGATCCCCGGCCAGCCCGAGGCCCCGAAGGTGACCGCCTACCCGGTCGCGCGCCTGGAGTTCTCCAGCGGCGACCGCGTCGAGGTCGACCGGGTCGTGCTCGTCGGTCGTGCTCCCGAGGCGAGCCGGTTCACGCCCACCGAGCAGCCGATGCTGGTGACCGTGCCGAGCCCGCACCAGGAGATCTCCTCGACCCACTGCGAGATCCGTCCGGGTGCCGGTGTCGACCACGGTGCCGCGGTGGTCACCGACCTCGGCTCGACCAACGGCACCGTCCTGGTCCAGCCCGGGCTCGGCCCGGAGGACCTGCGTCCCGGCGTACCCGTCCAGCTCATGCCCGGCGCCGTCATCGACCTCGGTGACAGTCTGACGATCCGGGTGACCAACCCGTGAGCGATCGGCTCTCGCTCGTGTCGCCGTCCTCCTCGGAGACGGCGGCATGAGCGAGCGTCAGCGAGCGCCGATGGGCCTCAGGTCGTCGCCTCCGTATTCTTTGTTTTTTCGCACGGAGGCGGCGGCATGAGCGTGGCCGGCCTCCAGGCTCCGTCGGTCGAGGCAGCGATTGCGGAGCCGGATCGCCGGTTCTACGCGTTCGCCATCGACCGGGTGATCGCGTGGGCGATCTTCGCCGCGGCGGGATTCGCCGCCTGGCTGATCTTCTTCCGCAACGGAAACGCGCTGGCCGGGATCGGCCTGGTCGCCGGTGTGGTGCTGGTGGTCTGGCTGGTCGGCACCGTCCTCACCGGCTCCGGTGGAAAGACCCCCGGCAAGATGGCCCTCGGGCTCCGCGTGGTCAGCGACGACTCCGGGGCCGCGGGTCGCCCGATCGGCGTCGGCAAGGCGTTCGTACGCCAGGCACTCCTCGGTCTCTGCACGATCCCGACGCTCGGCATCGGCACCGCCACCTTCGCCTGGGTCGCGGCGATGGACGAGCGTGGCCGCCGCCAGGGGTGGCATGACCGCCGTGCGGGCTCGGTCGTGGTCGACGTACGTCCTCCGGCCGTCGTCGAGGCCGAGGAAGAGGCCCCGGCGCCGCGCCGCATCGTCAACCTGACCACGATGCGGCTGAAGCAGGCAGAGGCCACCCCCGAGCGCGCCGAGCGGCCGCAGACTCCGGCGGCTCCGACCCAGAGCACCGCAGGCCAAGCAGCGGCCGCGCAGGCCGTGGCCGAGGCTCAGGCGGCTCCGACCCAGGTCGGGGTGCCGGTCGCTCGTCAGGCGCCGGCGGCTCCCGTCTCGCCCCCGGCCCCTCCCGCGCCGCCCGCCCCGCCTGCCCCTCCGGCAGTGGCGCCCGCGGCGCAGCCTGCCCCTCCGGCACCGCCCACAACGGCCCCGCCGCTCGCGGCGACGGCTCGTTGGCGGGTCACGTTCGACACCGGCCAGAGCTTCGTGGTCGAGGGCCTGGCCATCGTCGGCCGCGGCCCCGAGCCACGCCCCGGCGAGGAGGTCTCCCACCGGGTGGCCCTCTCCTCGAGCGACATGTCGCTGTCCAAGACCCACGCCCAGTTCCAGGTCGCGGCCGACGGCACCCTCGTGGTCATGGACCGCGGTTCCACCAACGGCACCACCCTGATCCGCCAGGGTGCCGCACGCGCCCTCGGCGCCCGCCGGCCCGCGGCGCTCGTCGACGGCGACAAGGTCAAGTTCGGCGACCGCACCATGGATGTGGTTCGCGAGGCCTGACCCGCTCGCGCCGAGTCTGCAGTTGTGGGCGACGAAACAGCAGTTTCGTCGCCCACAACTGCGTTCTCGCGCGAAACAACTGCCGATTCGGCGATCCTCAGTCGACGGAGTCGAAGGTCTCCGGACGGTGCTCGACGTCGAAGTGGTCGGTGGGCCAGAAGACGACGGCGACGCGACCGACGACGTCCGAGACCGGTACGAACGCGTTCGCGCAGGACTCGTCGCCGGACTCCTGACGCTCGGGGTTGCACAGGTGGAAGGACGAGTCGGCCGAGTTGGCGCGGTTGTCGCCCATCACGAAGAGCCGGCCCTCGGGGACCACTGCCTTCCAGCCGCGGCAGCCGCCCTTGACGTACGCCCCGTTGTCCTGTGCCATCGGGCCGTCACAGGTATCGCTCGGAGCGATGAACGAGGACTCGTCCAGAGGCGTTCCGTTGACCACGATGCGACCCGAATCGCAGCACTCGACGGTGTCGCCGGCGACTCCGATGACCCGCTTCACCAGGTGGTCGCCGGTCGGGTAGAGCCCGACCTTGGCGAGCACCGCCCGGAAACCGGTCGGCGCCGGCGGCACCTGGTTCGTCGAGAGCCAGTCGCCGGGATCGGCGAAGACGACCACGTCGCCACGCTCAGGTGTGCCGGTCCAGTAGGACGGTTTCTCCACCAGGACCCGGTCATTGACCTCCAGCCCGGGCCGCATCGACTCCGAGGGGATGTAGAACGCCTGGGCGAGGAACGTCTTGATGACGACCGCGAGCAGGATCGCCGTCACCGCGATGATCACGATCTCGACCAGCGACCCCAGAAATCCCCTCGGCCGCCGGCCAGACTGCACCGGCGCCTCCCTCTCTGCCCCCATGGCCCCGACCCTATCCAGACCACGGTCCCGCTCCGGTGCAATCCGGAATTCGGGAGGCGCGCGCCGCGGCTCCTGTCCTAGGGTTCCCTCACCCAGGCCGACCCGAGAGGGCCCCATGACCAATGCACTGGCAACCCCGACCCGCCGGCCCGCCACGAACGGCACCCGGACGATCGGGATCATCTTGATCGTGGCCGTGCTCCTCGCCGTCGCGGCCGGTGCGGTCGGCACGATGATCGTCGTTCGGACGGCGGCCGAGGCAGAGACGGCCCGGAAGGCCGAAGCGCTCGCCGAGACCCTGCCGGACACCGTCAACCTCGCGGTCAAGTCTGTCCTTCGAACGTGATGCGATGCTGGCCGGCGTACCTCCCGTCGTGCTCCGGCCGATATGGCAGACCACCGACGAGTCGGCGCAGGCGTGGCGCGCGCGGGTGCAGGAGATCGAGAGCGGCGACGAGGATCTCGACGCGACCGTCACCCGGATCGAGGAAGGGCTCGACGACCTGCGTACGCAGGCGCGGAGTGCTCCTGCCTCGGTCGCCGAGAGATACGGGGCCCTGATCGATGACCTGTTCAGCATCACCGACGATGTGCCGAGCACGGGCGCGGGCGAGACGGCCTCGTCGATCGAGGCGATCCGCCACGTGCCCGAGATCTGGGAGTCGCTGGGCCAGGAGCGCACGACGATGAACGCCGTGCTCGCCAGGTCACCGTCGCCCGGCGAGAAGCAGGCCGGCGACAAGGAGGTCGCCGCACTCACCGAGGCAGAGGCCGACCTGCGGCGCTCGCTCGCCGGCTTCTACGAGAAGTCCTCGGCAGAGCAGCGTCAGGCCCTCGACGAGCTGACCAACGGCACCGCCATGGAGGGTGCCACCGGCGTACCTGCGCAGCAGGGGGTCAACGAGATCATCGCCGGAGATCGCAGCGACCTCACCCTGGCGTCGTACGCCGCTTACAGCATCGATTTCATGCGTGGTCTGCAGGCGGTGGCCGTCTCCTCGGCCGAGGAGATCGTGGTGGACCGACGTTCCGTCCGCGATGACGCGCTGCGCGGCGCCATGGTCGCCTTCGTCCTCACGGTCGTCGTCCTGGGCGTCCTCGCGGTGGTCATCGTCGTGCTCGCGGTCCTGCTGATCGTCCTGCGCTCGTCCGCGGGCGCGCGTGGAGCACGTGGATAGGGTCGACGCGTGTCCGATCTCGACCAACGGCTCCACGCTCTCGAAGCCGATCTCAAGACTCGGGGGAGCGTGCTGGTCGCCTTCTCCGGTGGCGCCGACAGCGCCTTCCTCCTCGCGGCCGCGACCAGGGCTCTGGGCAGCGACCACGTCGCCGCGGCGACCGGCTACTCACACAGCCTCCCGATCGCCGAACGGGATCCGGCAGCCGAGTTCGCCAGGAGCCTCGGCGTACGCCTGATCACCCCGCAGACCCACGAGATGGAGCGGGAGGGCTACCGGGCCAACGGCACCGACCGGTGCTTCTTCTGCAAGGCCGAGCTGCTCGACACCCTGGTCCCGTTGGCCCGCGACCTCGGGCTGGCCCACGTCGCGACCGGCACCAACGCCGACGACGCGATCGAGGGGCTCAACGGTCTCCGGCCCGGCATCCGCGCCGCCGCCGAACGCGGTGCGATCACCCCGCTCAAGGACGCCGGCCTGACCAAGGCGCAGATCCGTGAGGCGTCGCGCCGCTGGGACCTGCCGACCTGGGACAAGCCGGCCGCCGCCTGCCTCTCCAGCCGGATCGCCTACGGCCTGGAGGTCACCCCGCGCCGGCTCGCGCGCGTGGAGCGGGCGGAGCAAGGCGTACGCAGCCTCCTGGCCACCCACGGCCACGACGCCGCCCGGGTGGACCTGCGCGTGCGCGACCACGGGGAGAAGGCGACGGTCGAGCTGTCGGCTAACCTCCTGCCTCTCGACCCCGACCATGCCGACGAGGTGCTCAGGACCGTGACAGACGCAGGATTCCCCGCCGCCGAGATCGACCCACGGGGCTTCCGCTCCGGATCGATGCGGCGTATCGAGCCTGTCGAGATGAACCAGAAGGCTGTGAAGTGAGGGAGTTCTGGGACACCATCACCGCGACCCAGACCGTCCCTGAAGCGCCCTGGCTGATCGGCGCCGGATTCGTCGCCCTGGCGCTCGTCGTGTGGCGTACGTCCTGGCGGACCGTACGCCTCGGTGTCACCGTCGTCCACGAGGCCGGCCACGCGGTGGTGGCGGTCCTGGTGGGAAGGCGTCTGGCCGGGATCAAGCTCCACTCCGACACCTCGGGCGTCACGCTCTCGCGCGGCAAGCCGTCCGGGCCGGGGATGGTGGCGATGCTCGCCGCCGGCTACCTCGCGCCGGCGCTCCTCGGCCTGCTCAGCGCGACCATGCTCGCCGCCGGCCACGCCCTGGGGCTGCTGTGGCTCCTGGTGGCGGCGATGCTCGTGCTGCTGGTGTGGGTACGCAACGGCTACGGCCTCGTCGTCCTGCTGGTGCTCGGCGCCGCGCTCGGCGCGATCAGCTGGTACGCCGATGGCCGCCTCCAGACCATCGTCGCCACCCTGGTGACGTGGCTGCTCCTGCTCGCCTCGCCGAGGCCGCTCCTGGAGCTCCTCGGCCGCGGCGAGCGAGGCCGCCGCGGCTCCGACCCCGATCAGCTCGCCGGCCTGACCGGGATCCCCTCGGTGCTCTGGATCCTCGTCCTGCTGGCCGTCAACATCGCCGGCCTCGTGGTCGGCGTGCAGACCCTGATCCCGGACCTGAGCTGGATCTAGCTCGATCTAGCCGATCAGAGCTCGAACTCGTCGGCGATCTGACGCAGTGCGGGCGAGACCTTCTTGGCCAGCTCGCGGGTGGGCGGGCGGCCCTGGGCGTAGCCGTCGCGGATGTCGTCGAGGAGCTTGATGACGTTCTCGACGATCAGCTCCATCTCCTCGGGCTTGCGGCGCTTGGCGGCACGCTGGCGACCGGAGACGGACGGGGAGCGCTCGAGGACGGTCACCGAGAGCGCCTGCTCGCCGCGGCGCCCCTGGGCGATGCCGAACTCCACCCGGGTGCCGGCCTTCAAGGTCTTGGCAGCGCCCTCGGGGAGCGCGTCGGCGTGGACGTACACGTCCGGACCGTCGTCCTGCGACAGAAACCCGAAGCCCTTGGTGGCGTCGAACCACTTGACCTTGCCAGTAGGCACGGCAGCTTGCCCCTTCCTCGCGCATCTGCGCTTCAAACGTACGTCGCCCGGCGACTGTGACGGCCGACGCGGGAGAGCCTAGTCCTCAGCGCCCAGCGGCGCGTGAGGTATTCCCCTCTCCGGTCCCCGACGGGCATGGCCGCCATCCCTGGACGGCTCGGTGTCTCGTCCCTCGTGCGGGTGGGGCATATACTCCGCCTACCCCTCCATAGATTTGCAAATGATTTCGTACACCATTGGTAATCGAGACCACTTATGACGTAAGTTTACGTCGCCAAAGACTGCAGACAGGCACGCCCGGGTGCCAGCAGGCTTCGCGGCGGGGGACTGGGGTGTGCGCCACAGACGGTGCATGCCTCTCGGGAATGATGTGACATGGCCACGAGAGGGAGTAATGGCCGAGCCATACGCAAGCACAACCCACCGTCCGGAACGTAAGCCCTGGCAGGGAATTCGAGCGCGTCTGATCTTCGTGCTGCTCATCCCGACCATCGCGGCGATGGTGTTCGGCGGGTTGAGCATTTCGCGCGCCCTCTCAGCCCAGGCGGAAGCACGCCAGGCCGAGACTGTCGCCCAGGCGCTGCCTGACACCTACAACCTCGCGATCAACATCCTTTTCGAGCGTGACGGTGCGCTCGCGGGTGTTCCCGAGGTCGTCATGCGGCCGCTGCAGCAGACGACCGACGAGTCGATCGAGGCCTGGAGCGCCAAGGCGAAGGAGATCGACGCCGGCGACGACAAGGACCTCGAGAACAGCATCGTCGAGATCCAGCAGGCGCTGAACGGCATCGACGACCTGCGCGCGCAGATCCAGGAGAAGGACACCCAGGTCGAGGCCCAGCTGGCCTACACGACCGTGATGAACAACCTCTTCGGGATCTCGGCGCAGATGCCGACCCTGGAGAACGACGAGGTCTTCTCCAAGATCGCCGCGATCAGCAACGTGCGTCCCGCCTCGGAGGCGATGGGCACCGAGCGCGTGATCATGATGGAGGCGCTGAGCAAGAAGGCCGCGGCCGAGAAGAACGGGGCGGTCAACCCGGACGTCCTCACCGACGAGCAGTTCGCGGAGCTCGCCCGGGCCGAGGCCAAGTGGCGCCTGTCCACGGCCGACTACTACCTCAAGACCTCCGACGAGATCCGCCAGCAGCTCGACGAGCTGACCAACGAGACCACCACCAACGGCTCGATCGGGGCACCCGCCCACCGGGTCGTCAACCAGGTGATCACCAGCGGTGGCACCGACCGGGTCAAGATGACCCCGGACCAGTACACCGGCGCCAGCACGGAGTTCATCCGCGGTCTGCAGAAGATGATCGTCGCGACCGCGCAGGAGATCAGTGACGACGTCGAGCAGATCAAGACGGACGCGACCCGTGACGCGATCGTCATCGGTGTCCTCGTCCTCGTCGTCCTGATCTTCGCGCTCGCCGTCGGTCTGGTCGCGGCTCGCTCGATCCTGTCGCCGCTGAGCCAGCTGCGCCGCCTGGCCTACAACCTGGCCAACCACGACCTGCCGGAGCGAGTCGCCTACATGAACCAGGCCGACGGCCCGGTCGACACCCATGTGGAGCCGCTGGACATCGCACGCCGAGACGAGATCGGTGACGTCGCGGACGCGTTCGACGCGGTCCACGTCGAGGCGATCCGGCTGGCGGGCGAGCAGGCCGAGCTGCGTACGAACGTCGACAAGATGTTCATGAACCTCTCCCGCCGTTCGCAGAGCCTCGTCGAGCGCCAGCTCCAGCTCATCGACCAGCTCGAGGCCAACGAGCAGGACCCCGACGACCTCGCGAACCTGTTCCGCCTGGACCACCTCGCGACCCGTATGCGCCGCAACGACGAGTCCCTGCTGGTTCTCGCCGGCGGCGAGATCGGCCACGCTGCTCGTGGCCCGGTCCCGGTCCTCGACGTGCTCCGCGCCGCGGCCTCCGAGATCGAGCAGTTCGCCCGGGTCGACATCGACTCCGAGGAGAACGCCGAGTTCGAGGGCGCGATCGCGGGTGACCTCGTGCACCTGCTCGCGGAGCTGATCGAGAACGCCACCAACTTCTCCCCGCCCGACACCGCAGTCACGATCCGCACCTTCCGCGCCGGCCCCGCCGCGCCGCTGCTGGTCGAGATCGAGGACCTCGGTATCGGCATGACGCCGGAGGAGCTCGACGCGGCCAACATGAAGCTGCGCCGCGCGACCGGCCTCGACGCCGACGTCGCCCGGATGATGGGTCTGGTCGTGGTCGCGCGCCTGGCGGCGCGTCACGGCCTCTACATCGAGCTCGTGCCCAACCGCCCCCGCGGTGTGGTCGCGCGCGTCGAGATGCCGGTCACCACGATCGTCGGTGCTCACGCGGAGACCCCGTCGGGTCAGCAGCAGGGCTTCGACGCGTACGCCTTCCAGCAGGGCGCCTACGGCCAGCAGACCGGTGCCTACCCGGTCGCCGGCGAGCTTCCCTACGAGATGCAGTACGGGATGCCCGCCTACGACGCGCAGCCCTACGCCGGTGGCAACCCCTACGACGTCCCCGTCGGTGCGCTCCCGGCACCCGAGGCGCCCGCCGCCTCCGCGGCTGCGCCGCCGGCGCTGCCGAGCCGTACGCCGGGTGCGTCCAACCACCCGAACCTGTCCAACAACGGCGGAGGCCCCGGCTTCCAGCAGGGTGCGAACGGCCAGTCCGGCCAGCACAACGGCTTCGGCCAGACCGGACCGCACACCGGCCAGCAGCCTGCGTTCGGCGGTGTCCCGCCGATGCCGGGCGACCCGGGCTTCGAGTCCCCGGCCGCGCGCACGGGCAGCTTCCCGGCCCAGCCCCAACAGTTCAGCGGCGGCCAGCCGCAGTTCGGCGGCGACCCGTTCGGCGGTGACCCGTTCGGCGCCAACCAGCCGGCATCGCAGCCGGCGCAGTCGAGCGGGCCGCAGCAGAACTTCCTGTCCAACATGCTGCCGGTGCGCAAGGCCGAGGACCTGGCCGCGCGCTTCCCCGACGGCCGCTTCGACCCGAGCACCGAGACCGGCGACCTGCCTCGCCGCGACCCGGGCGCCCAGGGTGGCAGCCCGTTCGGCACCGACACCGGCGCGTTCCGCACCTTCGAGCGGCCCGCCGAGCGCACGACGCCGCGTACGCCGCCTCCGGGGTTCGGTCCTGACGACGACCCGTTCGGTCCGGCCGGTGACGCGATCGCCCCGAACCCGATGGGCCCGATGGCTCCGGAGCCGACCAACTCGCCGAACCCGCTCGACTCGACCACCGAGGTTCCGATCCTCGACGACGAGGGCAGCTCGATCTTCGACGACCTCCAGTCGGAGTGGTTCACCCGTCGTCGCCCGCTCGGCGCTCGCCGGGCGATGGAGGCGAAGGGCGACCCGCTGAGCGACCCGCTCGCCGGCCCTGCCGCCGGTCCTGCCGGTCCGGCCGCCAAGGTCGGCAAGGGCGCCAAGCCCGCCGACGCCGATGCCGCTGCGCCCGCTCCCGCGGGCGACGCGCTCGGCGAGCAGGCCGTCCCGGACGACGAGCCGACCACGCCGATGAGCTGGTCCTCGCCGGGTGATGAGGGCTGGCGCCGGGCGCAGGAGCTGGAGAAGCTGCAGGAGCAGGAGCCGGCGACGGTCACCCAGGGTGGCCTCCCGGTGCGTGTCCCGGGGCAGAACCTGATCCCAGGAGCGGCCCCATCGGTCACACCACCGTCATCAGGTCCGCGTAACATGGACGCGCGCCGGACCCGTGGCATGTCCAGCTTCCAGAAGGGCGTCAGCCGCGCCCGCAACAACCCCGCTGAGGCGGAAAGCAACCCCGAAGGTGAGGAGCAGCAGTGACAACGGCCCCCGCAGGACTGGACTGGCTTGTCGACAGCCTGACCCAGCGCACCCCCGACATCGCTCACGCGATCTTGGTGTCGGCTGATGGCATGCCGATGGCCAGCTCCGTCGACTTCCCCCCGGACCGGGCCGACCAGCTCTCGGCGATCGCCTCCGGTCTCACGAGTCTTACCCAGGGAGCAGCTCGGTGCTTCGCCGCGGGTAATGTCCAGCAGATGGTCATCGAGATGGACGGTGGCTATCTGGTCCTCATGGCGGTTGGTGAGGGTTCCAGCCTTGCTGCCCTCGCCGCCCCCGACTGCGATCTGGGACAGGTTGGCTACCAGATGCAGCTGCTCATCTCGCGTGTTGCCACCGCCCTCACCCCCGATACCAGAACCGGCGCCTGATGCGCGCCCGAGCTTAGGACCGAGATCGTGAGCAACCACGCCTCCGAACCGCCGCCCCTGGTCAGGCCGTACGCCCTGACTCGAGGCCGCACGCAACCCAAGCGCGTCTTCCCGATGGAAGCCCTGGTGATCACCGACCGCTACGTGATCGACGGCTACGTCCGGTCGCCAGAGGAGCGGACGATCGCGGAGCTCTGCCGCGAGAGCCGTTCCGTCGCCGAGGTTGCGGCGCTCATCCGGGTGCCCCTGGGTGTTGCCCGAGTCCTGATCGGTGACCTTGCGGAGCGCGGCGTGGTGCAGGTGCACGCCAGCAAGGTCCCGGACGCCCCGGACACCGCTCTCCTCGAGCGCGTGCTGTCCGGCCTGAGGAAGCTTTGACAGGAGTAATGCAGTGACCACCGACTCCAAGCAGGCGACCATGTCTGCGAAGATCGTCATCGCCGGCGGGTTCGGCGTTGGTAAGACGACCTTCGTCGGATCCGTCTCGGAGATCGTCCCTCTGACGACCGAGGCCGTGATGACGCAGGCGACTGCCGGCGTCGACGACCTCTCCGCCGTGCCCAACAAGAAGACCACGACCGTGGCGATGGACTTCGGGCGGGTCTCTCTCGACTCCGACCTGATCCTCTACCTGTTCGGCACGCCCGGCCAGAACCGCTTCTGGTTCATGTGGGACGACCTGACCCAGGGTGCCATCGGCGCCGTGGTGCTCATCGACACCCGTCGTCTCGCCGACTCCTTCGGCGCGATCGACTACTTCGAGTCCCGCAACGTGCCGTTCGTCGTGGCTCACAACGTCTTCGGCGCCAACCAGGCCTACAAGCCGGAGCAGATCCGTGAGGCCCTGGCACTGCGCCCGGACATCCCGATCGTCACCTGCGACGCCCGTGACCGCCAGTCGACCAAGGCGACGCTGATCTCGCTCGTCGAGTACGTCCTCTCCATGGTCTCCACGCGCGCGCTCCAGTAGCCGAGCGACGCCGACACCCGCCGCAGCCCTGCTCCGGCGGGTGTCGTCGATTTCAAAGGGTGCCGTGACTGTGCAGTAGCGGCGTACGTCTGGGAGGATGACGCGTTGTGCGGAAGTTCAGGTTGTGGTGGCGCAAGGTGACCCCGAAGTGGAACCTGAGGCGCCTGTGGGCGAAGATGTGGTCCGTGATCACGACCCCGTACGCCGATGCGACGGCCGTCGCTGCCGTCGACGAGGCCCGCGCCGCGCTCCTGTCCGACGTGCCAGCCGCTGACGTCGGAGAACATCTCGGTCATGTGGCCGAGGATGGTGCCGGCCCAGGCGTCGTGACCCACCTGTTCGCCTGCACCCGCAAGGGCTACGTCGGCTGGCACTGGTCGGTCACGGTCGTCTACGTCCCGGTCCTGGGCGGAGCCTCCGAGGTGACCGTCAACGAGGTCGTCCTCGTTCCCGGCGACGCCGCGATCGTGGCCCCCGCGTGGGTGCCCTACCGCGACCGGATCAAGCCCGGCGACCTCTCGCCCGGCGACCTGCTCCCGGTCGAGGACGACGACGCCCGGCTGGTCCCGACGTACGCCTTCGGTGACGATCCGCTCGACGCCGACGAGAAGGCGCAGGTGCGCGAGGTCGCCAAGGATCTCGGTCTCGGTCGCGTCCGCACCCTGTCGACCTCGGGCTTCGACGCTGCCGCCGAGCGGTGGTACGCCGGTGACGGCGGCCCCGAGGCGCCGCTCGCCCAGGCTGCCCCCGACCAGTGCCACAGCTGTGGCTTCCTGGTCCGGCTGACCGGCCACCTGGCCTCGACCTTCGGTGTCTGCGCCAACGGCGACGCCAACGACGACGGCAAGGTGGTCAGCCTCAACCACGGGTGCGGTGCGCACTCGGAGGTGCGGCTGGCGAAGAAGCACGAGCCGCAGCCGCTGCCGGACCCGGTCTTCGACACCATCAGCGACGACGTCGAGGCCTTCTAGGCCAGGCCTTCTAGGCGAGGCCCTCGGCGCGCAGTCGGCTGGCCTTGCGGCGCCGGGTCAGCTCGATGCCGATGGCACCGATGCCGAAGGCGGCCAGGCAGGTCCAGATCCACCAGGTCCAGCCGCGGTCGTTGAGCAGGCCCCAGAAGGGAAGCAGGGCCACGAACCCGACGAGCCAGCCGAGGGTGGCGAGCTCGAAGGCGCGGATGCCGTCCTCGTCGACCAGCTCGATCTTCGGCTCGGGACGCGGCTCCACCGGCTCCTCGACAGGCGGCTCCTCGTAGCCGTAGTCCTGGGAGTAGCCGCCGTCCTCGGGGTAGTAGTCGCCCTCGTACGCGTCGTACTGCTGCTCCGGGTAGGTGCCGGGGTAGTCCTCGTCGCGGTACTGGTCGCTCATGTCACCCAACCTTAGACGCCCTTGGCAGAGCGATAGTCTGGGGCTGCCGAGCACTCTCGGCACGGCCCGACGACCTGGGAGGTCCACTGATGCCTTCGCTCCGCTGCCCATGCGGCACCAACTTCCGCACGGAGACCGACGACGAGCTGGTCGAGCAGGTGCAGGAGCACCTCGCCGAGGCTCACCCCGGTCGCACCTACAGCCGGGACGACATCCTCATGCTCGCCGCGATGTCCTGACCCTGTGACGGCGCCCTCGACAGGGCGCCGTCTCTTCCCGGAATAGTTAGCGCCGGTAAGCAGTTATGCTTACCGACATGCCTACCGCACAGCCCGTATCCGCGCCCGACGCGGCCTCCGACATCCCCGAGGTCGCCTCCGAGCTGCGCACCTCCGTCATGCGGATGCGCCGCCGCCTGGCCAACGAGCGCCACCCCGACAACGACCTCTCGCTGGGTTCGATGGCGGTGCTCGGGGCGCTGTACTCATGCGACGAGATGACCCTCGGCGCTCTCGCCGCACGCGAGCGGGTCCAGCCGCCGAGCATGACCAGGATGGTCAACTTCCTCGAGGAGGGCGGCTACGTCGTGCGCCGTCAGGGCGAGACCGACCGCCGCCAGGTGCTGGTCTCGATCACCGACAAGGGCCGCCGGACCGTACGCAAGGACCGGCTGAGCCGCGACGCCTGGCTCGCCCAGCAGCTCGTCGACCTCGATGCCGACGAGCTCGCCGCCCTCCGCACCGCCGCTTCGATCATGGAGAGAATAGCCACCAGTTGAGTCCCACGTTCCGTTCCCTGCGCAGCCACAACTACCGCCTCTACCTAGCCGGAAGTGTCGTCTCCAACGTCGGCACCTGGATGCAACGCATCGCCCAGGACTGGCTCGTGCTGAGCCTGGGTGGTGGGGGAGCGGCACTCGGTATCACCACCGGTCTCCAGTTCCTCCCCATCCTCCTGCTCAGCCCCTACGCCGGGGTCATCGCCGACCGCTTCCCGAAACGCCGTCTGCTGCAGGCCGCCCAGGGCTGGATGGCCCTGATGTCGCTGCTTCTCGGTGTGCTCGCGGTGAGCGGCCACGCCGAGGTGTGGATGGTCTACGTGATCGCCTTCCTGTTCGGCACCGGTGCCGCCTTCGACGGCCCGGGCCGGCAGTCGTTCGTATCCGAGATGGTCCACCCCGACGACCTCACCAACGCCGTCGGTCTCAACTCGGCCTCGTTCAACCTCGCCCGCCTGATCGGGCCGGCGCTGGCCGGGCTCCTCATCGGCTGGCTCGGCAGCGGTCCCGAGGCGACCGGCTGGGTGATCCTCGTCAACGCGGTCTCCTACCTCGCCGTGATCGGGCAGCTGCAGCGGATGAACACCGCCGAGCTGCGCTCGCCCGAGCCGGTCGCCCGAAGGCGCGGGATGCTGCGCGAGGGCATCGGCTACATCCGTACGCAGCCCAAGATGCTGATGGTCCTCGTCATCGTCTTCTTCGTCGGCACGTTCGGTGCGAACTTCCCGATCACCTCGGCGCTGATGGCGACCGAGGAGTTCGGCAAGGGTGCCAGCGAGTACGGCCTGCTCGGCACCGTCCTCGCGGTCGGCTCGCTCTCCGGTGCCCTGCTCGGCGCCCGCCGCACCCGGATCCCGCTCAAGCTGATCGTGGCGGCGGCGACCGGGTTCGGGCTGTCCATCATCGTGTCCGGGATGATGCCGACGTACGCCCTGTTCGCGCTGACCGGCCCGGTCGTCGGGTTCTGCACGATCACGGTGCTCAACGCCTGCAACGCCACCATGCAGACCGAGGCGGCCCCGGAGTTCCGCGGCCGGGTGATGGCGATCTACATGACCGTCCTGATGGGCGGCACCCCGCTGGGAGCCCCGCTCATCGGCTTCGTCGGCGAGCACTTCGGCGCCCGCACGACCCTCTACGCCAGTGGCGCTCTTGTCCTCTTCGGTACGCTTGCGGGGGTGCTGCTCCTAGCTGCACTCCGAGGTGGTATCCGGGCCGTTTTGACCCCCTCTCAAGCCGCCGGGTAGCCTCTGAAGCGTGTCTGGGACAACCAGGCCGTCGCGCGTGCCCGGAACAAGCTCGAGAAAAGGGTCTCGGACCCGGGTTCGGCGCCCTCAAGTGGGGATTCGGTTCGAAAGATCCGTCTTCGTGCTGTTGAGGTAAGGGCGACACGCCCGACCTCGGGGGCGAGGCGGGACCAGTTGGTATCGCACCACCTGGACGCACACTATTGGATCCTTCGTGGCAGAGCGCCGCGTCGTGAGAGCAGAAAAGAAGGGGAACCACCGAGGTGCCCACCATCAACCAGCTGGTCCGCAAGGGCCGCGAGGACAAGGCGACGAAGTCGAAGACGCCTGCCCTCAAGGGATCGCCGCAGCGCCGTGGCGTCTGCACGCGCGTCTACACCACCACCCCGAAGAAGCCGAACTCCGCCCTCCGGAAGGTCGCCCGTGTGCGCCTCTCCTCCGGCGTCGAGGTCACCGCTTACATCCCGGGTGTGGGCCACAACCTTCAGGAGCACTCCATCGTGCTCGTCCGCGGCGGTCGTGTGAAGGACCTCCCCGGTGTTCGTTACAAGATCATTCGCGGCTCGCTCGACACCCAGGGCGTGAAGAACCGCAAGCAGGCCCGGAGCCGCTACGGCGCCAAGAAGGAGAAGTGAGATGCCTCGTAAGGGTCCCGCTCCCAAGCGTCCGCTCGTCGTCGACCCCGTCTACGGCTCGCAGCTCGTAACCCAGCTCGTCAGCAAGGTCCTCCAGGACGGCAAGAAGCAGGTCGCGCAGCGCATCGTCTACACCGCCCTCGAGGGCTGCCGCGAGAAGACCGGCACCGACCCCGTGGTCACCCTCAAGCGTGCGATGGACAACGTGAAGCCGGCCATCGAGGTCAAGTCCCGCCGCGTCGGTGGCGCGACCTACCAGGTTCCGGTCGAGGTCAAGGGCACGCGTGGCACCACGCTCGCGCTGCGCTGGCTCGTCGGTTACGCCCAGGACCGTCGTGAGAAGACGATGGCCGAGCGCCTCATGAACGAGATCCTCGACGCGAGCAACGGCCTCGGTGCCGCTGTGAAGAAGCGCGAGGACACTCACAAGATGGCCGAGTCCAACAAGGCCTTCGCGCACTACCGCTGGTGACGTACGGCGGGGTGCTCGCAGAACCACGTGGGCACCCCGCCCATCCAGACCGAAGACAATCTCTTTAAGGAACGCTGAAGACAGTGGCCGTCGACATCACCACGGACCTCAATGTGGTCCGCAACATCGGCATCATGGCGCACATCGATGCCGGTAAGACCACCACCACCGAGCGCATCCTGTTCTACACCGGTATCTCTTACAAGATCGGTGAGGTCCACGAGGGCGCAGCCACGATGGACTGGATGGAGCAGGAGCAGGAGCGCGGCATCACGATCACGTCTGCCGCGACGACCTGCTGGTGGAAGGACCACCAGATCAACATCATCGACACCCCGGGGCACGTCGACTTCACCGTCGAGGTGGAGCGTTCGCTGCGCGTCCTGGACGGTGCTGTCGCCGTCTTCGACGGTGTGGCCGGTGTCGAGCCGCAGTCGCAGACCGTGTGGCGTCAGGCGAACAAGTACTCCGTCCCGCGGATGTGCTTCGTCAACAAGCTCGACCGCACCGGTGCCGACTTCTACATGGTCGTCGACTCGATCGTCGACAAGCTGCACGCCACCCCGCTGGTCCTGCAGCTGCCGATCGGTGCCGAGTCCGACTTCATCGGCGTCGTCGACCTGATCGAGATGAACGCCAAGGTCTGGCGCGGCGAGACCCAGCAGGGTGAGGACTACGTCGTCGAGGCGATCCCCGCCGACATGGCCGACAAGGCTGCTGAGTGGCGCGAGAAGCTCGTCGAGACCCTCGCCGAGGCCGACGACGACATCATGGAGGTCTACCTCGAGGAGGGCGACGTCTTCGACGTTCCCACCCTGAAGGCCGCCATCCGTCGTGCGACCCTCGCCGACAAGCTCAACCCGATCCTCACCGGCACCGCGTTCAAGAACAAGGGCGTCCAGCCCCTGCTCGACGCGATCGTCGACTACCTGCCCTCGCCCATCGATGTCGAGTCGATCATCGGCCACGACGTCAAGGACGAGGAGGTCGAGGTCTCCCGGAAGCCTTCCGAGGACGAGCCGTTCTCCGGCCTGGTCTTCAAGATCGCCTCCGACCCGCACCTGGGCAAGCTGTTCTACCTGCGCGTCTACTCCGGCAAGGTCGAGGCGGGTGCGACCGTGGTCAACCCGATCAACGGCCGCAAGGAGCGCATCGGCAAGATCTACCAGATGCACGCCAACAAGCGTGAGGAGATCAACTCGGTGGGCGCCGGCCAGATCGTGGCCGTCATGGGTCTGAAGGACACCAAGACCGGTCACACCCTGTGCGACCCGTCCAACCCGGTCGTGCTCGAGTCGATGAGCTTCCCGGCCCCGGTGATCGAGGTCGCGATCGAGCCGAAGACCAAGGGTGACCAGCAGAAGCTCGGCACGGCGATTCAGCGCCTCACCGAGGAGGACCCGACCTTCACGGTCAAGACCGACGAGCAGACCGGCCAGACCATCATCGCTGGTATGGGCGAGCTCCACCTCGAGGTCTTCGTCGACCGGATGAAGCGCGAGTTCAAGGTCGAGGCCACCGTCGGCAAGCCGCAGGTCGCCTACCGCGAGACGCTTCGCAAGAAGGTCGAGAACCACAGCTACACCCACAAGAAGCAGACCGGTGGTTCGGGCCAGTTCGCGAAGGTCGTCATCTCCGTCGAGCCGAACGTCGACGAGGAGACCGGCCAGGGTGCGGGCTACGAGTTCGTCAACAACGTCACCGGTGGTCGCGTGCCGAAGGAGTACATCCCCTCGGTCGACCAGGGTGCTCAGGACGCCATGGAGTTCGGTATTCTCGCCGGCTTCCCCATGGTCGATGTGAAGGTCTCGCTCGAGGACGGCGCCTACCACGACGTCGACTCCTCCGAGCTCGCCTTCAAGATCGCCGGCAACCAGGCCTTCAAGGAGGCCGCGCGCATGGCGAAGGCCGTCCTGCTGGAGCCGATGTTCGCCGTCGAGGTCACGACCCCCGAGTCGTTCCTCGGCACCGTGATCGGTGACATCAACTCCCGTCGCGGCCAGGTGTCCTCGCAGGAGGAGCGCCACGGCGACATGGTCGTCCAGGCTCTCGTCCCGCTGTCCGAGATGTTCGGGTACGTCGGTGACCTCCGGTCCAAGACCAGCGGTCAGGCGTCGTACTCGATGGAGTTCGACTCGTACGCCGAGGTTCCCACGAACGTCGCCGACGAGATCATCAAGAAGGCCCGTGGCGAGTGACCTTCGGGTCGCCCGTCCAGGGACTTCGGCAGCAACACCACTCAGTACGAGTCAGTAAGAAAATCACACCAGGAGGAGCCCACAGTGGCTAAGGCGAAGTTCGAGCGGACGAAGCCGCACGTCAACATCGGCACCATCGGTCACATCGACCACGGTAAGACCACCCTTACCGCGGCGATCTCGAAGGTGCTGCACGCGAAGTACCCGGACCTGAACCCCGAGTTCGCGTTCGAGGACATCGACAAGGCCCCCGAGGAGCGCCAGCGCGGGATCACGATCTCGATCGCGCACATCGAGTACCAGACCGAGTCGCGTCACTACGCTCACGTCGACTGCCCGGGTCACGCGGACTACATCAAGAACATGATCACCGGTGCCGCGCAGATGGACGGCGCGATCCTCGTGGTCGCCGCCACCGACGGCCCGATGCCGCAGACCAAGGAGCACGTGCTCCTGGCCCGCCAGGTCGGCGTGCCGTCGATCGTCGTCGCGCTCAACAAGTGCGACATGGTCGACGACGAGGAGCTCATCGAGCTCGTCGAGATGGAGGTGCGCGAGCTCCTCAGCGAGTACGAGTTCCCGGGTGACGACATCCCGGTCGTGCGCGTTGCCGCCTTCCCCGCCCTGCAGGGCGAGGAGAAGTGGATGAACTCGGTCGCCGAGCTCATGCAGGCCGTCGACGACTACATCCCGACCCCGGCTCGTGAGACCGACAAGCCGTTCCTGATGCCCGTTGAGGACGTCTTCACGATCACCGGTCGTGGCACCGTCATCACCGGTCGTATCGAGCGCGGCGTCGTCAAGGTCGGCGAGGAGGTCGAGATCGTCGGCATCCGCGAGACCTCTCAGAAGACCACCGTCACCGGTGTCGAGATGTTCCGCAAGCTGCTCGACGAGGGCCAGGCCGGTGAGAACGTCGGTCTGCTCCTCCGTGGCACCAAGCGCGAGGACGTCGAGCGCGGCATGGTTGTCATCAAGCCGGGCACCACCACCCCGCACACCAACTTCGAGGGCTCTGTCTACATCCTCTCGAAGGAGGAGGGTGGCCGTCACACCCCGTTCTTCAACAACTACCGTCCGCAGTTCTACTTCCGTACCACGGACGTGACCGGCGTTGTGACCCTCCCCGAGGGCACCGAGATGGTCATGCCGGGTGACAACACCGAGATGTCGGTCGAGCTCATCCAGCCCATCGCGATGGACGAGGGTCTGAAGTTCGCTATCCGTGAGGGCGGTCGCACCGTCGGCGCGGGTCGGGTTACGAAGATCATCAAGTGATCGTCTCGGCGATCGTCTGATCCAAAGTGGAAGGTCCCCGGAGCCGCTAGGCGAAGGGGGCCTTTCGCTTTGGTCATACGCTCGAGCAAGCGCTGACTCGGCGCAAACGGACCGGAGCGAAGCGAGGACCGGATTGCGCCGCGTCGGCGCGCCACGAGACCAAGGCAAGAAAAGATGACAGACCCAAATCACCCAGTACGCACCCCGAGACCTCACCAGAAGCTGCTCGACGACGGCCGCACCGTACGCGAGGTCCTCACCTACACCCGCCGCGGCAGCCGCCTGGACACCAAGCAGCAAAGAGCCTGGGACGCGTACGCCGAGGAGTGGGTGATCCCCGACGTGGCGGTCGACGAGCCCGGCTTCTCGCTGGAGACCTGGTTCGGTCGCAAGGCACCCCTGATCGTCGACATCGGCGGAGGCGTAGGAGAAGCGACCGCAGTGCTGGCGGCCAACCGCCCCGAGGCCAACATCCTGGCGCTCGAGGTGTGGCGACCGGGCGTCGCGGAGAGCCTCGGCCGCGTGGGCGCCGCCGGCGCGACGAACGTGCGGTTCTGCAGCGTCGATGCGCTCTGGATGCTCGAGAACATCGTCGCGCCGGAGTCGGTCCGCGAGATCTGGACGTTCTTCCCCGACCCGTGGCACAAGACCCGCCACCACAAGCGCCGCCTGGTCACACCCGCCAACGCGCGGATGATCGCGGAGCGGCTCGAGTCCGGTGGGACCTGGCGGCTGGCGACCGACTGGGTCGAGTACGCCGAGCAGATGGTCGAGGTCCTCGACGCGGAGCCACTGCTGAGCGGCGGTGTGGTCGAGCGCTGGGACGAGCGTCCGGTGACCAAGTTCGAGCGCAAGGGTCTGGCCAAGGATCGGGTCATCACCGACCTGCTCTACCGGAGGCGTTGACCCCAACTACCCGTGTCGTCACTGATCTGTGGGCTCGGAGCCGTCAGGATCGACGCCATGAAGTTGTACGCCGACACACCCTCACGCCGCGTTGCCCAGCTCTTCGCCGACCTGCTGACAGTGGCCTGGATCGTCGGTTGGGTTCTCCTCGGGAAGCTCGTCCACGAGCTGATCTCGGCCCTGGCCGTGCCCGGTCAGAAGATGGACGAGGCCGGCACCTCGCTCTCGGAGAAGATGCTCGAGGCGGCCGGCCGGGTCGATGACCTGCCGCTCGTGAAGGACGGCATCGCCGCCCCGTTCGAGGGTGCCGCGAAGGCCGCCGACCAGCTCCGGGCGGCGGGGGAGGCGCAGGTCGACGCCGTCGCCGGCATCGCGATCGGGCTGGCGATCGCGGTCGTGGTCTTCCCGGTGCTGATGTGGCTGATGGTCTATGTCCCGCTCCGGTGGCGGTTCATCCGCACCGCGACCTCGACCCAGCGGTTCCTGGAAGCGGGCACCGGTGCCGATCTGGTCGCCCTGCGGGCGATGTCGACCCAGCCGCTGCACAAGCTGGTCAAGATCAGCGACGACCCCGTCAAGGCGTGGCGCGACGGTGACGCCGATGTCGTGGCGAAGCTGGCCGAGCTGGAACTGAGGGCCATCGGGCTCAGCGCCAAGCGGCTCAAGGGCTCCTAGCGTGCGGTGAGGCGCGCCCGGAGCTCCTCGTCGCGGGCCAACCGGGCCGTGTCGCGATCGCGCCGGGTGGCGAGCACTGCGGCCAGATAGGCCTCCGGCGGCGTGCCCGGGGGAGGGCCGGGGGCGACGTACTCCTGCACGTGGGTCGCCAGGCGCTCGGCCAGCGCGTGGCGGCGGACCGGGTCGGTGTGGGTGCCGACCTCGCCGGACAGGAATCGCCGCACCGCCAGGGACAGACCGACCGGGATGGTGGCGACGTCCGCGCGGGAGGCCCAGGCGGCGAGCGGCGGGGGCATCTGGATCGGTGCCGGGGGGCGCAGCGGCACCCGCACCCGGATCACGTACGTCCCGGCCGCGATGTCGCCGAGGCGCTTGCCACGCGGGTGGATCATCGCGGTGAGGAAGGCCGCGGCGCCACTGGTGCCGTAGATCTCGATGACGCCGACCAGGGCGCGCACGAAGGCATGGTGGAAGCTGATCGCGCCGCCGTCGTCGCGCACCGTGCGCAGGCCGAGTGCGAGCTTGCCGAGCGAGCGGCCGCGGGTGAGCGTCTCGATGACCGTCGGGAAGACCAGCAGGACCGAGGCGGTGGCCGCGATGTAGGCGGCCCAGGCGAGCGCCTCGTCGGTCGCCGGGGCGGCGGTCATGAAGACGAACAGCGTCACGATGAGCAGCGCGGTCACCACGAGCACGTCGATGAGGCCCGACAGCAGCCGCATCCCCAGGCCGGCCGCCGGGAGGTCGAGGGCCACCGCGTCTCCGGTGATCAGGTCGTCCTCGGTGAGCAGCGCCCGCTCTTGGGGGCGCTGCTCGGGCGATTGCGGCGCGGGGGTCATGGCGGTCAGCGTACGCTGCGGGCGTGGATCTCGACGCGTATCTGGCTGCGACAGCGGCCGACCGGACCCGGCTCGAGCAGCTGCTGGCCGAACGCCGGCTGAGTGGTGCCCAGGCCGACGAGCTGGTCGAGCTCTATCAGCGGGTGAGCACCCAGCTGTCGGTGGTCCGCAGCAACGCGCCCGACCCGACCGTCGTCCAACATCTGTCGGTGCTGCTGGCCGCGGCCCGCAACCGCACCACCGGCACCCGGACCAGCACCTGGTCGGGCTTCCTGCGATTCTTCACCCACCGGTTCCCGGCGGCGCTCTACCGGCTTCGGTGGTGGTGGCTGGGGATGATGGTGGCCAACGTGGTCGTCACGGCGGTGATGATCTGGTGGCTGCTGCGTCACCCGGAGGTCGAGCAGTCGCTGCTCGGGCCGGAGCAGATCAAGCAGCTGGTCGAGCACGACATCGAGGGCTACTACAGCGAGCACGCCGCCTCGTCGTTCGCCACCCAGGTCTGGGTCAACAACGTCTGGGTCTCGTTCATCTGCATCGCCCTGGGCGTGCTCGGGCTGCCGGTGATCTACTCGATGTTCCAGAACATCTCCAACCTGGCGATCATCGGCACCCTGATGCACCGCCACGACCGCGGCGGCCTGTTCTGGGGCCTGATCCTGCCCCACGGGCTGCTCGAGCTCACCGCCGTCTTCGTCGCCGGCGCCGTCGGCCTGCGGATCTTCTGGTCCTGGATCGACCCCGGTTCCCTGACCCGTGGTCAGTCGATGGCCCGGGAGGGCCGCACCGCCGGCGGCATCGCCCTCGGTCTCATCGTCGTGCTGCTGATCTCCGGCATCATCGAAGCCTTCGTCACCCCCTCGCCCCTGCCCACCTGGGCTCGCGTCGGCATCGGCATCCTCGCCGAGCTCGCGTTCTTCGCGTACGTCTTCATCGTCGGCCGCGCCGCCGCCTCCCGCGGGGAGACCGGCGACATCGACGAGCGCCTCCTCGAGGACCGCGTCGCAACCCAGGCCTAGCTTCTAGAGCTGACCGGTGGCCTTGAGCTGCAGGTAGTGGTCGGCGAGAGCGGGCGGGAGGGACTCGGCGTCGGCGTCGACGATGTCGACGCCGAGGGTGCGGAGCATGGCGGCGGTGTGGTCGCGGCGGCGGAGGGTCTGCTCGGCGGCGGCCGCGGCGTAGACGTCGTCGAGGGTGTCGCGGGAGGCGGCGGTGGCCTCGAGCTCGGGGTCGCGGACGGAGGCGAGGACGACGCGGTGGTGCTGGGTCAGGACCGGGAGGACGGGGAGGAGCGACTCCTCGATCGCGTGCGGGTCGAGAGGGGTCAGCAGGACCACGAGCGCGCGGTGGCGGCCGAGGCCCGCGACCGCGCCGGCGAGGTTGGACCAGTCCGCCTCGGCGATGACCGGCTCGAGGTCGGCCATCGCCTCCTGCAGCCGCTGGGTGACGTCGCGCTGGCCGGCGAGGCGGACCCGGGAGCGTACGCGCAGATCGCCGGCGACGAAGTCGATCCGGTCGCCGGCCCGGGAGGCGATGGCGGCGAGCAGGAGGCCGGCATCCATCGCCGAGTCGAGCCGAGGCACCCCGCCGCCGGCGCCCTCGACCCGGGCGGCCGAGGTGCGGGACGTGTCGAGCACCAGCACCACGCGGCGGTCCCGCTCGGGCTGCCAGGTGCGGACCACGACGGTGCGGGAGCGGGCGGTGGTGCGCCAGTCGATGGAGCGTACGTCGTCACCGCGGACGTACTCCCGCAGCGAGTCGAACTCGGTCCCCTGCCCGCGCACCCGGACCGCGGCCCGGCCGTCGAGCTCGCGCAGCCGCTGAAGACGGGACGGGAGGTGCTTGCGGGACTCGAAGGCGGGCAGCACCCGCACCGAGCCCGCCACCGGGATGGTGCGCTGCCGGGCGCCGAGACCGAGCGGCCCGAAGGCACGCACCGTCACGCCCAGCGCACGCAGGTCACCGCGGCGGCGCGGCCGCAGCGGCGTACGCAGACGGGTGCTGTCGCCGCGGCCGAGCCGGATCCGGTGGCGGTTCGCAGTGGCGCCGGCGGTGGGCTGCCAGGCATCCCGTACCAGCGCTCGGACACGCCGGGCAGGGGAGCGGACCAGGAGCTCCGAGGTCGTCGACTCGCCCAGCCGGATCCCGCCCAGGCGCACCCGGTTGATCTCGAGGGTCGCCGGCTTCGGCGCCAGGAGCACGTCGAGGAGCGCCAGCACCACGACGAGGAGGACCCAGAGCGCGGCCGTGCTCGCAGCAGGCCGCAGCACGACCGGGACGATGCCGGCCAGCATCAGCAGCGGGACGCGCCAGGTGATCGTCATCGCGGGACGGGGACGGCCCCGATGGCGGAGCTCAGGACCTGGCTCACCTGGACGCCCTCGAGCTCGGCCTCGGGGCGCAGCGCCAGCCGGTGGGCGAGGGTGGCGTGAGCCAACGACTTCACGTCGTCAGGGGTGACGAAGTCGCGGCCGGCGAGCCAGGCCCAGGCGCGTGCGGAGCGGAGCAGCGCGGTGGCGCCGCGCGGGGAGACCCCGGCCGACAGCGACGGGGACTCCCGGGTCGCCCGGGCGATGTCGACGATGTAGCCGGTGACCTCGGGGGAGACCTGGACCGTGGTGACGTGCTGCCGGGCGGCCTCGATGTCGGCGCCGGAGGCCACCGGACGGACCCCGGCACCGGCGACGTCGCGCGGGTCGAAGCCGGAGGCGTGCCGGGTGAGGATCTGCACCTCGTCGGCGCGCTCGGGCACCGGCAGGACCACCTTCAGCAGGAACCGGTCCAGCTGCGCCTCGGGGAGCGGGTAGACACCCTCGTACTCGATCGGGTTCTGGGTCGCGGCCACCAGGAACGGGCGGGGCAGGTCGCGGGTGACGCCGTCGACCGAGACCCGACCCTCCTCCATCGCCTCGAGCAGTGCCGACTGGGTCTTCGGTGGTGTGCGGTTGATCTCGTCGGCGAGGAGCAGGTTGGTGAAGACCGGCCCCTCCCGGAAGGTCAGCGAGCCGTGGGTCGACTCGACGACCATCGACCCGGTGATGTCGCCGGGCATCAGGTCGGGGGTGAACTGCACCCGGCGGGTCTCGACCGACAGAGCGGCGGACAGCGATCGCACCAGCAGGGTCTTGGCGGTGCCGGGCACGCCCTCCATGAGCACGTGCCCGCCACAGACCAGGGCGACCAGCAGTCCGGAGACCGCGGCGTCCTGCCCGACGACCGCCTTGGCGACCTCGGCCCGGACCGCGGTGAGCCGCTCCCGTGCGCCGTCGGGCGACACGGAGGGTATGGTCTCGGATTGGGTCATGGGTGTCGTACCTCTTCCTCAAGGGCCGCCAGCGCTCCGGCCAGCGTGATCAGGTCTTGGTCGTTGGTGATCGGGGCATCGGTGAGCAGCGCGGAGACCTCGAGGTCGGGCCGTCCGGTGCGGTGGGAGACGGCGCGTACGACGGCTTCCGGGGTGGCCTCCCGCCCCAGCCGCAACCGCCGGGCGAGGCGGGTGCGGGCGGCGTGTCGCAACATCGTCGCGGCGTGGGTGCGATCGCCGGAGCGGCGGTAGAGCCGGCCCAGGCTGCGCGTGGTCTCCCCGGCGCGCACGTGAACCGGCAGCGGCTCGACCGCCAGCGGACCGAGCCGTCGCCCGCGGGCGATGGCGAAGGCGATCACCGCGAGCAGCAGGAGCCACAGGGCCGGGTTGATCCAGCGCGGCAACAACGAAGAGGGCGAGTGGCCCTCGTCGGGGGCGAGGTCGTCCATGGAGGGGATGTACCAGACCAGGTGGTCGCTCTCACCGAGCAGCCGCAGCGCCACCGCCGCGTTGTCCGCCCGCAGGATCTGGTCGTTGGTCAGCGCCTGAGGGGCACCCCAGACGGTCAGCCCCTCCGCGGGCGCGAGCACGGCCCCGCCCTCGTGCGGGAAGCACGAGCCGGCGTCGTACGCAGTGACCGCATCGGCATGGACGCTGAGCCCGTCCCAGCGCGGATCGTCGCAGTCGGCCTCGACCGTCTCGGACGTCTGGGCGACCGCGTAGGGGATGCCCAGCATCGCCGACACGTAGGGCGCGGGCTCGGCCAGGATCAGGTCGCCGGCGTCGTCGGTGCGCTCGCGCAGCCGGGAGGCGGTGTTCTCGCCGAGCGCGTCGGTGCCGGTGACGAAGACGGTCGTGTCCGCCTCGATCCCGGTGTCGTCGAGAGCCTCGGAGGAGCGCACGATGTCGACCTCGACGCCGTGGTCCTCGAGCACCCGCACCAGCGCCCGGGTGCCGTCGGGGTCGGGGCTCTCGGGGTCGTAGGGGGCAAAGGACTCCCCGCCCTTCGGAGCCGCGAGGTACGCCAGCACGACCGCGATCACGAAGGCCACCGCCACGATCAGCCACGGTCGGTTCCGGAGGAACCAGCCCCGCAGTCGACCGGTCGACCCGGCCGATGGTTCCGCGGTCTGCGTGCTCATCGCGCCACCGCCAGCTCCTGCTCGAGGTCGAGCACGCCCTCGGCCTGCTCGCGCGTGGCGGGATGGTGGCCGTAGAGCACCTCGTTGAAGAGCTCCGCCGCCTTCCCGGCGCGGCCCTCGAGCGACATCTCCCGCTCCAGGCCCGCGGCGACCTCGGCGGCGGTGAGGCCCGGGTCCTCGGCGAGCCGGCCGCGCTCGACCTGACGCCTGGCCAGCGCCCGGAACCCGTCGATGACGGCCGTGCCATGATCCCCCGAGGCGTACGCACCCTCGGCCCGAGCCCGCAGCGCAGCAGCGGAGAGCGACTCGTCGGTGAGGACGTCGCCGTTGCGGTCGCGGGCGACCCGGGGGCTGCGGCGGGCACGCGAGACCAGCAGGCCGAGCCCGACGAGGATCGCCGCGAAGACGACCATCGCGGCGACGGTCTGCGCCCAGGGCACGTCATCGGCCGAGGGGAGTCCGCCGGAGACGGTGCGCTCGATCCAGCGCATGATCCGCTCGATGAGGTCGAGGTCGTGATACTCGGGCCCGGCCAGCTCGCGCCGGAGCCAGGAGCGACCCTCCTCCGGCGTCGGCGCCAGGGGAGGGGTCTGTTGGAGGAGGATCATCGGCTCAGCAGCCCGGCCTGCTCCATCAGCTCGACCTCGTAGGACTCCTTGCGGATGCGCTGGTCGAGATACTGCAGGTTGGTCACGGCGCCGGTGAACGGGGTCGCGATCGCAGCGGCCACCACCGTCGAGATGGCGGTGCCGGCGATGGTCGCCAGGAAGTAGAGGTCCGGCACGGCGATCCCGACGATGCTGGAGACCAGGCTGATCGGGAAGCCGACGATCTGGGAGGCGAACCCGGCGATGATCGCGGTGAGCAGCCAGATCCCGAGGAGACGCCAGAACTGGCGCGCCGAGAGCTGCCAGGCGCGGCGGACCGCGCCGACGACGCCGGTGTGCTCGAGCATCAGCGCGGGGATCGCGAGCAGGTAGAACCGCACCGAGACGAAGATCGAGGCGACGATCAGGAGCAGGAACATCAGGACGCCGACCAGGATGGCCGGCACCGGGTTGTCGACCATGATGGCGAGCGCCACGACGGGGACCGCGGCCAGCGCGAACATCACCAGGTAGAGGAGAAGGAACAACACCGCCAGCCCGATCAGGCGCCAGCGGTTGCCGTGGGTGGCCGCCCAGGCCTGGCCGAGGGTGAGCTTCTTGCCGATCGCGGCCGCGTGGGCGACGTGGGAGATCATCCCCGACACCAGGATCGTGCCGAAGGCCTGCAGGACCGTGCCGAGGAGCAGCGAGCCGAACGCGGCCACCATCCCCACGATCTCGGAGTTGCCTGGCTCCCAGTTCGGGTCCTCGAGCGAGGCCCCGAATCCTTCGAGACTGTCCCCGGTGGCGGTGATCGCCCCGGTCACGACCAGCGGGAGAGCCATCGCGACCGCCGCCACGAGGACAGACGCGCCGACCGTGGCACCGGGGTTGAAGCGTACGAGCCGGAAGGCGCCGTCGAGCATGTCGCCGAGGCCGAGCGGCCGCAGCGGGATCGCTCCAGGCTTGTGGGCCGGCGGCAGCGGCTGCGCCCACCCCGGCTGAGGCAGCGGCTGCGCCCACGCCGGCTGATTCTGTACCGGCTGGCCCGGCGGGGGAGGGCTGGACGGTGCACCAGCCCCCTGTTGAGGTTGCTCACCCGGTGGGGGTGGCCACACTCCTGACATCCTGATGCTCCTCGTCGCGACGGCCGGCGATCTCGCTCGGTTGGGGGCATCCTCTCAGAGCGACCCAGGCGACATCGTTGATTTGGAGCCACCTGCGTACGCGTGACAAGATTCTCTGGTTGCTCCAGTGAATGTGCGCTGGGGTGCGCACACCTTGACTACTGAATCGCGTCACCTGAGCAGGCTGATCAGCCTGTCCGGATGTGGTCTGTGGTCGCCGTGTGCCCATCCCGAAGGCGTGGTTCCAGTGAAGCTGATGGTGAAAGTCCCGTCGAGATATCGGCGTTCGCTTGTGGAAAATAAGCGACACGCCCGACCGCGGGGGTCGGAGCCAGAGGTGAGCAACCGGGCCGACTCAGCCGGAGGAAGCCTGTAGCACGCGGCACGCTGACCAAGAAGGACGAGAGAGACAGATGGCGGGACAGAAGATCCGCATCAGGCTCAAGGCCTATGACCACGAGGTGATCGACACCTCGGCGCGAAAGATCGTGGACACGGTCACCCGTACGGGTGCCAAGGTCGCCGGCCCGGTGCCGCTGCCGACCGAGAAGAACGTGTACTGCGTCATCCGCTCGCCCCACAAGTACAAGGACTCGCGCGAGCACTTCGAGATGCGCACCCACAAGCGCCTCATCGACATCATCGACCCGACCCCGAAGACTGTTGACTCCCTCATGCGGCTCGACCTGCCTGCTGGTGTCGACATCGAGATCAAGCTCTGAGGTTGACGACATGACGATCGAACGCAACGTGAAGGGTCTCCTGGGCACCAAGCTCGGCATGACCCAGCTGTGGGACGAGAACAACGTCGTCGTCCCCGTGACCGTCATCGCGGCGAACACCAACGTCGTGACCCAGGTCCGCACTCCCGAGGTCGACGGCTACAACGCCGTGCAGATCGGCTACGGCGAGATCGACGGCCGCAAGGTGAACAAGCCGGGCGCCGGCCAGTTCGAGAAGGCCGGCACCACGCCGCGCCGCCACCTGGCCGAGATCCGCACCGCCGACGCCGCGTCCTACGCCGCCGGCCAGGAGCTCTCCGTCGACACCTTCGCCGTGGGCGAGGAGATCGACGTGACGGGCACCTCGAAGGGTAAGGGTTTCGCGGGCACCATGAAGCGCCACGGCTTTGCCGGTGTCAGCGCTTCGCACGGTGCTCACCGCAACCACCGCAAGCCGGGATCGATCGGCGCGTGCGCCACCCCGGGTCGCGTGTTCAAGGGCGTCCGCATGGCCGGTCACATGGGTACTGACACCGTCACCACCCAGAACCTGACCGTGCACGCCGTCGACACCGAGAAGGGCCTCATCCTGGTCAAGGGCGCCATTCCTGGCCCCAAGGGTGGCCTCGTGGTCCTCCGCTCGGCTGCTAAGAAGCTGGAGGCCTGATCATGGCTATCAAGACCGTCAAGGTCGACTTCCCGGCTGAGATCTTCGATGTTGAGCTCAACATCCCGCTGATCCACCAGGTCGTCGTCGCGCAGCAGGCCGCTGCGCGCCAGGGCACGCACGCCACCAAGACCCGCGGCGAGGTCCGCGGTGGTGGCCGCAAGCCCTACAAGCAGAAGGGCACCGGTCGCGCCCGCCAGGGTTCGACCCGCGCGCCGCAGTTCGCCGGTGGTGGCACCGTCCACGGCCCGCAGCCGCGTGACTACAGCCAGCGCACCCCCAAGAAGATGAAGGCCGCCGCCCTCCGCGGTGCCCTCTCCGACCGGGCTCGCGCCGGCCAGATCCACGTGGCCGAGTTCGCCCTCGAGGCGCCCTCGACCAAGACCGCGCTGACCGCCCTCAAGGCGATCTCCGACGCGAAGCGCTTCCTCGTGGTGCTGGACCGTTCCGAGTCCGTCGCCGCGCTGAGCCTGCGCAACGCGCCCGAGGTGCACCTGCTCTGGGCCGACCAGCTCAACACCTACGACGTCCTCGTCTCCGACGACGTGGTCTTCTCCAAGCCGGCCTACGAGATCTTCGTCTCGGGCAAGCCGGTCGTCGCCGCCAAGGAGACCGTCACCATCGGTGAGGTCGAGAAGGACGCGGCCAAGAAGCCCGCCGCCGAGCCCACCAAGGAGATCGACCTTCCCGAGGGTGCAGTCGCGCCGCTCGAGGACGGTTCCGCTCCGGAGGGCTACGACATCAAGGGCAACGTCAAGGGCAAGGACAAGAAGTTCCACGCTCCGGGCGGCCGTTGGTACGAGTCCACCAAGGCGGAGTTCTACTTCAAGTCCGCCGAGGACGCCATCGCCGCAGGCTTCGTCGAGGCCGGCAAGAAGAAGGCTGAGGAGGCTGACAAGTGAGCACGCTGCACTACGACCCCCGCGACATCCTGATCGCGCCGGTGGTCTCCGAGAAGAGCTACGGCCTCCTCGACCAGAACAAGTACACCTTCATCGTTCGCCCCGACGCGAACAAGACCGAGATCAAGATCGCGGTCGAGAAGGTGTTCGACGTCAAGGTGACCTCGGTCAACACGATCAACCGCAAGGGCAAGGCCCGTCGTACGCGTTACGGCCTGGGCAAGCGCCCCGACACCAAGCGCGCGATCGTCTCCCTGGCTGAGGGCGACCGCATCGACATCTTCGGCGCGTGAGAAGGACTGACTGAACATGGCTATTCGTAAGTACAAGCCGACCACCCCGGGCCGTCGTGGCTCGTCGGTGGCCGACTTCGCCGAGATCACTCGGACCACGCCCGAGAAGTCGCTGACCAAGCCCCTCCCCAAGAAGGGCGGCCGCAACAACCAGGGTCGCGTGACCACGCGTCACCAGGGTGGCGGTCACAAGCGTGCGTACCGGATCATCGACTTCCGTCGCTACGACAAGGACGGCGTGCCGGCCAAGGTCGCTCACATCGAGTACGACCCGAACCGCACCGCCCGTATCGCCCTGCTGCACTACTTCGACGGCGAGAAGCGCTACATCCTCGCTCCCGTCGGCGTGAGCCAGGGCACCGTCGTGGAGTCCGGCCCGACCGCTGACATCAAGCCCGGCAACAACCTGCCGCTGCGCAACATCCCGGTTGGTACCACCATCCACAATGTTGAGCTGCGTCCGGGTGGCGGCGCGAAGATCGCCCGCTCCGCCGGCATGAGCGCCCAGCTGGTCGCTCGCGAGGGCTCCAAGGCCACGCTGCGTATGCCTTCGGGTGAGATGCGCTTCGTCGACGTGCGCTGCCGCGCCACCGTCGGCGAGGTCGGCAACGCCGAGCAGTCCAACATCAACTGGGGTAAGGCCGGCCGCATGCGGTGGAAGGGCGTTCGCCCGACCGTCCGTGGTGTCGTCATGAACCCGGTCGACCACCCGCACGGTGGTGGTGAGGGTAAGACCTCTGGTGGCCGTCACCCGGTCAGCCCCTGGGGTAAGCCCGAGGGCCGCACGCGCAAGCGCAAGGCCTCTGACTCGCAGATCATCCGCCGCCGTAAGAGCGGGAAGGGTAGGAAGTAAGCAATGCCTCGCAGCCTGAAGAAGGGCCCCTTCATCGACGATCACCTTCAGAAGAAGGTCGACGCCGAGAACGAGAAGGGCACCCACAACGTCATCAAGACCTGGTCGCGCCGGTCGATGATCGTGCCCGAGATGATCGGTCACACCATCGCCGTGCACGACGGTCGCAAGCACGTCCCGGTCTTCGTGTCCGACTCCATGGTCGGTCACAAGCTGGGCGAGTTCGCCCCGACCCGCACTTTCAAGGGTCACATCAAGGACGACCGGAAGGGACGCCGTCGATGAGCACCACCGAGCGTGTGCGCGTAAGCGCCCGCCGCGACTCCCTGCTCGGCGACCAGCCGGGCGCCTTCGCGAGTGCCCGCTTCGTGCGGATCACCCCGCTGAAGGCGCGCCGGGTCGTCGACCTGGTCCGCGGCCTGCCTGTCGACGAGGCCCTGTCCCTGCTGCAGTTCGCGCCGCAGGCAGCCTCCGAGACTGTCTACAAGGTTCTCGAGAGCGCCATCGCCAACGCGGTGTCGACCGAGGGTCTGGACCGTGACGACCTCGTCGTCTCGGTCGCCATGGTCGACGAAGGTCCGACCATGAAGCGCTGGCGTCCCCGCGCCCAGGGCCGTGCGACCCGCATCAACAAGCGGACCTCGCACATCACCCTGGCCGTGCAGCCGGCCGACGTCGTCGAGAAGGGCGGTAAGAAGTAATGGGTCAGAAGATCAACCCGAACGGCTTCCGCCTGGGCATCTCGACCGACCACAAGTCGCGTTGGTACGCCGACAAGCAGTACAAGGAGTACGTCGGCGAGGACGTCAAGATCCGCAAGCTGCTCAGCAAGGGCATGGAGCGGGCCGGCATCGCCAAGGTCGAGATCGAGCGCACCCGTGACCGCGTTCGTGTGGACATCCACACCGCGCGTCCGGGCATCGTCATCGGCCGCCGTGGCGCCGAGGCCGACCGCCTCCGCACCGAGCTCGAGAAGCTCACCGGCAAGCAGGTCCAGCTGAACATCCTCGAGGTCAAGAACCCCGAGGTCGACGCTCAGCTGGTCGCCCAGGGTGTCGCCGAGCAGCTCAGCGGTCGCGTGCAGTTCCGCCGCGCGATGCGCAAGGCCATGCAGACCACCATGCGCTCCGGTGCCAAGGGCATCCGGATCCAGTGCTCGGGTCGTCTGAACGGTGCCGAGATGTCGCGTACGGAGTTCTACCGCGAGGGCCGCGTCCCGCTGCACACGCTGCGTGCCGACATCGACTACGGCTTCTACGAGGCCCGCACGACCTTCGGCCGCATCGGCGTGAAGGTCTGGATCTACAAGGGTGAGGTCTCCGGCTCGCGCGCCGAGCGTCAGGCCGCCCAGGCCGCCCGTGCGGGCGTCCCGGGTCGCGGTGGCAACGACCGTCGCGGTGGCCGCGGCGACCGTCCGTCGCGTGGCTCCCGTGGGGACCGCCCTAACCGCGCCGACCGCGCGGCGAAGACTGAGGCGCCGGCTGCCGCTGAGGCTCCCGCCGCCGAGACCACGACCCAGGAGGGCTGACCCATGCTGATGCCCCGTCGAGTCAAGCACCGCAAGCAGCACCACCCCAAGCGCACCGGCGTGGCCAAGGGTGGCACGAAGCTGGCCTTCGGTGACTACGGCATCCAGGCGATCGAGGGTCACTACGTGACCAACCGCCAGATCGAGGCGGCGCGTATCGCGATGACTCGCCACATCAAGCGAGGCGGCAAGGTGTGGATCAACATCTACCCCGACGTCCCGCTGACCAAGAAGCCTGCCGAGACCCGCATGGGTTCCGGTAAGGGTTCCCCCGAGTGGTGGGTCGCCAACGTCAAGCCGGGCCGAGTCATGTTCGAGCTCTCCGGTGTCGACGAGAACACGGCTCGCGAGGCCATGCGCCGCGCGATCCACAAGCTGCCCATGAAGTGCCGTTTCATCACGCGAGAGGCTGGTGAGTTCTGATGGCTAACTCCCTGCAGGCGTTCGAGCTGGACGAGCTCACCGACGTCGACCTCGAGGCGAAGCTGCGCGAGGCGAAGGAGGAGCTGTTCAACCTCCGGTTCCAGGCGGCCACCGGCCAGCTGGAGAGCCACGGTCGGCTCCGCACCGTCAAGAAGGACATCGCCCGGATCTACACCGTGGTGCGCGAGCGCGAGCTCGGCATCCGCGTGGCCCCGGGCACCGAGACCACCGAGGAGGCCTGAAATGGCTGAGTCCACCGAGACCACCGAGCGCAACACGCGCAAGGTGCGCGAGGGCCTCGTCGTCAGCGACAAGATGGAGAAGACCATCGTCGTCGAGGTCGAGGACCGCGTGAAGCACCCGCTCTACGGCAAGGTCATGCGCCGTACGAGCAAGCTCAAGGCTCACGACGAGCAGAACACCGCCGGCATCGGCGACCGCGTCCTGGTCATGGAGACCCGGCCGCTGTCCGCGACCAAGCGGTGGCGCCTCGTCGAGGTCGTCGAGCGCGCCAAGTGATCCTGGTCTCCTAGGAGACGGATCCGGCTGGCTGCAAACGCCGCCAAATTGACCAAAGGGTGCAGGTCCAGCGACCATTGTTCGCTGGGCCTGTGCCCATCAAATCCCATTACGTTCGGCAAGGCTCACCCGCCCTGGAGCGGGGAGAGAACCAGCTCGACAAGGAGAAGTAATGATCCAGCAGGAGTCGCGACTCAAGGTCGCCGACAACACTGGTGCGAAGGAGATCCTTTGCATTCGTGTGCTCGGTGGTTCCGGTCGTCGCTACGCCGGCATCGGCGACACCATCGTCGCCACCGTCAAGGACGCTATCCCCGGTGGCAACGTGAAGAAGGGTGACGTCGTCAAGGCCGTCATCGTGCGCACCGTCAAGGAGCGCCGCCGCGCTGACGGCTCGTACATCCGCTTCGACGAGAACGCCGCCGTCATTCTCAAGAACGACGGCGAGCCGCGAGGCACCCGCATCTTCGGCCCGGTCGGCCGTGAGCTGCGCGACAAGAAGTTCATGAAGATCATCTCGCTCGCGCCGGAGGTGCTGTGATGGGTCGCTCGCACATCAAGAAGGGCGACACCGTCAAGGTGATCGCCGGTAAGGACAAGGGCGGCTCCGGCAAGGTGATCGCTGTCCTCACCAACGAGGACCGTGTGATCGTCGAGGGCATCAACCTCATCAAGAAGCACACCAAGGTCCAGGACCAGGGCGGTCGCGCCGGCACCACCGGCGGCATCGTGACCACCGAGGCCCCGATCCACGTTTCCAACGTCCAGCTGCTCGAGGGTGGCGAGCCGGTTCGCGTCGGCTTCCGCCGTGAGACGGTCCAGAAGCGTCGCCCCGACGGGTCGACGTACGCCGCTGAGCGCAGCGTTCGCATCTCGCGCAAGACCGGTAAGGACATCTGATCATGACCGACACCGCTGTGGCCCCGCGCCTCAAGACGAAGTACCGCGAGGAGATCGCCCCCGCACTCCAGCAGGAGTTCGGCATCTCCAACGTCATGCAGATCCCCGGTCTGACCAAGATCGTCGTCAACATGGGTGTCGGCGAGGCTGCTCGCGACTCCAAGCTGATCGAGGGCGCTGTCAACGACCTGACCGCGATCACCGGCCAGAAGCCGCTGATCAACAAGGCGAAGAAGTCGATCGCGCAGTTCAAGCTGCGTGAGGGCATGCCGATCGGTGCGCACGTCACGCTGCGCGGCGACCGCATGTGGGAGTTCCTCGACCGCCTGCTCTCGCTCGCGCTGCCCCGCATCAGGGACTTCCGCGGCCTCAACGGCAAGCAGTTCGACGGCAACGGCAACTACACCTTCGGTCTCACCGAGCAGGTCATGTTCCACGAGATCAACCAGGACAAGATCGACCGCTCGCGGGGCATGGACATCACCCTCGTGACGACTGCCACCAACGACGACCAGGGTCGCGCGCTGCTCAAGGCGCTCGGCTTCCCGTTCAAGGAGAACTGAGATGGCGAAGACCGCTCTCAAGGTGAAGGCCGCCCGCAAGCCGAAGTTCGCGGTTCGCGGTTACACCCGCTGCCAGCGCTGCGGCCGCCCGAAGGCTGTGTTCCGCAAGTTCGGCCTGTGCCGTATCTGCCTGCGTGAGATGGCCCACCGCGGCGAGCTGCCCGGCGTCACCAAGTCCTCCTGGTGAGCGATCACCGTTCCAACCACTGACGTTGAAGGTCCTCATGACTCCGTGTCGTGAGGAAACCACTACGAGAAAGGGCCGTTCGGCCAATGACGATGACTGACCCGATCGCAGACATGCTCACTCGTCTGCGTAACGCCAACCAGGCGTACCACGATGCGGTTTCGATGCCGTACAGCAAGCTGAAGCAGGGCGTCGCTGAGATCCTCCAGCAGGAGGGCTACATCACCAAGTACGAGGTGCTGGAGCCCACCGAGGGCCAGGTCGGCAAGACCCTGTCGATCACCCTCAAGTACGGCCGCAACCGTGAGCGCTCGATCGCCGGCGTCCGCCGCATCAGCAAGCCCGGTCTGCGTGTCTACGCGAAGCACACCGGTCTCCCCAAGGTGCTCGGCGGCCTCGGTGTCGCGATCATCTCGACGAGCCAGGGTCTGCTGACCGACCGCCAGGCGAACAAGAAGGGCGTAGGTGGGGAAGTCCTCGCCTACGTCTGGTAATCAGGGAAGGGAGAGAGAAGAAAATGTCGCGTATTGGCAAGCTCCCCGTCCCGGTTCCGGCCGGCGTGGACGTCACCATCGACGGCCAGGTCGTGAGCGTCAAGGGCCCCAAGGGCACCCTGTCGCACACCGTGGTCGACCCGATCACCGTCGAGAAGGGTGACGGCGTCCTCGACGTCAAGCGCCCCGACGACAGCCGGGACAGCAAGGCCCTGCACGGCCTGTCCCGCACGCTGATCAACAACATGGTCCTGGGTGTCACCGAGGGCTACGAGAAGAAGCTCGAGATCGTCGGCGTGGGTTACCGCGTCCTGTCGAAGGGCCCGACCAAGCTGGAGTTCCAGCTGGGCTACTCGCACTCGATCATCTTCGACGCGCCGGAGGGCATCACCTTCACCACCGACGGTCCGACCAAGCTCGGCGTCGTGGGCATCGACAAGCAGCTCGTCGGTGAGGTTGCGGCCAACATCCGCAAGCTGCGCAAGCCGGAGCCGTACAAGGGCAAGGGCGTTCGTTACGCCGGCGAGAACATCCGCCGCAAGGTCGGAAAGGCTGGTAAGTGATGGCCATCTCGCTGTCGAACAACAAGCACACCGCTTCTCGTGTCCGCTCGCGCCTGCGTCGTCAGGCTCGTGGTCGCAAGAAGATCGAGGGTACGCCGGAGCGTCCGCGCCTCGTCGTGACCCGGTCGGCCAAGCACATCACCGCCCAGGTCGTCGACGACCTGGCCGGCAAGACGCTTGCCTCGGCCTCGACCATCGAGGGCGACCTGCGGTCGGCCTCGGGCGACAAGACCGCCAAGGCCAAGCAGGTCGGCGAGCTGGTCGCGTCGCGTGCCAAGGCCGCTGGGGTGGAGACCGTGGTCTTCGACCGTGCCGGCAACAAGTACCACGGCCGTGTCGCCGCGCTCGCCGATGGCGCGCGCGAGGCCGGTCTGACCTTCTGATCGCAACGATCGAACGAGAGAAGAGGAAAGTCTGATGAGCGGAGCCCAGCGCGGACAGCGTGGTGGCGAGCGCCGAGGTCGCGACGACCGTCGCAACCAGAGCGCCGACAAGACCGCCTACATCGAGAAGGTCGTCGCGATCAACCGAGTTGCCAAGGTCGTGAAGGGTGGTCGTCGCTTCAGCTTCACCGCCCTCGTGATCGTCGGTGACGGTGAGGGTCTGGTCGGCGTCGGCTACGGTAAGGCGAAGGAAGTTCCCGCGGCGATCGCCAAGGGTGTCGAGGAAGCGAAGAAGCACTTCTTCCGCGTTCCCCGCATCCAGGGCACGATCCCGCACCCGGTGCAGGGTGAGAAGGCCGCTGGTGTGGTCCTTCTCCGTCCGGCCGCCCCTGGTACCGGTGTCATCGCCGGTGGCCCGGTGCGCGCCGTCCTGGAGTGCGCCGGCATCCACGACGTGCTGAGCAAGTCGCTCGGTTCGTCCAACCAGATCAACATCGTCCACGCGACGGTGGAGGCCCTCAAGATGCTCGAGCAGCCTGAGGCCGTCGCCGCCCGCCGTGGTCTCCCGGTCGAGGACGTTGCCCCGGAGGCGCTGCTGAAGGCGCAGGCCGAGGTCGCGGAGTCGCCCAAGGTGGAGGTGTCGGCCTGATGGCGCAGCTGAAGGTCCAGCAGAAGAAGGGCCTCGTTGGTCTGAAGCAGAACCAGCGAGACACCCTGCGTACGCTCGGTCTCAAGCGGATCGGCGACGTGGTCGTCAAGGAGGACCGCCCGGAGATCCGCGGCATGGTCCAGACCGTCCGTCACCTGGTGACGGTCGAGGAGGTCGACTGATATGGCACTCAAGGTGCACAACCTGGCGCCGGCTCCCGGTGCCAAGAAGGCCAAGACCCGCGTGGGTCGTGGTGAGGCGTCCAAGGGTAAGACGGCCGGCCGTGGTACCAAGGGCACGAAGGCCCGTTACCAGGTCCCCGCCTACTTCGAGGGTGGCCAGACCCCGATGCACATGCGGCTCCCCAAGCTGAAGGGCTTCAAGAACCCCTTCAAGGTGGAGTTCCAGGTCGTCAACCTCGACAAGCTCAACGAGCTGTTCCCCGAGGGTGGCGTCGTCACCCCCGAGACCCTGATCGAGAAGGGTGCCGTCCGCAAGGGCCACCCGGTCAAGGTCCTGGGCCAGGGTGACCTGACCGTCAAGGTCGAGATCAGCGCCAACGCCTTCTCCGGCTCTGCCAAGGAGAAGATCGAGGCTGCTGGCGGAACTGTCACGGTTCTCTGACAGTTCTACTAACGTAGAGCCTGTCACGTGGGAGCGCGGCCGGGTCGCCCCTTCGGGGTCCCGCCCGCGCTCCCGCTGTTTCAGCCCTACGTGCAAGAACTTCCGTGGGGGCTGTTAGGCTGCCACGGGTTTTCGCATCGGCGCAGGCCCTGCGACCCCTGATTGTCGAAAGAGGAACCATTCGTGCTTGGCGCGTTCGCATCAGCGTTCCGTACTCCGGACCTGCGCAAGAAGCTGCTCTTCGTTCTCCTGATCGTCGTGATCTTCCGAGCGGGATCCCAGATCCCTGCTCCTGGCGTTCATGTCGCGAACGTCCAGCAGTGTCTTGACGCCGCCCAGACCGGTGACAGCGCCGGCCTCTACAACCTGGTCAATCTCTTCTCCGGCGGCGCTCTGCTGCAGCTGACCATCTTCGCGCTCGGCATCATGCCGTACATCACCGCGAGCATCATTCTGCAGCTGCTCGTCGTGGTGATCCCGCGCCTGGAGCGCCTCAAGAAGGAGGGCCAGGCCGGGCAGACGAAGATCACGCAGTACACCCGCTACCTGACTCTCGGCCTCGCGGTCCTGCAGGCGACCGGCATCGTCGCGCTGGCGCGCTCCGGCGACCTGCTCCAGGGCTGCACCCAGCCGTTGCTGCACGACGACGGCACCGCCACCTTCCTGGTCATGGTCGTCACCATGACCGCCGGCACCGCAGTCATCATGTGGCTCGGTGAGCTCATCACCGAGCGCGGCATCGGCAACGGTATGTCGATCCTGATCTTCACCCAGGTCGTCGCGACCTTCCCGGCCACCATGTGGGCGGTCAAGAACGACAAGGGCTGGTGGACCTTCGCGATCGTGATCGTCATCGGTCTGGCGATCATGGCGGCGGTCATCTTCATCGAGCAGGCCCAGCGCCGGATCCCGGTCCAGTACGCCCGCCGGATGGTCGGTCGCAAGATGTTCGGCGGCTCGTCGACCTACATCCCGCTCAAGGTGAACCAGGCCGGCGTCATCCCGGTCATCTTCGCCTCGTCGCTCCTCTACCTGCCGGCGATGGCGGCCCAGTTCAACCAGAACGCGCAGAACCCGCCGGCGTGGGTCGACTGGATCAACACCTACTTCGTCCGTGGCGACCACCCGGTCTACATGGCGACGTACTTCGCGCTGATCATCTTCTTCACCTACTTCTACGTGTCGATCACCTTCAACCCGCCGGAGGTCGCCGACAACATGAAGAAATACGGCGGCTTCATTCCGGGAATTCGGGCCGGGAAGCCGACCGAGGACTACCTGTCCTACGTTCTGTCCCGTATCACACTGCCGGGCTCGCTCTACCTCGGTCTGGTTGCGCTCATCCCGCTGATCGCCCTGGCGCTCATCAACGCGAACCAGAACTTCCCGTTCGGTGGCACCTCGATCCTCATCATGGTCGGCGTCGCCCTCGACACGGTGAAGCAGATCGAGAGCCAGCTCCAGCAGCGCAACTATGAAGGGTTCCTCCGATGAGACTGATCATCATGGGCCCGCCGGGAGCCGGCAAGGGCACCCAGGCGAAGTTCATTGCCGAGCACTTCGGGATCCCGGCGATCTCGACCGGCGACATCTTCCGCGCCAACGTCTCCCAGGGCACGCCCCTGGGTGTCGAGGCGGCGTCCTACATGGACAAGGGAGAGTACGTCCCGGACTCGGTGACGAACCTGATGGTCCGTAACCGCATCGACGAGCCCGACGCTGCCAAGGGATTCCTGCTCGACGGCTACCCGCGCACGCTCGCGCAGGTCGAGGAACTGGACGGGATGATCAAGTTCACCGGCCACGCGCTCGACGCGGTGGTCGTGCTGACCGTCGACAAGGACGAGATCGTGCAGCGGCTGCTGCAGCGTGCCGAGCTCGAGGGTCGCGCCGACGACACCGAGGACGTCATCCGTCGTCGCCAGGAGGTCTACCTCGAGGAGACCGCGCCGCTGATCGAGGTCTACAAGGGCCGCGGCCTGGTCCACGAGATCGACGGCATGGGTGACGTCGACGACGTCACCAAGCGGATCTTCGACGAGCTCGACATCATCCCGGAATCCTGATCCGGGAATCCTGAGAAGGACAACTTTGTACGCAACGGGGGAGCAGTGGGCTTCTTGAACAAGGTCCAGATCAAGACCCCTGAGCAGATCGAGAAGATGCGTCGGGCCGGCCTGGTGGTCGGCGAGACGCTGGAGGTGCTCCGGGCCGCGGCGCGGCCCGGAGTCACCACATCCGAGCTCGACGCCATCGCCGAGGACTCGATCCGGTCCCGCGGTGGCGTCCCGTCGTTCAAGGGCTACCACGGCTTCCCGGGCTCGATCTGCGCCTCGGTCGACGAGGTCGTGGTCCACGGCATCCCGGGTTCCCGGGTGCTCAAGGACGGCGACATCATCTCGATCGACTGCGGTGCCATCGTCGACGGCTGGCACGGCGACGCCGCCATCACGGTGGCCATGGGCTCGGTGCCCGAGGAGGTCTCCGAGCTGATGCGCGTCACCGAGGAGTCGATGTGGCGCGGCATCGCCGCGGCCCGTCTCGGCGGACGGGTCACCGACATCGGGCACGCCATCGAGACCTACGTCGACTCCCAGGGCGACTACGGCATCCTCGAGGACTTCAGCGGCCACGGCATCGGCACCGAGATGCACATGGAGCCGTCGGTGTTCAACTACGGCAAGCCCGGCAAGGGCCCCAAGCTGCAGCGCGGCATCGCGCTGGCCGTCGAGCCGATGCTCACCCTCGGTGGCCCCGAGGTGACGACCCTGGAGGACGACTGGACCGTCGTGACCGACGACGGCTCCTGGGCGGCCCACTTCGAGCACACCTTCGCGCTCACCTCCGACGGCGCCTGGGTGCTCACCGCGCTCGACGGCGGCGAAGAGATGCTGGGCAAGCTCGGTGTGCCCTGGGGCGGTCACTGAGCCGCCAAGGTTCCGGGCCCGGATGAGCGAGATCGTTCGCTTCGCGACGGTGGCCGAGGTCGACGCCGACCTCGGGTTGCTGACCGCCGCCGAGCGGGCCCGCCACGAGCGGCTGGTGGCCGAGGCCGACAAGCAGGCGTACGCCGCCGCTCACGTCCTCGTCCGAGAGTGCGCCGCGGATCTGCTGGGCACGACGCGGGCAGAGGTCGTGATCGACCAGCGCTGCGCGCGGTGCGGCAGCGTCGAGCACGGAGCGCCGTCGGTGGCCGGTGGCGCAGCGGTCCAGGTGAGCCTGAGCCACGCCCGCGGTCGGGTGGCCGCGGTGGCCGCCACCCGGCGGTGCGGGATCGACGTCGAGAAGGTCTCGCGCGGACCCGACCGGGCGCTCTCGCCGCGCGAGAGGGTCTGGGTGGCGGAGCAGGAGGACGCTGCGTACGCGTTCACGCGGTTGTGGGTGCGCAAGGAGGCGTTGGTGAAGGCCGGCCGCGGCAGCATGGCGGCGGCGCAGCGCCTCGACGTCCTCGCCGAGATCGGTCCCGCCGACCGGATCGGCGATGTCCGGATCACCCAGTGGGAGGACTCCGGATTCCTCGGCGCTGTCGCGATCTGTGCCGACATGTGGACCGAAAACTGATAGGAAACTGAACGAATCCCGCCTATCCACAGGTTTGACTAGCGGATATGCGACATCACCTATCAGTTGACAGAGAAAGGGACCTCAGGATCTCGCGTCTCGCCTCGACTGTGAGTAACTTGGTCAGCCCGCGGGGACAGGGAGAGCCCCGTACTCGGGAGGAAGAACCGGATGAGTACGCAGTTGCGACCCCCAACGGCGGCGCGACCCAATCCATCAGCACGGACGCGGAGCGCGATCATCGACCGCCTCAGTCCTGAGGACATCGAGATGTTCTGGGACCAGATCGCCACCTCGCTCCCGCTCGTCGAGGAGACCGGCGCGGACGCCGCGAATGACGAGGTGATCGTCACCTTCTGCTGGCGCGACGACGAGGCCGAGGAGGTGCTCCTCTTCGCCAACCGGCTCACCGACGAGCGTCACCTCGGCGAGACGATGCTCGAGCGAAAGGCCGGCACCGACCTGTGGCACGCCTCGTTCCTGATGAAGCGCGACTGGCGGGCCTCCTACTCCTTCCTCTGCAAGCACCCCGGCGAGCCGGCCCCCTGGGAGAGCGAGGGGCAGGTCGAGCTGCGTGCCGTCCTGCACCGCGGCTACCTCGACCCGCTCAACCCCGACTGGTGCCACAACCGGCAGGGCATCAAGCAGTCGGTCGTCTCGCTGCCCGACGCCCCGCTGCAGCCGTGGCTGTTCCGCCGTGACGACGTCGTGCCCGGCACCGTCACGCTGGAGGCGGGCCCGGACGGCCGCGACGTCTGGCTCTACGACCCCGCCGGCGCCGGGCTCAACGTCGACCTGCCGCTCGTGGTCGCGCTCGACGGTGAGATCTGGACCGACCACCACTCGCTGCCGACCACGCTCGACAACCTGATCGCCGACGGCCACCTCCGCCACGTACGCTGCGTCCTGCCCGCCTCCGGCGGTCGCGACAAGCGGTGGGAGGAGCTCGCCGGCGGCGAGGGTGCCGACTACATCGTCAACCAGCTGCTGCCATGGGTGCGCGAGCGTCGTGCGGTCTCCGAGGAGACCTACGTCGTGGGTCAGAGCCTCGGCGGCGTCACCGCCCTGCGCGCCGGCCTGACCTATCCCGGGCACATCGACGGTGTCGCCAGCCAGTCGGCGTCGCTGTGGCTCGACGACCTGGCAGACGCGGTCACGCCGGACGCCAAGACCCGTGTGCACCTGGCGCACGGCACCCAGGAGTGGGTCCTCGACGAGCTCCACCACGACCTCGTCGACCGCCTCCGCACGGCCGGGATCGACGTCGTATCCGCCGAGCACAACGGCGGTCACGACTACGCCTGGTGGCGTTCGGCCGTCGCCGACGGCCTGCGCGCCCTGCTGCCCCCGACCTGACCCGCCGAGGCGTCACCCGCGTCGGCCGAGTGGTCACGAAGATGCCAACTCGGCCGACGTAAGGGACGTCTCGGTCGACGTACATGACGCCTCCGCAGGAATAAGTGACGTCTCGGCGGGGGTTGAGGCTTGACGTGAAGCTGAGCGTTCTCGACCTCGTCCCTGTCCGCAAGGACCAGTCCTCTGCTGATGCCCTGGCCGCGACGCTGTCGCTGGCGAAGGTGGCCGACGAGCTGGGGTTCGAGCGCTACTGGCTCGCCGAGCACCACAACATGCCGGCGGTCGGGTCGACCAACCCGCCGGTGCTGATCTCGCTGGTGGCCGGTGCGACCGAACGGATCCGGGTCGGGTCCGGGGGAGTGATGTTGCCCAACCACGCGCCGCTGGTCGTCGCCGAGCAGTTCGCGCTGCTGGAGGCGGCTTTCCCCGGGCGTATCGACCTCGGCATCGGCCGTGCGCCGGGGACCGACCCGGTGACGTCGTGGGCGCTGCGCCACGGCGCCGGGGGAGTCACCGATGACGCGGTCAACCGGTTCCCGGAATACCTCGACAACATCGTCTCGATGATGGCGCCCGAGGGGGTCGGGCTGATGGCCGGCGGCCGCCAGCACGTGCTGCACGCGACCCCGTCGGCCGCATCGGTCGCCGAGCTCTGGCTGCTCGGCTCCTCCGACTACTCCGCGCGCCTGGCCGCCGAGAAGGGCCTGCCCTACGTCTTCGCCCACCACTTCGCGGGCAACGGCACCGACACCAAGGCGATGATCGAGCTCTACCGCTCGACCTTCCAGCCCTCCGAGCTGCTCAGCGAGCCCAAGACGTTCCTGACGGTCAACGCGAGCGTCGCCGAGACCGCCGAGGAGGCCGACCGCCGGGCGCTGCCGCAGCTGCTGACCATGCTGAAGCTGCGCACCGGTCAGCCGCTGACCGCGCAGCCCAGCATCGAGGAGGCCGAGAAGACCGAGATCCCCGAGGCCCACCAGGGGCTCGTGGACACGATGCGCGGCCGTTGGGTCATCGGCTCCGCCGCGTACGCGAAGGCACGGCTGGCCGGGATGGCCGACGAGTACGGTGTGGACGAGGTCATGGTGAACCCGGTCGGATCTGCGTACGAGGGGACGGACCCGCGCACGGCGCCGGCTCGCGAGGAGACCCTGCGCCTGCTGGCGAGCTGATTTCGGAGGGTGCGTAGGATCGGCTCACCTTGTCGTGAGGTCGCGGCGCGCCTGAGCCGGTCGGTACGAGGGACCTAGGACACTGTCTGGTTCCGGGCGCGTATCGCTACGCTCGCGCGCCGGTTGTGCCAATCTGTTCACCGCTCTGTTTCGTTCTCCACATTTGAAAGTGCCGCCTCATGACACGCTGGAGCCTGCGCTGGTTGAAGCGCCGGGGGCCCCAGGCTGCGACGCTCGCTGAGCAGTCAGATCCGGGTCTTGCTCGCTCATTCCCACCGACCGGCGGTCAGGCTCTGCCCTTTCCGCCGGTGCCACCCACACCTGTGACGCCACCGATCTCCTCCACGCCTCCGCCACCGCAGGAGGACGAGGACGAGGCGTGGCCAGAGATCATGGAACAGTTCGGCATCCAGCTCATCAGCCTCGCTGAGCAGATGCGCATCTCGCTCGACGGGCTCGAGGCCGACGAGGACGATCCCGAGCGGCTGAAGAAGCTCTACGAGGTCGACCACGCCGTCACCCGCATGCGGCGGGCGAGCCGCGACCTGCGTACGCTCGCGGGCCGCGCCGAGGACGAGATGGGCGGCATCGACACCTCGCTGCTGGACATCATCCGGATGGCGCTGTCGGGCATCGAGCGCTACAACCAGGTGACGATCGGGCGGGTGAGCGACCTGGCTGTCATCGGCTACGCCGCCGACGACGTCTCCTGCCTGATCGCGGCGCTGCTGGACAACGCGACGAAATACTCCCCGGGCGCGGTGACGATCAACGTCCACCTGGCCGACGCTGGAGATGTGCTGTTCCGCATCGAGGACACCGGCATCGGCATCCCGGAGCGGTCGGTGGGACGCCTCAACGCGCTGCTCGCCGGCCCGATCGTGGAGCTGGTCAGCAAGTCCGGCAGCCACACCGGCTTCCCGGTGGTGCACCGGATCGCCCGCAAGTACGACATCGACGTACGCCTCGCCACCCGCCCCGCTCCGGGCAACGGGATGATCGCGATGGTGACGGTGCCGGCCCAGCTCCTGTGCGAGGTCCCGGTCGCGCCGATGGAGCGGGCCGAGGCGCCGACGACGTCAAGCGCGAGCAGCATCGCGGTCCTGCCCCCGGCCCCGCGCCGGCGTGGACCCCAGGCCGTGCCGCGGCCGGCGGCCCAGGCGGCCCGGCCGGAGACGCGATCGTCCTCCCTCGAGCCTGTTCGGAGGCCCATGCAACAGTCCTCGCCGGAGACGGGATCGTTCCCCGTGCAGCAGCCGGCACGACACCCCGCGGCGCAGTTCGCTCCGCCACCCAGCGAGCAGCCGTCTCAGGATCTGTCCACCGACACCATGAAGACTCCGATCCCGCTCCCGGGTGAGACGGCTGGGACGGATGAGACGAACGAGACCTCAACGCCGGCCGAGCAGAGCGGCCCAGTAGAGTCGGGTGCGCTCCCGCGCCGGGAGCCGGTCAGCCTGCGCACCAATCAGACTGAGCCGGATGCAGCCGTTGGACAGCAGACCGCTGAGACGTCACCCGAGGACCAGTCGGCGGCCCGGCACTCCTTCGCCGACGACCTCGACGCGTTCTCCCTTGGTAGCTAAGCCCCAGTAGTGAAAGGAACCCTTTCGTAATGGAAAGCCCGGTCGCCCCCCGCGACCCCAAGGAATTCAGCTGGCTGATCGACAACTTCGCCAGCTCCACCCCCGGTGTGACCCATGCGCTGATCGTCTCCTCCGACGGCCTCCCGTTGATCGGTGCCGGCGGCATGTCCGCCAACGTCGCCGATCCGCTCGCCGCGATGACCGCCGGAGTGATCAGTCTCGGCAACAACATCGCCCGCGAGGTGGGCGAGCCGGGCTGCGACCAGGTGATGCTGAAGTTCCACACCGGACACTTCCTCTTCATGGGCATCGGTGACCTGGCCGGCTTCGCCGTCCTCGTCGGTGCCGGCGCCAACCTGGGCGTCGTGGCCCACAAGATGGCGCAGATGGTCGACGCCGTCGGCCACGTACTCACCCCGCAGATGCGCGACGAGCTGCGTCAGATGACGGTCAGCTCGATGGCAGGGGAGAGGGCGTGAACGAGCGTCAGCGAGCGAACCAAGGGGCCAACACGTCGCCGCGTCCGTACCCTGGCGCCTGCGCTACGGAGGCGGCGACGTGAGCGGTAACCCGTGGGTACGTCCTTACGTACTGACCGGCGGCCGCACCCAGACCAAGCACCAGCTCTACGTGCACACGCTGGTCTCCGCGGCGCACTTCGACGCGCGCGCGGCGACCAAGCTGACCCCGGAGTCGCGTCGGCTCTACGACCGCGTACGCCTCGGTCCGCAGTCGGTCGCGGAGCTCTCCGCACACTGTGGGATCTCCCTCGGCGTGACTCGTGTGCTGCTCGAGGACCTCGCCTCGACGGAGCACCTGCAGATCAATGACGGGGCCTACGACTCCCCGTTCGACCACCGTCTGTTGAAGAGAGTTATCGATGGCCTTTCCGAGCTCGGCTGACCGCCCGGCGCTGACCGTCACCTCTGCCAAGATCGTGGTCGCAGGTGGTTTCGGCGTCGGGAAGTCAACCATGGTCGCCTCGGTCTCCGAGATCCCGCCGGTCAATACCGAGGCGTGGATGACGCAGGCCGGTGAGTCGGTGGACCCGCTCTCGGACGCGAGTGCGAAGACGACCACCACGGTGGCGATGGACTTCGGCCGGGTCACCCTCGCCCCCGACCTGCTGCTCTACCTCTTCGGCACCCCGGGGCAGCCCCGGTTCTGGCCGATGTGGGACGACCTGTGCCGCGGCGCCAGCGGTGCCGTCGTGCTGGTCGACACCCGCCAGCTCGACGCGTCCTTCCCGGCGGTCAACTACTTCGAGAACGACTCCGACGTCCCGTTCATCGTCGCGGTGAACCTGTTCGACGGGAAGCTGACGCACTCGCTGGAGAAGGTGCGCGACGCGCTCTGCCTCGACGAGCGGACTCCGCTGGTGACCGTGGACGCCCGCGACCGCAGGTCGACGGCCAAGACCCTGGTCACCTGCCTGACGCACACGATGAAAACCACCCCCACACGCGCCTGAGCCCGGAGGCGTGCCAACTCCGAAGGAGTTTCCTTGCGCAAGATCCTGATCGTCGGCGCCGGACAGGCGGGCATGCAGCTCGCCCTCAGCCTCCAGGTCGAGGGCTATGAGGTGACGGTCATGTCCGCGCGTACGCCCGACGAGCTGCGCGACGGCTGGCCGATGTCGACCCAGGTCATGTTCGAGCCCGCGCTCGCCTACGAGCGCGCCTACGGCCTGAACCTGTGGGAGGACGAGGCGCCACGCATCCCCGCGGTCGGCATCTCGGTCAGTCCGGAGCCCGGTGTGAGGGCCCTGAAGTTCGACGGCCCGTGGGAGCCGTACGCGATGTCCGTCGACCAGCGGCTGAAGATGTCGACCTGGCTGGAGCTGTTCGAGGACCGCGGCGGTCGGATCATCTACCACCCCGTGATGACCTCCGACCTGGCCGGCCTGGCGTCGATGTACGACCTGACGCTGATCGCGGCGGGCAAGGGCGAGATCGTCGACCTGTTCGACCGCGACCCGGTGAGGTCGAAGTACGACAAGCCCGGCCGTGCGCTGTCGGCCATCTACCTCCACGGCATGGTCGAGCCCGACGACTTCCCGGCCGGGAGCATGCGGATCAACGTCGCGCCCGGGGTCGGCGAGCTGTTCGTGATCAGCGCCCTGACCCAGTTCGGACCGAGCCGGGTGGCGTTCGTCGAGGCGATCCCGGAGGGCCCGTTCGACTGTTTCTGGGACCGCCCACGGCCCGACGAGCACCTGCGCCGGCTGCAGCACGTGATGCTCGAGCACATGCCGTGGGAGGGCGAGCTGATGCGTGACTGCGAGCCGACCGACGCCCGCGCCTCGCTCTCTGGTGCCTTCACCGGCATGGTCCGCAAGCCGTACGCCGAGGTGGCCGACGGCACCTACGTGTTCGGTATGGGCGACGTCGTCGTGGTCAACGACCCGATCGCCGGGCAGGGCTCCAACAATGCCGCCCACTGCGCGGGCATCTACACCCAGGCGATCCTCGAGCGCGGTGACCAGCCGTTCGACCCGGAATGGATGCAGGCGACCTTCGAGACCTTCTGGGAGAACCGGGCCCAGCACTCGACCGGTCTGACCGACGCGCTGCTCAACCCGCTGCCCGACCACGTCCAGCAGGTGCTCGGTGCGGCCACCCAGTATCAGCCCGTCGCCGACCGGTTCACCCGACTGTTCCCGCACCCGGAGGACCTCGGGCCGTTCCTGGGCGATCCGGAGGCGGCGCTCGCGTACGTCGCGGAGGTCGCCGAGGCCGACGCGGCGGCCAGGGCTTGACGATTAGGGCATTGCTGTTCTAGGGGTCTAGGCTTGGTAGTCGGTCCAACGTGGGTCTGTCTCGTCGTGCCTCGCGGCTGCCCGGTCAGCGCGCTCCTGTGCGCTCGCGGGTGAGACATGCAGATGGCTTCACGAGGTCCACTCCGAGTCTCGGAGAGGTTCCCGGACCGCCCGCGGGTCATCCGATCCGTGGTTTGAACGGTAGATGACCGACCAACAGATTGCAGAGGGCATGCCGAAGAAAGAAGGCGTGATCGAGATCGAGGGCACCGTAGTGGAGGCCCTTCCCAACGCCATGTTCCGTGTGGAGCTGAGCAACGGACACAAGGTTCTCGCCCACATCAGCGGCAAGATGCGACAGCACTACATCCGGATCCTTCCTGAGGACCGCGTGGTGGTCGAGCTGTCCCCCTACGACCTGACGCGCGGTCGGATCGTCTACCGGTACAAGTAAGCCGGTCTAGACAAGAAAGGGCTGACATGAAGGTCAACCCGAGCGTGAAGAAGATCTGTGACAAGTGCAAGGTGATCCGTCGCCACGGCCGCGTCATGGTGATCTGCGAGAACCCGCGCCACAAGCAGCGCCAGGGCTGAGTCCCAGCTCGCAGCACAACTGAATACTTCATCGAGTCGCTAGGACGCAGGTCCGAACTCACCTCCGGAGCAGAGGCCGGAGCCCGAGGGTGCCACCCCGGGACGCGACCCGACCGACACCTCTGACGCAACCAGAAGGAACACAATGGCACGCCTCCAAGGTGTTGACCTTCCGCGCGACAAGCGCGTGGAGATCGCTCTCACCTACATCTACGGCATCGGCCGTACCACCTCGCAGAAGCTCCTCGAGGCCACCGGCGTCAACCCGAACACCCGGGTGCACGCTCTGGCCGAGGACGAGCTGGTCAAGCTCCGCGACGAGATCGAGGCCCAGGGCATCCAGACCGAGGGTGACCTCCGTCGTGAGGTCCAGGCTGACATCCGCCGCAAGATCGAGATCGGCAGCTACCAGGGTCGCCGTCACCGCCAGGGCCTCCCGGTCCGCGGTCAGCGCACCAAGACCAACGCGCGCACCCGCAAGGGCCCGAAGCGCACCGTCGCCGGCAAGAAGAAGGCCAAGTGATCCGACGCGCCCTGCGCGTTGATCCGGCTTTCGCCTCGATCTCACAGACCAGCCAACACAGGAGTTAATGCATGCCTCCGAAGACCCGTCAGGGTGCGACGAAGATCCGTCGCAAGGAGAAGAAGAACGTCGCTCAGGGCGAGGCCCACATCAAGAGCACGTTCAACAACACGATCGTCACGATCACCGACCCGACCGGTGCGGTGATCTCGTGGGCCTCGGCCGGCACCGTCGGCTTCAAGGGCTCGCGTAAGTCCACCCCGTTCGCGGCTCAGATGGCCGCCGAGGCCGCTGGCCGCCGCGCGATGGACCACGGCATGAAGAAGATCGACGTCTTCGTCAAGGGCCCGGGCTCGGGCCGCGAGACCGCGATCCGTTCCCTGGGTGCGATCGGCCTCGAGGTCGGCACCATCCAGGACGTCACGCCGGCCCCGCACAACGGTTGCCGTCCGCCCAAGCGCCGCCGCGTTTGATCCCCACCGAGACATAGAAGGAGACTGAAGAGTAATGGCCCGTTACACCGGACCCATGACCCGCAAGTCGCGCCGTCTCGGTGTCGACCTTGTCGGCAACGACGCAGCGTTCGAGAAGCGCCCCTACCCGCCGGGTCAGCACGGCCGCGGCCGCATCAAGGAGAGCGAGTACCTCCTCCAGCTTCGTGAGAAGCAGAAGGCTCGCTTCACCTACGGCGTGATGGAGAAGCAGTTCGCTTCCTACTACGCCGAGGCCCACCGTCGCGACGGCAAGACCGGTGACAACCTGCTCCAGCTGCTCGAGGGCCGCCTGGACAACGTCGTCTACCGTGCCGGCTTCGCCCGCACCCGCCGCCAGGCCCGCCAGCTGGTCGTCCACGGCCACTTCCTGGTCAACGGCAAGAAGGTCAACGTGCCTTCGTTCCAGGTCTCGGCTCACGACGTCATCGACGTTCGCGAGAAGTCGCTGGAGATGACCCCGTTCATCGTGGCTCGCGAGACCCACGGCGAGCGCGTCGTCCCGGCCTGGCTCGAGGCTGTCCCGAGCCGGATGCGCATCCTGGTTCACCAGCTCCCCGTCCGGGCTCAGATCGACGTCCCGGTCCAGGAGCAGCTGATCGTCGAGTACTACTCGAAGCTCTGATCAGCCCTCAGCAGTAACCACGGTGGGTCCCCGGCGTTCAAACTTCACAGAAGAGGTACGCCGGGGCCTTGCCGCCCCCACAGCCTTCCGTCATCACCCCTTGAAGTTCGGGTCCGTCAAATAGCGGTCGGCCCGGAAAGGACAAATCAGTGCTTATCGCACAGCGCCCCACCCTGTCGGAAGAGTCCGTCGAGGAGTTCCGCTCCCGCTTCGTGATCGAGCCCCTCGAGCCGGGCTTCGGTTACACGCTGGGCAACTCTCTTCGCCGCACCCTGCTCTCCTCGATCCCCGGTGCTTCGGTCACCTCGATCAAGATCGACGGCGTTCTCCACGAGTTCTCGACCATCGAGGGCGTCAAGGAGGATGTCACCGAGATCATCCTCAACCTCAAGGGTCTGGTCGTCTCCTCCGAGCACGACGAGCCCGTGACCATGTACCTGCGCAAGTCCGGTGCCGGTGATGTCACCGCCGCCGACATCGCGCCGCCGGCCGGTGTCGAGGTGCACAACCCCGACCTGAAGATCGCGACGCTGTCCGACAAGGGCAAGATCGAGCTCGAGCTCGTCGTCGAGCGCGGTCGTGGCTACGTCTCCGCGGTCCAGAACAAGGGCGCCGAGAACGAGATCGGCCGGATCCCGGTCGACTCGATCTACTCGCCGGTCCTCAAGGTCAGCTACAAGGTCGAGGCCACCCGTGTCGAGCAGCGCACGGACTTCGACAAGCTCGTCATCGACGTCGAGACCAAGCCGTCGATCGCTCCCCGCGACGCGATCGCCTCGGCCGGTAAGACCCTGGTCGAGCTCTTCGGCCTGGCCCGTGAGCTGAACGTCGACGCCGAGGGCATCGACATCGGCCCGTCGCCGGTCGACGAGCAGCTCGCCGCCGACCTCGCCCTCCCGGTCGAGGACCTGCAGCTGACCGTCCGTTCCTACAACTGCCTCAAGCGCGAGGGCATCCACACCGTGGGTGAGCTCATCTCGCGCTCGGAGCAGGACCTGCTCGACATCCGCAACTTCGGCGCCAAGTCGATCGACGAGGTCAAGCTGAAGCTGCACGAGATGGGCCTGTCGCTCAAGGACAGCGCTCCCGGCTTCGACCCGTCCGCCGCCCTCGCCGCCTACGGTGACGATGACGACGACGCGTTCGTCGAGGACGAGCAGTACTGAGTTGTAGCGCCGGGCCAGGCGGCTTCGCCACGGCCCGGCGTAACCCATGAAGAAAATCGCCCACGTGGCGTCTACCCCGGTACCTAGCACGGCCGGAGAGAAGGAGCAGGCACGATGCCTACCCCGAAGAAGGGTGCCCGCCTCGGCGGTTCGCCCGCGCACCAGAAGCTGATCGTCTCGAACCTCGCCACCGCGCTGTTCGAGAACGGCCGCATCACCACCACCGAGGCCAAGGCCCGGGTTCTCCGCCCCGTCGCGGAGAAGCTGATCACCAAGGCCAAGAAGGGTGACCTGCACAACCGTCGCGAGGTCCTCAAGACCATCCGCGACAAGTCCGTCGTGCACACCCTCTTCACCGAGATCGCCGAGCAGTTCGCGGAGCGTCCGGGTGGCTACACCCGGATCACCAAGATCGGTCCCCGCAAGGGCGACAACGCTCCGATGGCTGTGATCGAGCTCGTCAACGAGGCCTACGAGCCGAAGACCAAGGCTGCTCCGGCTGCCGCGGCTCCGGTTGCCGCCCCCGCTGAGGAGAAGGTCGAGGAGGCGCCGGTCGAGGAGACCGCTGCCGAGGAGACCACCGAGACCGAGGCTGCTGCCGAGGAGGCTCCCGCTGCGGAGACCACCGAGGACGACGCCAAGGCCTGATCGGCTTCTGAACTGTGGCCCGTCACCCGTGAGGGTGGCGGGCCACAGTGCTTTTCAGAGACCAGCGAGGAACGCGGCGCCGTCGAGGCTGCCGGGCTCCGCACCGGTGCGCGCGATGTCGTGGACCGCGCGCTGGATGGCCTCGTTGACCGGGGTCGGGACGCCGTGGAGGCGGCCGAGCAGGACGATCTCGCCGGAGAGGTAGTCGATCTCGACGCCACTGCCGCGGGCGAGACTCTGCCACGTCGAGCTGTGGTTGCGGCGGCCGCGCCCGGTGATGTGGTCGGCCCGCCGGGCCCGGTCCTGGTCGGCGGTGACGACGCTGATGCCGGCGGCGGCGAGAGCGGCCTCCGCCTCGGCCAGGCAACGGGCGTAGATCTCCTCGTCGCTGGGCCCGGGGGCGATCGCGGCGTTGATGCCGTTCCCGAGGTTGTTGAGCAGCTTGCGGTGCTTCCAGGCCATGATGTCGGCGCGCGGCTCGCTGAGGAACCCGGCCTTGACGAGATCGTTCGCGATCGCACCGGCAGTCTCGTCGACGCCGGCCGGGTAGCGGCCGATGTCGAGGATGCCGGGCGTGTTGCCGGAGTCCTGGACGACCGCACCCGGGGTCAGGAAGGTCGCGGGGAGGACGACGTGGATGGCGTACGTCCCGGAGAACCGGCGCAGGATCCGCGCCTCGTTCGCGACGCCGTTCTGCATGGCGACCACCGGCGTGCCCGGTGGAGCGTACGCAGCGAGATCCTCGAGCGCGGCCTCGGTCTGCTGGCCCTTGACGCTGAGGAGCACGACGGTGTCCTCGGTCCAGGAGACCTGGCTCGCGTCCGCGACGGCGGCGACGTCGAGGGTCAGGACGCCGCCCGGCGTGTCCAGGCTGAGGCCGGCGTCCTGGATCGCGCGGAGGTGCTCCCCGCGTGCCACCAAGGTGACGTCGATCCCTGCCCTGTGCAGCAGGCCGCCCACGACACCACCGACGGCTCCTGCTCCGAAGATCACGTAGCGCATGGCCCGAGTCTGGCAAAGCGGCCTCGCGCATTCCGTCCGGGGCCGGTGTTGCTGGGACAATGAGCGACGTGCGCATCAGGATCGACCTCGCCTACGACGGCACCATGTTCCACGGCTGGGCGACCCAGCCGGGGCTGCGTACGGTCCAGGGCGAGCTGCAGGCCGCGCTGGCGACCGCGTTGCGGGTGCCGTCGACGGGGGAGCGGTCCCAGGTGTGGGTGACGGTCGCCGGGCGCACCGACTCGGGCGTGCACGCCCGCGGTCAGGTCGCACACTTCGACATCGACGCCGACGTGCTCGAGGCCTCGCGAGGCCGCTCGGAGCAGACGCCGCTCGACTCGCTGGTGCGCCGGCTGAACGGGATCCTCCCGGCCGACCTCCGCGTACGTGCCGCCGTCGAGGCGCCGGTGGGCTTCAACGCCCGGTTCTCGGCGCTGTCGCGACGCTACGTCTACCGGATCGTCGACGACCCGGCCTTCGTCGACCCGCTGCAGCGCGGGCACGTGCTCTACCGGACCCGGCCGCTCGACCTGTCGCTGATGAATGTCGCCTCCGCCGACCTCGTCGGGCTCAACGACTTCGCCAGCTTCTGCAAGCCGCGCGAGGGCGCGACCACGATCCGCGAGCTGCGCCAGCTCAGCTGGGAGCGGCGCCCCGACGGGATCATCGAGGCGACGGTGCTCGCCGACGCCTTCTGTCACTCGATGGTGCGCTCGCTGGTCGGGTGCCTGATGGTGATCGGGGAGGGGCGCAAGGACGTCAGCTGGGCCAAGGAGTCGCTTGCCTCGCGTTCACGGTCCTCGTCGATCCCGATCGCGCCGGCCAACGGCCTGACCCTCGAAGAGGTCGCCTACCCGCCCGACGAGCAGCTGGCGGCCCAGCACGAACGCACCATGAACCGCAGAGAGGCGAGCGAGCTTGACCGGGACTGACGACGAGCACTACTTCTCCGCCGACCCGTCGGTGCCGTTCGAGCGGATCCCGGTCTCGGCGACCGTCTGGGACATGGACCTGTCGCTGGTCTCGGGATCCGGGGTCTTCGCCAAGGGGCGTCTCGACGTCGGCACCGCGGTGCTGTTCCGGGAGACCGACCCGCCCGAGGGCGGCCGCATCCTCGACATGGGCTGCGGCTACGGGATCATCGGCCTCGCCTGCGCGCTGGCCGCACCCTCCGCCCAGGTCACCGGCATCGACGTCAACGAGCGCGCCGTCCTGCTCGCGAACGAGAACGCCGCGAAGCTCGGACTCGGTGACCGGTATCGCGCCGCGGTCCCGGCCGAGATCGACCCGGGGACGACGTACGACGAGATCTGGAGCAACCCGCCGATCCGGATCGGCAAGCAGGCCCTCCACGAGCTGCTCCTGACCTGGCTGCCCCGCCTCGCGCCCGACGGGCGCGCGGTCATGGTCGTCGGCAAGAACCTCGGCGGCGACTCCCTCCAGCGCTGGCTCGGCGAGCAGGGGTTCCCGACCGAACGGATCGGCAGCGCGAAGGGCTTCCGCGTCCTGGAGACCCGCCGCGCCTGAACGGTCCAGGTGCCGGTTTCCGCCGTCGCGCGCGTCTCGCGGCCGGTCGCGCGTGGTGCGCTGCCAGAATCCGCCCATGACCAGTCCTGCGATGACTACTCCTGCGCTGACGAACCGTCAGCGCCTGGCCCGCTCCTACAAGGCCTGGGGCGTCGCCGCGCTGTCGAGCCTGGTGACGGTGCTGCCCGTCTACCTCGCCGTCACGAGCTCCGGGGTCGAGCTGTCGCGGCTGGTGAGCGTGCCGGTGATGGTCGTCGTGGGCCTGATCGGGCCGGTGGTCGGGGCGTTCCTGAGCGCACGCGCCGGGCTCGGGCGGTTCTGCACCGGGGCGGCGTTCGTGATCATCGCGACCCCGATGACGAGCCTGCCGCTGCTCGCGATCCCGGCGTACGTCCTGGCGCCGTGGATCGCCGTGGCGATCAGCGAGGAGCCGGCGCCGCAGCACTGGAACGGCTGAGAGGTCAGGCCGGGACCGGGTCCTTGGCCAGCCGGACCGGGAGCCGGTCGAGGCTGTAGACGACCGAGAGGTCGCGCCAGCCGAGATCGCCGGGATCGTCGGTGGCCATGGCCAGGTCGGGGAAGCGGCGGGCGAGGCCGGTGAGGGCGGCGCGGAGCTCCATCCGGGCCAGCTCGGCGCCGACGCAGCGGTGCATGCCGTGGCCGAAGGCGAAGTGCATGGTCTGCGCGTTGCGGAGGTCGAACTGCTCCGGCTTCGGCACCACCGCGGGGTCGCGGTTGGCACCGGTGAGGCTGACCAGGACGACGGCGCCCTTCTTGACCGGCAGGCCGAACAGGTCGTGGTCCTCGCGCGCGAACCGCGGGAACGCGAGCTGCACCGGGCACAGGTAGCGGAGCAGCTCCTCGACCACCTTGTCGACCTCGGCCCGCTCGCCCGAGCGCAGGATCTCGTACGCCTCGGGGTTCTGCATCAGCACGTAGGCGCCCATGGAGAGCATCGAGGCGGAGGTCTCGTAGCCGCCGAGGAAGACACCGTCGGCGAGGCCGCCGAGCTCGACGTCGTCGTACTCCGACCCCTTGGTGCGGATGATCTCGCCGATCATGCCGTCGCCCGGGTTGGCGCGCTGCTGACGGACCTGCTCGATCAGGAACGTCCTCGTCTCGGTGGCGGCCCCGAAGGCGCCGGCACCGCCCTCGGAGAGGTCGAAACGGGCCATCCCGAGCTTGTGGAACTCGTCGCGTACGTCCTCGGGCATGCCGAGCAGCTCGCAGATCACCCGGAACGGGATCTCGAAGCCGAAGTGCTGGACGAGGTCGACCTCGGGGCCGTTGGCCTCCATGCCGTCGAGGGCGTCGGTCACGATCCGGTCGATCATCTCGTTGAGACGACCCAGGCGGCGCATGGTGAACTCCGGGGTCAGCAGGCCGCGGAGCTTGGTGTGGTCGGGCGGGTCGGTCATGCCGAGACCGCCGATGCCCTCGGCGTCGGTGCGCTTGCGGGTGCCGAGCAGGTGGCGCATGTCGTTGGAGTAGGCGTCCTTGTCGGCCAGGACGTGCTTTGACTCGGCGTGTCCGGTGACCAGGACGATGTCGAGGCCGAGCACCGAGCCGAGCTTGGTGACCGGTGCCTGCGCTCGGCTCTCGGCGAGCAGCGGCACCGGGTCGACGCCGTCACGGCGCAGCGGGAAGGTCAGGTGCTCGGGGATCTTGCGCAGCGTGGTGATGTCGGGGATCGGCGACTCCTTGCCCCGCATCGCGAACTGCAGGGCAAGCTTGCGGACGCGCTCGGTCAGCGGTCGCGCCATCGCCCGTAGAGAGGAAGGCACCTGGGCAGCAATCGGCATGCGGCCCAGTCTGGACCATCCTCAAACCTCGGGCATCAGGAATACCCCTGGTTCGAGTACGTGTCCTCGATCACCCCCGGCAGCGCCTCGGGAACGTCCGCCGGGACGGCCCGGGATCACCCGTGGAGCACCGTCCTGAACAGCCCACAGGTCTCCTCGATCGCGAGCTGCGCCGCCTGCGAGTGGTGGCCCATCGCGAAGAATCCGTGGATGAGGCCGTCGCAGTGGTGGTAGGTCGTCGGGACCCCCGAGCTCTCCAGCGCCTTGGCGTACGCGATGCCCTCGTCACGCAGCGGATCGAACTCCGCGGTCACCACGACCGCCGGCGCCAGCCCCTCCAAGGAACCCTTGATCGGGCTCAGCCGCGGGTCGGCGCGGTCGGCGTCGGCCACGTAGTTGTCGGAGAACCACTTCATCGTCGGTAGCTCGAGGAAGTAGCCGTGGCCGTTCTCCGCGTAGGAGGGGTAGCCGCTGGTCATGTCGGTCGCCGGGTAGATCAGCAGCTGGCCGGCGAGCTCGCGCCCCTCGGCGCGGAAGGCCTGGGCCACGGCGGCCGACAGGTTGCCGCCGGCGCTGTCGCCGGCGACCGCGACTCGGCCGTCACCACCGAGGGTCGCGGTGTTGTCGCTGACCCAGCGGGCCGCGGCCAGGGCGTCGTCGTAGGCGGCGGGGAAGGGGTGCTCGGGAGCGAGCCGGTAGTCGACCGCGACGACCACGGCGTCGCAGATCGTGGAGAGGTTGCGGGCCTGGTCCTCATGGGTGTCGAGGTCGCCGACCACCCAACCGCCGCCGTGGAACATCACGATCGTCGGCAGCGGGCCCTGGGTGGTGGGTCGGTAGATGCGTACGTCCAGGTCGCCCGCCGGCCCTGGGATCACGGAGGCCTCCACCGAGGCGACGGGTGGAAGTGGCACGCCCTCGGCCAACGCGCGGTAGAGCGCTCGTGCCGTCGGCGGGTCGTAGGACTCCAGGGGCTGGCCCTTCGCGAAGAGGGTGAGCAGGTCAGCGATCTGGCTGTCGAGCGGAGGCATGGCGACAGTCATATCGGTAATCGCCAAAATGTGTCGAGCATCACGTTCTACTGATGGGACCGATTTGTCGAACGCGACCGGGAATAACCATTCGACACGGGTGCCAGACTGGACGGCTGTGGGACATGTGGACGTTGCTGGAGTGCGGTTCCAGCTGCCTGACGGGCGGGTGCTGCTCGACGACGTCTCCTTCCGGGTGGGAGAGGGGGCGAAGGTCGCGCTGGTGGGCGCCAACGGCGCCGGGAAGACGACGCTGCTGCGGATCGTCACCGGGGAGCTGACCCCGACGGCGGGATCCGTCGTCCGCTCGGGCGGCCTCGGGGTGATGCGGCAGATGGTCGGAAAGGGGTCCTCGACCGTCGGCGAGCTGCTGCTCTCGGTGGCGCCCGCGCGCGTGCGCGAGGCCGCCGCGGCCGTGGAGGTGTGCGAGCTGGAGCTGATGTCGTCCGAGGACGAGCGACTGCAGATGCGCTACGCGACCGCGCTGGCCGAGTACGCCGACGCCGGCGGCTACGACCTCGAGGTCGTCTGGGACGTGTGCACGATGGCCGGGCTCGGGGTGCCCTACGACCGCGCCCGCTACCGCTCGCTGGACACCTTGTCGGGCGGCGAGCAGAAGCGCCTCGTCCTGGAGTATCTGCTCCGCGGTCCCGATCAGGTCCTCCTGCTCGACGAGCCCGACAACTTCCTCGACGTGCCCGGGAAGATGTGGCTCGAGGAGCGCATCCGCGAGTCCCCGAAGACGATCCTCTACGTCAGCCACGACCGCGAGCTGCTGGCGAACACCGCCACCCGCGTGGTGACGGTCGAGCTCGGCTCCGCCGGCAACCTGGTCTGGACCCACCCCGGCGGCTTCGCGAGCTACCACGAGGCACGGACGGCGCGGTTCGAGCGGTTCGAGGAGCTGCGCAAGCGGTGGGACGAGGAGCATGCCAAGCTGCGGGCGCAGATGTTGATGTACAAGCAGAAGGCGGCCTACAACTCCGACATGTCCTCGCGCTACCAAGCCGCGAAGACACGGCTGGAGAAGTTCGAGGAGGCCGGCCCACCGACCGAGCAGCCGCGCGAGCAGCAGGTCGTGATGCGGCTGCGTGGCGGCCGGACGGGCAAGCGTGCGGTCGTGTGCGAGTCGCTCGAGCTGACCGGGCTGATGCGCCCGTTCGACCTGGAGGTCTGGTACGGCGAGCGCGTCGCCGTGCTGGGCTCCAACGGCTCCGGCAAGTCCCACTTCCTGCGCCTCCTGGCCGGTGGTGGCTCGATGCCCGACAAGGAGCACGAGCCGGTGGGCGAGGTCGTGATCGAGCCCGTACGCCACCGCGGGGTCGCCCGGCTGGGAGCCCGCGTGCGGCCGGGCTGGTTCGTGCAGACCCATGCCCATCCGGAGCTGGTGGGACGTACGCTGCTGGACATCCTGCACCGCGGCGACGTCACCCCTGACGGGCGGGGACGCGCGGGGATGGGCAGGGAGGCCGCCTCCCGGGTGCTCGACCGCTACGAGCTGGCGCACGCCGCGGAGCAGACCTTCGACTCGCTCTCGGGCGGGCAGCAGGCGCGCTTCCAGATCCTTCTGCTCGAGCTCTCGGGGGCCACGTTGCTGCTCCTCGACGAGCCGACCGACAACCTCGACGTCCAGTCCGCCGAGGCGCTCGAGACCGGCCTGGAGTCGTTCGAGGGCACCGTCATCGCGGTCACCCATGACCGCTGGTTCGCCCGCGGCTTCGACCGCTTCCTGGTCTATGGCGCCAACGGCGACGTCTACGAGTCCCCGGAACCGGTCTGGGACGAGACGAGAGTGGAGAGGTCACGATGAGTGAGCTGGTGATCGAGCGGGTCGACCCGTTCGACGACGAGGTCTTCGACGCCTGGCACGACGTGATGACCGCGTCGTGGCTCGAAGCCCGCGGCCCCGACGCGGATCTGTGGGCACGCGAGGAGCAGCGCGTCGAGCTGCAGCAGCAGACCGAGAAGACCGATCGGCGGGCCTACGTCGGCCGCGTCGACGGCGAGGCGGTGGCCGCCGGCTGGCTCGCCATGCCGCTGCTCGACAACCTCCACCGCGCCACGCTCGTCGTGGCGGTGCTGCCGGCCCACCGTAGGCGCGGCCACGGCACCACGCTGCTGGACCATGTCGAGGCGGAGGCCCGCGCCCAGGGACGTACGTCGTTGACGGGTGAGGTCTGGTGGCCGTGGTCGCTCGGCTCCGGCGGTGAGGGCTCGCCGGGTCGCGACTTCGGCGTGGCCCGGGGCTATGCGCCCGCGCTGGTGGAGGTACGCCGCCTGCTGAGGCTGCCGGTGCCGGACGACGTCCTCGACCGGCTGGCGGCGCAGGCCGCCGAGCGGCACGGGGCCTACACGCTGCGGTCCTGGGTCGGCCGGGTGCCCGACGACATCGTCGAGAGCTGGGCGGTGCTCGACGCCAGCCTGGAGACCGAGGCGCCGACCGGTGACCTGGACATCGAGGCGCCCGAGCCCGACGTGGCGAAGGTGCGTGAGACCGAAGAGCTGGTCGCGGCCCAGAAGCGGACCCTCTACCACTCGGTGGCGCTGGACGCCGACGGCAAGGTGGTGGCCTACACGGTGATCGGCTACTCGAGCCTGGACGGAAAGAGCTACCAGTGGGGCACCCTGGTCGAGGCGGCTCACCGCGGCCACCGGCTCGGTCTGGCGGTGAAGGTCGCCAACCTCAGGTTGCTCCAGTCCGAGCGGCCGGAGGTGCCGACCCTGAGCACCTACAACGCCGAGGTCAACTCCCACATGATCCAGGTCAACGAGGCCATGGGCTTCGAGCCGGTCGAGTGGCTGTGCAGCATCCAGAAACAGGTGTCCTGACCCGCCTCCGGACAACGCACGAGCGCCTCATACCCGGTCAGAGACGGGCATGAGGCGCTCGGAGGGTGGCACCCCGCGGCAACTGAGACCCTGCGGACCCCAGCGTCTTGCGGGGAGATCAGGAGGCGTCGGAGTCCAGGGTCACCTGCGCGGTCTGCTCCTCGCCGTTGCGGGACCAGGTGACCTCGACCTTGTCGTCGGGGCGGTAGGAGCGGACGGTGGCCACGAGGGAGTCCGATCCGGTGATGACGTGGTCGTCGACCTTGGTGATGACGTCGCCCTTCTGGAGGCCTGCCTTCTCGGCGGTGCTGCCCGAGCTGACCTCCTGGACCTGGGCCCCGGTGACCGAGTTCTGGCCGTTCTGGGCCGCGGGGGCGTCCGAGACCGAGATGCCGAACTGGGCGTGAGTGGCCTGCTCGCCCTTCTCGAGCTGCTCGACGATCGGGCGGATCTCGTCGATCGGGATCGCGAACCCGATGCCGATCGAGCCCGCGTCCTCGCTGCTCGCGCCGCCGCCGGAGCGGATCGAGGCGTTGATGCCGACGAGGTTGCCGTTGAGGTCGACCAGCGCGCCACCCGAGTTGCCCGGGTTGATCGCCGCGTCGGTCTGCACCGCCGGGTAGACGGTCGCCGCACCGTTCTGGTCCACGCCGACGTTGACCGGGCGGTTGAGCGCGCTCACGATGCCGGTGGTCACCGTGGAGTCGAGCCCGAACGGGGACCCGATCGCCACGACGCTCTGGCCGACGGTGAGGTTGGCGGACTTGCCGATCGTGATCGGGGTCAGGCCGGAGACGCCCTTGGCCTTGATCACGGCGGTGTCGGTGAGCGGGTCGGTGCCGAGAACCTCGGCGGAGGCCTTTGTGCCGTCGTTGAAGTCGACGGTCACCGTGCCCCCGTTGGCGGCCAGCTCGACCACGTGGTTGTTGGTCAGGATCGTGCCGTCGGAGGAGATGACGACGCCGGAGCCCGAGCCGGAGCCCTGCTGGGAGGCGACCTCGATCTTCACCACCGAGGGGAGCACCTTGGCGGAGACCTTCTCGATGCTGCCCTCGGGGGCCTTCGCGTCGACGACCTGCGAGGTGGCCGGGGTGTTCGCCCCGCCAGTGGCGCCGTCACCGGCGAGGGCGTCGTAGATCGCCGCGCCACCGACGCCCGCGGTGCCACCGGCGACCAGGGCTCCGGCGAGGACCGCGGCGACGAGACCGGTACGGCCGATGGCGCGCTTCTTGGGAGGAGTACCGGGCGCACCTGGCACGGACGGCATGACGGAGGTCTGGGCCGGCGGAGCCGCGAAAGGGCCGGCGGGAGGCTGGGTGGATCCGGCAGGAGGGGCCGGGGGAGTCCACTGCGGCGGGGTCCCACTCGGCTGCTGAGGAGGGAGTTCGGTCATGTCTTCGAGTCTGGCCAGCCTCCCTGTGAGCCGGCTGAGACAGCCCTATGCGGTCGCGAAGAGATGCTCAGGACCCGGCAAGAACGGCCGACGACCGGGTCGGCGTACGCAGATCTGCGCAGCCGCCTACTCGGCCTCGATCTGCAGTGTCACCTGCTTGAGCAGTGCCGCCAGCTCCGTACGCCGCTCCGGGCTGAGCGCCTCCAGCAGTCTGTTCTCGGCCTCGCCGCGCAGGTCCATCGCCCGCCGCCAGATCTCGATGCCGGCCTTGGTCGCCTCGACGCTGATCTTGCGGCGGTCCTCCACCGATGCCGTACGCCGCACCCACCCGGCCTTCTCCATGCTGTCGAGCCGTCCCGTCATCCCGGCCGGACTGATGTCGAGGTCCTTCGCGAGGGCTGTGGGCGAGGCGTGGCCGGGGGTGTCGCGGATCATCAGCATGTGGAGGGTCACGTATTCGAAGTCGGCCAGCCCGACCTCGCGTGCCGCCGCTCGGCGCGCGTCGCTGAAGAACTTGGAGATGGACCCGATCCGCACCGTGATCGCCTCGACCTCGTCGTCGAAGTCGATGTCGAGCCAGTGGTCGCGCCACCGCGCCACGTGGCGGTCGGCCCGGTCCTCGGTGATGTCGTCGCCGGGCGTCTCGGAGGCTCGCATCTCGGGCATGCGCCGATCCTACCCTTCGCCGACTGATAATTCGTTGACGAATAGTTCGTCAGCGAACTACCTTGCCGATATGACCGCCACGACCCCGCCGCCCACCGCGCGTCGATCGCCGCTGAGGCACCGCAACTTCCGCCGCCTCGTGACCGGCACGGCGTCCTCGTCGCTGGGCAACGCGATCACCCCGGTCGCGCTGGCGTTCGCGGTGCTCGACCTGGGTGGCACCGCGACCCAGCTCGGCCTGGTCGAGGCCGTGTTCGCGGCCTGCCAGGTGCTGACCACGCTGGCCGGGGGAGTGCTCGGCGACCGGGTCTCACGCAAGGTGATGATGGAGGGCACGGCGGCGATCAGTGCCGTCGTCGTCGGGTCGCTGGCGGCGACGGTGATCCTCGGGGTCGCGACGATCCCGTCGATCGCGGTGATGGGTGGCCTCGCCGGCATCGTCGCCGCGCTCAACCAGCCCTCGGCGATGGCGATGACCAAGGTGGTCGTGCCCGACGAGGACCTCGGCGCGGCCGTCTCGCTCCGGTCGCTGCTGCAGACCACCGCGTCGACCGTCGGCTACGCCCTCGGCGGTGTGCTCGTCGCGGCCGTCGGATCCGGGTGGGCGATCACGATCGACGCGCTCACCTTCGCCATCGCCGCGATCGCCTACTCCGGGATGCGGGTCCCGCACGACCGCGAGCCGCGCAAGGCCTCGATGCTCGCCGACCTGGGCGAGGGCTTCCGCGAGGTCATGCGGCACTCGTGGCTGTGGTTCCTGATCCTGCAGGCGCTGCTCTACCACCTGTTCTGGTCGGGGGCGCACAGCGTGCTCGGCCCGATCGTGGTCGGCGAGGGGATCGGCCGGGCCTCGTGGGGCTTCGCGCTCGCCGCGCTGATGGCTGGCTTCTTCGTCGGCGGCCTTGTCTGCCTGCGGTTCCGCCCGCGCCGGCTGCTCTCCGTGGGCGTGGTCTTCCTGGCGATGACCGGACTCTTCCCGATCTCGATGGCGCTCTCGGACACGCTCTGGCCGATCCTGATCGGTGCGTTCCTGCACGGGTTCGGGCTTCAGATCTTCGACGTCTTCTGGCAGATCGCGATCCAGCAGGAGATCCCCGAGGACAAGCTCTCCCGGGTCTACGCCTTCGACATCGTGGGCTCGTTCGTCGCCCGACCGGTGGGGCTCGCGCTCGTCGGCCCGGTCGCGGTCGCGGTCGGCTTCGACACCTGGCTGCTCGTGGTCGCCGCGGTGATCTCCGGCAGCGCCCTGCTCTCGATGTCCTTCGCGGGAGTGCGCCGCCTCGAGCGGGCGCCCGACCAGAGCCTCGTCTAGAGCCCTCGCCTAGAGCGCCGTCACCGGGAGGCCGAGCGCGAGCAGGTCCCTGCGGAGCTGCTCGGCCCCGGTGAACTGGAACGCCTGCATGCCGAGTGCCGCGGCGGCGGCCACGTTGGCGACGCTGTCGTCGACGAACGCCAGCCGCTCCAGCGGGATCCCGGCACGCTCGGCGACGAGCCGGTAGATCGCCGGATCGGGCTTCGCCAGGCACACCTCGCCGGAGACGACGACCTCGCGAAGCAGCCCGATCACGTCGTACGTCGCCGGAGCATGCGGATAGAGCTCGGCCGACCAGTTGGTCAGCCCGAGCTGCGGGAACCCGGCAGCTGCGAGCTCGCGGACCAGGTCATGAGTGCCGGGGACCGGGCCGAGGAGCGAGAGCGGGAAGTTGTCGACGTACGCCGCCCCCGCCGCGATCCACTCGGGAGCCTCGTTCTCGAGCACGGTCAGGGCCTGGGCCCAGGTGCGGCCGGCGTCTTGGGCATAGTTCCACGACCCGAAGTCGTAGGACTCGAGGAACGCGCGGGCATCGGCGTCACCGATCCCGGCGGCGATCGCCGGGAGCGGGTCCCAGCGGATCAACACGTTGCCGAAATCCCAGACGACCCCGTCCACCACGGCCGTGGTGGACGGGGTCTGAGTGTCGGGAGCCGTCACGACCAGCGAACGTCGCGGGGCACGAAGGTGAGCCCGCGCTCGCCGGTGTAGATCTGCTTCGGACGGGCGATCTTCTGCTCCTTGTCCTGGACGAGCTCCAGCCACTGGGAGAGCCAGCCCGGGGTGCGCCCGATGGCGAACAGCACGGTGAACATCTCCGGCGGGAACTCCAGGGCCTCGTAGATGAGGCCGGAGTAGAAGTCGACGTTGGGGTAGAGCTTGCGGGAGACGAAGTATTCGTCCTCCAGCGCGATCTTCTCCAGCTCCTGGGCGATGTCGAGGAGCGGGTTGGTGCCGGTCACCTCGAACACGTTGTAGGCCTGCTGCTTGATCAGCTTCGCCCGCGGGTCGTAGTTCTTGTAGACCCGGTGGCCGAAGCCCATCAGCCGCTCGTTGCCGGCCTTGACGCCCTCGATGAAGGCGGGGATGTTCTCGACCTTGCCGATGCGGCGCAGCATCCGGAGCACAGCCTCATTGGCGCCGCCGTGGAGCGGGCCGAAGAGGGCGCCGACGCCGGCGGCCACCGAGGAGTAGGGGTCGACCTGGGTCGAGCCGACGCTACGAACGGCGTTGGCCGAGGCGTTCTGCTCGTGGTCGGCGTGCAGGATGAAGAGGGTGTCGAGCGCCTTCTCGATGCGCTCGTCCGGCGCGTACTTCGACTCGCTCATCTTGAAGAGCATGGAGAGGAAGTTGCCGGTGTAGGACAGGTCGTTGTCCGGGTAGACGTAGGGCTTGCCCTGCGCGTGCCGGAACGCCCAGGCGCCGAGGGTCGGCATCTTGGCGATCAGCCGGATGATCTGCAGGCGACGGTTGTCGGGGTCGGAGATGTTGGCGGCGTCCGGGTAGAACGTCGACATCGCACCGACCGACGCCATGAGCATGCCCATCGGGTGGGCGTCATAGCGGAAGCCCTGCATGAACTCCTTGATGTTCTCGTGCACGAACGTGTGGTAGGTGATCTCGTGCACCCACGCGTCGTACTCCTCCTTGGTCGGCAGCGCGCCGTGGACCAGGAGATAGGAGACCTCGAGGAAGTTGGAGTTCTCCGCGAGCTGCTCGATCGGATATCCGCGATATTCGAGGATCCCCTTGTCACCGTCGATATAGGTGACGGAAGATCGGCATGAAGCGGTGTTGACGAAACCGGGGTCGTAGACCGCCAGGCCGGGCCCCTCTTCGTTGCTAGCCGGGTCCGCGGCCTTGATCTTCCCCAGGTCGGCGGCGCGGATGGTGCCGTCGGTGATCGGGATGTCGTACTCCACCCCGGTGCGGTTGTCACGCACTGTTAGAGATTCGGTCACGATCAGCAACGGTAACCCTCTTGAAATCGCCTACGTAACTCGGTGTCCCACCCATTGGCCGATTTCGACTCAGAGGCGGAACGTGTTCCGTGCCGGTTTGGTGTCGCCGGAGGGCTCGTCGTCGCCGAACCGGGTGAGCGCGTCGCGCAGCCGATGGAGGTCGAGAACGGTCTGCACCGACCGCTCGTTGAGGGTGTCGTCCTCTCCGCGGAGCGCACGCAGCGCGTCCTGGACCTCGGTCTCGCTCGGCTCCCCGGTCATGGGGACATAATCTAGGTGCCCGGGCCAAAGGAAGCGACCGCGGGTTCTTGCGCGTCGCGGATCCCAGGGCTGGCAGATTTCTGTCAGAAGTCTGTGAGGTCGGGCGCGCAGCATGGTCGGACGATGGTCGCGGAAGCGGCTGGGGACGCCATCATGCTCGGGGGACGCGATGCTGCGGATTCACTTCACCTACGAGGACCTCGCCCGGGTCAGGATCGCCGACGGGCCCGATGCGCTCTGGGAGGTGCAGCTCAGCCTGCATGCGCTCCAGACGCACGGGCGCGCCGTGGAGCTGACGCCGTGGCGTCGACACACGCTGCACACACTGCCCCGCGAGGTGGTGCGACCGCTCGCCGAGATCGCGCCGCCGCGCGGCATCTCGCCGGACTTCCTGACGCCGTCGGGCGGTGCCCACGGGTTCGGCGACGGGATGGAGATCTCGTTGCGTACGCCGAAGGCCACGATCTCCGCGCAGGTTGCCGCCATGGCGGGCCAGCGTCGGCTGACGCCGTGGCTCGAGGCCGTACGTCGTGCCGAGACGTCGGCGCTGCGTACGTTGGGGCGGGCGGTGGCGATCTATCACGAGGGCGCGATCGCACCGGTGTGGCGATCGTTGTCGGACGTCGTCGCCGCGGACCGGCGCATGCGCGCCCAGCAGATGTCCGCCAGGGGCGTCGGGGCGGTGCTGGCCGGGCTTCCCGGGTGCCGTTGGCGGGCGCCGGTGCTGGAGATCGAGAACTACAAGGACGCCGAGGTGCGCCTCGAGGGCCGTGGGCTCCTGCTCCAGCCGTCCTACTTCTGCGAGCCGGACACCCCGATCAAGCTGTGCGACCCCGGGCCGGAGCCGATGCTGGTCTATCCCACGGCCAAGCCGGCCACCGGGCTCACCGCTTCGACGGAGTCGGCATCGGCGCCCGGGCGGTCGGTGACCGCGCTGTTGGGGCGTACGCGGGCGGCCGCGCTCGCCGCGATCGGGACCGGGTGCTCGACCGGTGAGCTGGCCCGCCGGTGCGAGATCTCGGTCGGCTCCGCCAGCCAGCAGGCGAGCATCCTCCGTGAGGGTGGACTCATCACCACCCGGCGCGTGGGCACCTCGGTCCGGCACGAGATCACCAGTCTCGGGGTGCAGGTGCTGAGCGGGGCGGCGGCGTCCTGATACGCCTTTCGGCCCTGGCCAAAAAGGTTTCGCCGACGTGGCCGCTGACCCGAACCTCGGAACGTCATTGCTCCACATCAGGTTCTCTGGAAGGAAAGCTCATGATCAAGCGCATCCTGGCGGCGGCAGCACTCACGATGGCCGTCACCAGCATCAGCTCCGGCGCCATGGCGGCGACCGGCGAAGGCACGGGCGCCGCGACGAAGGGCGGCGGCGACGCTCGGGAGGGCGTGGTCGCGGCTGCGGTGTCGCCGTCGGTCTCGCCTGCGGCAGAGGCGGTCGTCTACCGGGCGACCGGTGTCCGGGAGTACGACTGCCCGTCGGGTCGTCTGTGCGTGGACGTGTGGGACCCGACCCGCGGCACCTACAAGGTGTTCCAGTTCTACCGGTGTCAGACGCACTCGCTCTCCGCCTTCTACTCGACCAACACCCCGGAGTTCGAGAACAACCAGACCAGCGGAACCAACACCTACTTCGAGCGGAGCTGGGGTGACCGGTACCTGAGGTCGACCGCGAAGCACGGCGAGCGCTCCATCAGCTGGGACCCGATCAACTTCATCGACGTCTGCTGACCACCAGCAGCGCACAGCGCAGCCGACGGGCGATCTCGTGTCGAGATCGCCCGTTCTGCGTCGCTCAGCGCTCCTGGTCGGTGCCGTGGGCCACTCGCCAGAGCAGCAGCGCCACGGCAGCCCGCTGCCGTCCCCGGCCCTTGACCGGCGAGTAGCCGAGCTGGCCGCTCAGCCAGGTCAGCCGGTCCTGCAGGGTCGAGTGGTGCACATGGAGCATCGCGGCCGACTGCCTCAGGCTCGGCTGGTCCAGGACCGCGTGGAGCGTGTCCACGCCCCACGGATGTCCGGCGAGCAGCTCGTCCAGACGTCGTACGTCACCCACCCCCGCCGCCTCCGCGGCGCTGATCCGCTCGGCGATGACGGCGAGCGCGCCGAGGTCCTCGTAGCGGACCACCGAAGGAGCGAGTCCGCCGCCGGCGGCAAGCCGGAGAGCCGTGCGTGCCTGCTCGAACGCGGTCGGCAGCCGGAGCGGGTCGGGTGCGACGGCGGCGCCTGCTCGGATGTCCTCCGGGAGGGCGGGGGTGCCGGGGAGCAGAGCGACCACCAGGTCGCCGACAGTGCTGATCAGGGGCGCCCCCAGGCCGGCGGAGAGGCTCAGCGCCACCGTGACCGACCCGGTCAGGCCGAGCCGGCCGACCGCGTCGCGCCTGTCGGCGTCGGTCGCGTCGGGATCGCACGCGATCCTGACCAGCCCGCTGGTCGAGGGCTGCGAGGAGCCGGTGCCGAGCGCCTGCAGCGCCCGGGCGGCGCGCTCGAGGATGAGCGCGTCGAGCGGACCGTCCTCGCCCGCGCGCTCCAGCCAGAGCCACGAGCCGGGGTGGCCCGGGACGGGCTCCTGGCGCCACTCGCTCTCCTGCTTGCCGGGCAGTGCCCGGCCGTCGGGGGTGAACCGCCGCACCAGCGCCCGGGCCGCGTCGTGAAGGCCCGCGGTGGAGCCGGCCAGCGCCGCGGCGGCGCGTACGACGGCTGCGGTCGACGCCCGCTCGTCGACGAGCCGGTCGAAGTGGTCGATGACGCGCAGCGCGCTGGCCGCGTCGTCGTCGACCACCTCGAGCTTGCCGATCAGATCTCGCACCTGAAACCTCCCTGGTCTACTCTCGCCCACCGGACGCGGGCAGACCAGCGGATCAGCCCTCGAGGGCTCTGCGGACGAACTCGTCGCGGGTCGCGACCGAGGCGCGGGAGACGGCGGCGTGCGCGGCGATCATGTCGAACCCGTGGAAACCGCCGCCCCACATGTGGAGGTCGACGCTGACGCCGGCCTCCGAGAGCCGCCGGGCGTAGGCCAGCGTCTCGTCGCGGAACGTCTCCGCCGAGCCGGTGTCGATGTAGGTGCGGGGGAGGCCGCTGAGGTCCTCGGCGCGTGCCGGCGCGGCGTACGGGGAGACGTCGGGGCCACCGCGGCGCTCGCCGAGCAGCGCCGTCCAGCCGAACAGGTTGGCGGCGCGGTCCCAGACCCCCTCGTCGTCGAGCATGTGGCTGCTGTGGGTCTCGAAACGGTCGTCGAGCATCGGGCAGATGAGGATCTGGTGGCTCAGCTTCGGGAAGGCGCGGTCGCGGGCGAGCAGCGCCGTGCCGGCGGCGAGACCACCGCCGGCGCTCGCTCCCGCGATCATGATGCGCTCGGGGTCGATGCCGAGCTCGGCGGCGTTCTTGGCCGTCCAGACCAGGCCGGCGTAGCAGTCCTCCACGGGCGCGGGGTCGGGATGCTCCGGAGCGAGCCGGTACTCCACCGAGACGACCACGGCGTTGCCGGCCGCGACCTGGTCGAGGAACATTTCCACGCCGAGCCGGCGGTTGCCGATCACCATGCCGCCGCCGTGGGTGTGGTAGATCGCCGGCCGCGGCGGGCCGCCGGTGGCGGGACTCAGGATCAGCAGCGTGATGTCGGGGTCGCCCTCCGGGCCGGGGACCTGACGCTCCTCGACCGTGACCGCACCGCCGACGGTCAGGTCCACCGGCTCCATGCCGGGGAAGCCGTCGGCGCTCTGCTGCCGCGCCAGCGAGAGGGTTTCGGCCGAGAGGGACGGCATCGCCTGGCGTACCAGTTCGAGGACCGGCACGAGCTCCGGGTCGAACGGCGGGTGGACGGGGGCGGCGTCGGGGAAGATCTGGTCGGCGGTCGGTTCGGTCATGGGGGACACTCCTTCGGTGAACGGGGGTGTACCCAGCGTCCTCCGGGCATCATGCGTCACGGAACCCGGCCTGTGGCGGGAATCACATCGACCGCTCCCGCCATCCGGCGGGCGCCGGGCCCTCGCCGCGGCCGGGGATAAACCGATGTGCGGTCGAGGGGTGCGCCGGGGGAGAATGGGAGACCTCATGTCCGAGTCCGACCAGTCCGCCGCCGCCTCCGTGGCGATCACCTACCCTGCCGAGCTCCCGGTCACCCAGCGCCGCGAAGACATCGCCGCCGCCATTCGTGACCACCAGGTCGTGATCATCGCCGGTGAGACCGGGTCGGGGAAGACGACACAGCTGCCCAAGATCTGCCTGGAGCTGGGCCGGGGCTCGAACGGGATCATCGGGCACACCCAGCCTCGCCGGATCGCGGCCCGGTCGGTCGCGGAGCGGATCGCCTCCGAGCTCGGGACCTCGCTCGGGGATCTCGTCGGGTATCAGGTGCGGTTCACCGACAAGTCGTCCGCCGCCAGCCGGATCAAGCTGATGACCGACGGCATCCTGCTCGCCGAGCTGCAGCGCGACCGCGATCTGCGCCGCTACGACACGATCATCATCGACGAGGCCCACGAGCGGTCGCTCAACATCGACTTCCTGCTGGGCTATCTGCGCCGGCTGCTGCCGCGACGCCCGGACCTGAAGCTGATCATCACCTCGGCGACGATCGACCCGGAGCGGTTCGCGGCCCACTTCTCCGATGTGAGCACCGGTGAGCCGGCGCCGATCATCGAGGTCTCCGGCCGCACCTATCCGGTCGAGGTCCGCTATCGGCCGCTGATGGAGCTCTCCGAGGAGGACGAAGAGGGCGAGGTCGTCGTCCGCGACCAGACCGAGGCCATCGTCGACGCGGTCAAGGAGCTCTCCGCCGAGGGGCCAGGCGACGTGCTGGTCTTCCTCCCCGGCGAGCGGGAGATCCGGGACGCGGCCGATGCGCTCGGGGACGCGCTGGGACTGAACCGCGCCGGCCCGTCGACCGGTCTCGTCGAGATCGTCCCGCTCTTCTCGAGGCTCTCGGCCGCCGACCAGCACCGCGTCTTCTCACCCCACACCGGCCGTCGGATCGTGCTCGCGACCAACGTCGCCGAGACGTCGCTGACGGTCCCCGGGATCAAGTACGTCGTCGACACCGGTGTCGCCCGCATCTCCCGCTACTCCGCACGCACCAAGGTGCAGCGGCTGCCCATCGAGCCGATCTCGCAAGCCTCCGCGAACCAGCGGTCGGGACGTACGGGGCGGGTCGAGGCGGGCATCGCGATCCGGCTCTACTCCGAGGAGGACTTCGAGGGACGGCCGGAGTTCACCGACCCCGAGATCCTGCGGACCAACCTGGCGTCGGTCATCCTGCAGATGGCGTCGTTGGGGCTCGGCGACATCGCCCGCTTCCCGTTCGTGGAGGCGCCGGACCGGCGCAACATCACCGCCGGCGTACAGCTGCTGGAGGAGCTCGGCGCGATGCGCGGGCAGCGGCTCACGAAGCTGGGCCGACGGCTGGCCAGGCTGCCCATCGACCCGCGGCTGGCGCGGATGGTGCTCGAGGCCGAGCGACTCGGGTGCGTACGCGACGTCATCGTCGTCGCCGCCGCGCTCTCGCTCCAGGACCCGCGTGAGCGGCCGGGCCAGGACCACCCCAAGGAGCAGGCGCAGGCCGACCAGCTGCACGCGCGGTTCAAGGACGAGACCTCCGACTTCCTCACCTGGCTCAATCTGTGGCGCTACCTGAAGGAGCAGCAGCACGAGCTCTCCTCCTCGGCGTTCCGACGGCTGTGCAAGCGGGAGTTCCTCCACTACGTACGCGTCCGGGAGTGGCAGGACCTGGAGTCGCAGCTGCGGCAGGTGTGCCGGGAGATGAAGATCGACCTCGGCAAGGGACACCGCGAGGTCGGTCACGACGACGGGGAGACTGGACTGATTTCTGAGGGGGCCGCCTACGACGCCGACGGGATCCACCAGGCGCTTCTCTCCGGGCTGCTCTCGCACATCGGCGCGTTGGAGGAGCGGGACCAGAAGGCCGACGCGGCGCGGGCTCGGGAGAAGCGGCGGCCGGGACCGCGGGAGTACCTGGGCGCCCGGGGTGCGAAGTTCGCGATCTTCCCCGGCTCGACGCTGCACCGGAAGAACCCGCAGTTCGTGATGTCCGCGGAGCTCGTCGAGACCTCCCGGCTCTGGGCCCGGCAGAATGCCTCGATCAAGCCCGAGTGGGCCGAGCGGCTCGGCGGTGACCTGGTCAAACGCACCTACTCCGAGCCGCACTGGTCGCAGAAGCGCGCCTCGGTGATGGCCCGGGAGAAGGTAACCCTCTACGGCGTCCCGCTGGTCGCGGACCGTCCCGTCGCCTTCGGCAAGATCGATCCCGAGCTCTCCCGTGAGCTCTTCATCCGGCACGCGCTGGTCTACGGCGAGTGGCGCACCAACCACCGCTTCCTCCGCGACAACGCGAAGCTGATGGAGGAAGCGGAAGAGCTCGAGCACCGGGCCCGCCGCCGCGACATCGTGGTCGACGAGCACGCGCTCTTCGACTTCTACGACCGCCGGCTCCCGGCGTCCATCGTGTCCGGGGCCCACTTCGACCAGTGGTGGAAGCAGGCCCGGCGGGAGACCCCCGACCTGCTCACCTTCGACCTGTCGATGCTCACCAACGATGCCGCGGGCGAGGTCACCGAGGCCGACTTCCCGGCCGAGTGGGACGCTGGGCCGCTGACCTTCTCGCTGAGCTACCAGTTCGAGCCGGGTGCCGCCGACGACGGGCTCACGATCGACGTACCGGTCGCCACGCTCAACCGTGTCGGCGCCGACGACTTCTCCTGGCTGGTGCCGGGGCTGCGCGAGGAGCTGGTGACCGCGCTGATCCGGTCGCTGCCCAAGCCGCTGCGGGTCAGCTTCGTGCCGGCCCCCGACAAGGCGCGAGCCTTCCTGAAGGAGACGCCGCCGGGGGAGGAGCCGCTGCTGACCGCGCTGGAGCGCTGGGCGCGCTCCACCGCGGGCGTGCACATCCCGCGCGAGGCCTGGGACTGGGACAAGGTGCCCGAGCACCTGCGGCCGACCTACCGGGTCGTCGGCGAGGACGGTCGCGAGACGGCCCGCGGCAAGGACCTGGACGCGCTCAGGGCGCCGCTGGAGGGCGAGTTCGAGGCCGCGATCGCCGAGGTCGCCGCCTCGGCCGGTCATACCCGCACCGGCGAGACGTCGTGGGTCTTCGGGTCGATCTCCGCGACCGTCACCGAGAAGCGCGCAGGTCATGAGGTCACGGTCTTCCCGTGCCTCTCCGACGAGGGCGCGACGGTCGGCCTCGTCGTCGCCGGCTCCGCCGAGGAGGCCGAGGCGCGTCACCGCCTCGGCGTCGTCAGGCTGCTGCTCCTGGCCCTGCCCGACGTCGGCAAGCAGGTCGTCGACGGGCTCTCCACCATGGAGAAGCTCGCCCTGGCCGGGTCTCCCTATCCCAGCGCCGCCGAGCTCGTCGAAGACTGCCGTGCCGCCGTCGTCCGCCAGCTGGTCGACGCCCGGCCGCTGCCGCGGACCGAGGAGGCGTACGCCGCGCTGCTGGCCGCCGCCGGCACGCCGGCCGACCTGGTCGCCGGCGTCCGGGCGGTCCTCGCCGACGTGATGCGGGCGCTCGAGGCGTACCGGGAGACCGACAAGGCGCTCTCCGGTCGGGCCGACATGTTCCAGCTCCCGGCCCTGACCGACATGAAGGACCAGCTCGCCCGGCTGGTGCACCGCGGGTTCGTCGCGGAGGCGGGTGCGCTGCACATCCGGCGGTATCCGACCTACCTCAGGGCCATCGTCGAGCGCCGTCGCAAGCTCGACGCCGACCTGCGCGCCGACCGGGCCACGCACGACCGGATCGCGTCGCTCCAGGACGCCTACCTGCACCAGATCGAGGCGCTCCCCGAGGGCCGGCCGCCCGGTCCGAGGCTGCGGCAGGTGCGGTGGATGCTCGAGGAGTACCGCGTCCAGCTGTGGGCTCAGCAGCTCGGCACCGCGGAGAAGGTCTCCGACGCGCGGATCCGCAAGCTGCTCGGCTGATCTCGGAACGGTGCCAGGCGGGCGCGGGCGCGGTGTAACACGTCGTTCGTAGGACTATCCGGTCGTTCTGACAGGGCGACCAGTCCTTCGAACGACGTGTTACATGGCCGCGGCGGCCGCTACGCTCGATCTGATGCCCAGAGAGTTTCATTCGCCGATGCGTCCCGGGGACGGCTTCTTCGACTCCCTCCTCGGGGGCGACGACCCTGCCCTGGTGCAGGAGGCGGCTGACGCGGCGGCGACGGCGCTCGTGCGCGGTGCGCGGGAGAGCGACGACCCGGCGGTCGCCGAGCGGATCCTCCATCTGGCCGAGTCCGAGGGCATCGAGACGATCGCGGAGGTGTGGTCGAGCTCGCCGGCGGAGTCGCTGGCCGGCTGTCTGTGGCGGCTCTACCTGCTCCGCAGCTGGGTCTACGCCGACCCGGTCGGTGCCGCGCGCGAGTTCGAGGCGGGACGGGCGAAGGCCCAGGTTGCGCAGGTCGTGGCCGGAGTCGCGGAGCCCCCGGGCCCGCAGGAGCTCAAGGCGATGGTCGACGAGGTGCTGCGCGGCATCGCGGGCAGCGACTTCGCCGTCGTGCTCCTTCGCGCTGCCGCCTTCTCCCGTGTCATCGCCGCCGGGCGGGCGGCCCTGGACCCGGATGCGGCCGCCAAGGACGTACGCAACATGCTGCAGCTCTCCGAGCAGCTCGAGGCCGCGGGGCACGCCGAGCTGGAGCAGCGGCTCACGTAGTTGCTGCTGAAGCGGAGCCCGAAGCGATGGGTCCTGCTGAAGCGGAGCCTGAAGCGATGGGTGCGGTAGCCTCCTGATCGCTTTGATGTGGCTGAGGTTGGCGGCACCGTTACACTGGTCGCCGAGCACGTCGGGCTGCGGCAGCCCCGGGTCCCAACTTCAGCCGCTACGAGCGGCCTTGCGCCGTGAGGCGCTCCCGGTCCGGCGTGTTCATCTAATTTTCCGATGTTCCTCGGCCGGGTGGCCAGACGAAGCCACCGACCCAGGAGCCGAAGTGACCGACACCCAGCCCGCCTCGCGCGAGGGCGCCATCTCCTACGAGCCCGAGATGGGCGACGGCAACGCCGACCCGGGCGAGGTCGTGTGGGGCTGGGTGCCCTACGAGGATGACGAGACCCAGGGCAAGGATCGCCCCGTTCTGGTGATCGGCCAGAAGGCCGGCGTACTCCTCTGTCTGATGCTGACCAGCAAGGACCACGATCGTGACGAGGCCCAGGAGGCCCGGTACGGTCGGCACTGGATGGATGTCGGCACCGGAGGGTGGGACCGCCAGGGCCGGCCCTCGGAGGTTCGTCTGGACCGGCTGATCCGGATGGACCCCGCCGATGTACGCCGTGAGGGCGATGTGCTGGCCAAAGAGATCTTCGATGATGTGATCAAGGCCGCACGCGATCACCTCGCCTGAGGTCTTCTTCTCAGGAAGTGTCCAGGTACGTATCGTAAAGTGAATCGCTGGTAAACCGGGTCTGTGGTTCCATCACAGACCCGGTCCTGGTGTTGAGATGGAGGAAATGGTGCGGCGCACGCGGTTGGCAACGGCGCTTCTGGTGACGGTTCTCTCGGTGTCGCTCGCCGCCTGCGGCGGTGAGCCGGCCTCGAAGCCCTCGCCGAGCACCGCGACGAAGGCGCCGACGAAGGTGAAGCTCGTCTTCGGGGTCTCCGGCCACAAGACACTGGTCGACACCTACAAGCAGCTGGCGGCCGAATACACCCAGAGCGTCCCCAACGTCACCGTCGAGGTGAAGTCCTGGCCGACCGCGGACCAGCTCACCGCGGCGGTCAACGGCGGCGAGAAGGTCGACGTGGTGCTGACTCCGCGCGCCGACGTCGAGATGTTCGCCGAGGACAAGCGGATCCAGCCCGTCGACACCCTGCTCGAGGCCCGCAACGTCGACTTCGGTGACAAGTACTCCCGCGAGGCGATGGAGGACTTCTCCGTCGAGCGTCGCCTCGAGTGCATGCCCTACTCCGTCTCGCCGCAGGTCGTCTACGTCAACACCGGGCTGATCGACTTCGACGCCATGAAGGAGGAGGGTCTCCCGACCCCCACCGTCCGGGCCGACGGCTCGCTGCGCGGCTGGACCCTCGAGCAGTTCGGCTCGGCGATGACCTACGCCGCCGAGCACCACAAGGGGGTCCGGGGCACCTACGTCGAGCAGAACCTCTCCGCGCTGATGCCCTGGCTCGCCGGCGCCGGCGCCACGCTCTTCGACGACCCGCTGGCTCCGACGTCCACGGCGCTCGGTGATTCGGCCGGTGCCTACGAGGACCTGGTCGAGGTGCTCGCCCAGCCCAACGTGCTGGCCACCCCGAAGGACCTCGGCGGCCGCACCCCGTTCCAGGCCTTCAAGCAGGGCCGACTGGTCGCGCTGGTCGGTGACCGCTCGTTGGTCTCGGACCTCCGGGCGACCGACGGCATGGAGTGGGACGTGATGCCGATGCCGGGTGGCAACGGCACCACCGGTGACTACGCCGGCCTGTGCATGGGCTCGGAGACCGCCGATCCCGACGCCACCGCCGACTTCCTGACCTACCTCATCTCGACCGAGTCGGTCGTGAAGATGGTCCGCACCGGCCACTTCGTGCCGGTCAACTCCGAGGTCGGCTACGCCCCGGTCTTCACCCAGCCCGAGCGCAACCCCAGGAACGCCCGCATCTTCACCGACACCGTGCGCGACATGCAGGTCCTCCCCGAGGCCACCCAGCTCGCCCGGCTCCAGAAGGTCGCCGCCGTCGCGGTCCGGGGATCGCTCGCGGTCGCCGAACCCGACCAGGTCGAGGAGTTCGCGGTCCAGATCGACGAGCTCTCCAAGACCGTCTTCCCCCAGCCGACGCCGTCGACCTCGCCGTCACCCTCCACCTCGCCCAGCTCCTAGCTGCCGAGGCGTCGGCCCGGTCGGCCGAGGCGTCGCGTACGTCGGCTGAGACGTCAGGCGGATGTCACCTCGGCCAGGGCGAGTGACGCTTCGACCGACGGGGCTGGCTCTTCGACAGGGGTCAGGACTCGAGGTCTGCGTGCAGGACGGCGTCGGTGAGCAGCGGGGCGGTGAGAGCGATCTGCCAGCCGCGCGCGCCGAAGCCGGAGAGGAGCTCGATGATGCCGTCGAGCAGGGCGCCGGGGTCCCGGGTCTTCGGAGGCGTCCACATCGCGCGACGCAGGAAGTCGGGGGTCAGGAGGTTCTCCGCCGGAAGGTTGCGGGCCTCGGCGAGGGCGTTGACGGACTCGCGCGCCAGCGCGAGGCGCCGGGCGGCGACGGGGTCCTTGTCGGCCCACGCGCGCGGCGGGGGAGGACCCTCGGCGCGCGGTGACCGCACCGGCAGCTCGTCCTCGTCCATCGTGAGCGCGCGGTTGAGCGCCTTCACCCACGAGGTCACGTAGCGCTCGGCGCCACGGCCGTGGAAGCCCTTGAGCCCGAGCAGCGCGGCCTTGTCCTGCGGGAGGTCCTGTGCGGCGGCCACGATCGCGGCATCGGGGATGATCCGGCTCGGGGTGACGTCACGCTGCTGCGCGATCCGGTCGCGCTCGGTCCACAGCTCACGCACCGCAGCGAGTCCGCGCCGACCACGGACGCGGTGCATGCCGGAGGTGCGCCGCCAGGCATCCGTACGCACCGGCGCCTCGAACCCGCGCAGCCAGTCGAACTCCTGGCGGGCCCAGGCGTCCTTGCCCTGTGCGACGAGCTCGGCGGCCAGCGCCTCGCGCAGCTCGACGAGGACCTCGACGTCCAGCGCTGCGTACTCCAGCCAGGCGTCCGGCAGCGGCCGGGTCGACCAGTCGGCCGCGGAGTGCTCCTTGAGCATGGTGAAGCCGAGCACCGTCTCGACCAGGGTGCCGAGGCCGACCCGCGGATAGCCCAGCAGACGCCCTGCGAGCTCGGTGTCGAACAGGGCGGCCGGATGCAGGCCGAGGTCGCTGAGACAGGGGAGGTCCTGGGTGGCGGCGTGCAGGATCCACTCGGTGCCCTCGAGCGCCTCGACGAGCGGCTGCATCGTGGTCAGCTCGATCGGGTCGATCAGCCAGATCCCGGAACCCTCGCGGCGCAGCTGGATCAGGTAGGCGCGGTTGGAGTAGCGGTAGCCGGAGGCACGCTCGGCATCGATCCCGACCGGTCCGGTCCCGGCGGCGATGGCCGCCGCGGCCTTGGCCAGGCCCTCGTCGGTGTCGGTCACCGGAGGCAGCCCGTCACGCAGGGTCAGCAGCGGTGCCGGAGCAGCATCTTCAGGTGTGTCCGGCCCCGTCTCGGCCTCGGCGTTCTCTTCGATCACGCGCCTCGCTGCCCTCGCCGGCTCGGTATGACGGTGACGCCCTCCGGCACCGGAGGAAGTCCCGCAGCCGTGCAGAGCAGCTCGCCCCATGCCTCGGTGTGCGGTCGCAGGTCCAGGTCGCCCGAAACGCTCCCCACCGGAGTCCAGGAAGCGCGGATCTCGATCTGGGCGGTGCCGTCCTCATCGGCCATCCCGCCATAGGACTCGGTGGCGACGCGGGTCACCGTGCCGGCAGCGGCGACGTGCTCGGCGCCGTGACCGGACAGCGCGTCGAGAAGCCAGGACCAGCCGACCTCACCCAGCAGCGGGTCGCTGATGTGCTCGACGTCGATGTCGGCCCGTGCGTACGCCACCAGCCGGAACGTGCCGGGCAGTCCGTGCACCGTGCCCCAGGCGTCGTTGCCGTCCGGGTCGTGCAGCAGGATCAGTCGTCCGGTCGCCACGTCGACGTCGCCGACGGTCACGTCGGCCGACAGTGCCGCGGCGTACGGAGCGATCCGTTGCGGCGCCGGCATCTCCTCGGCCAGCACCTCGGGCCGGAAGGTCGCGGCGCGCATTCCTTCCGCGGCGGACCGGAACACGGCAGGACCGCTCTCCGGCCCCGCGGCGGGACGCGACTCTCCACGGACGACCATGTGAACAGGGTATGTCTTCTGCGCGATTCGCGATGTGCGTACACGCCGCACCGGATGGGACCATTGCCCGGTGGCCGCTGTACACATCCCTGGAAACACCGCTGACGCGCTCGCTTCCTCCCCGTTCCTGCAGGCGCTCGCCGGGCAGAAGCCGAGCCGGACGCCGGTGTGGTTCATGCGTCAGGCCGGCCGCTCGCTGCCCGAGTACCTGAAGGTCCGCGAGGGCATCGGCATGCTCGAGTCCTGCCAGAACACCGAGCTGATCACCGAGATCACCCTCCAGCCCGTACGCCGCTACGGGGTCGACGCGGCCATCTTCTTCTCCGACATCGTGCTGCCGCTGAAGGCGGTCGGGGTCGACCTCGAGATCAAGCCCGGTGTCGGCCCCGTGGTCGCCGACCCGGTGCGCACCATGGCCGACGTGGAGGCGATCCCGGACCTGACTCCGGAGCACGTCCCCTACATCACCGAGGCCGTCCAGACCCTCACCGGCGAGCTGGCCGGCATCAACGGCGGCACCCCGCTGATCGGTTTCGCCGGCGCCCCGTTCACGGTGGCCTCCTACCTGGTCGAGGGCGGCCCTTCGAAGGAGTACGCCAAGACCAAGGCGCTCATGTTCGGTGCTCCCGACGTGTGGGACGCCCTGATGCGCAAGATCGCCGGGATCTCCGGCGCGTTCCTGGAGGTCCAGGTCCGCGCGGGTGCCTCCGCGGTGCAGCTCTTCGACTCCTGGGCCGGCGCCTGCACGCCCGCCGACTACGAGCGCCACGTGCTGCCCTACTCCACCGAGGTGATGACCCGGATCGGCGAGCTCGGCGTCCCGCGGATCCACTTCGGCGTCAACTCCGCCATGCTCCTGCCGCTGATGGGCAGCGCCGGTGCTGAGGTCGTCGGTGTCGACTGGCGCACCCCGCTGGACTGGGCGGTCGACCAGCTCGGTGACGGCTTCGGCGTCCAGGGCAACCTCGACCCCGCCCTGGTCTTCGCGCCCACCGAGGTGATGCTCGAGCAGGCCGGGAAGATCATCGAGACCGGCCGCCGGGCCAAGGGCCACGTCTTCAACCTCGGTCACGGTGTCATCCCGAGCACCGACCCCGACCAGCTCGCCCGCCTCACGGAGTTCGTGCAGAGCTACGAGCCGGCCGCGGGCTGAGCTCGGGCAGCCGTCTCGACGAGCAGGTCGAGCAGGCTGCGAGCTCCCGAGGTCGTACGTGCGTTGTGCCGTTGCACCGCGACCATCGTCACCCGGGAGCGATCTCCGGCGAGGGGGCGCACGGTGATGTGTCCGCCGGTCTCGCGCGGGTCGCCGACGACGCTGTAGTCCGGGAGCAGGGTGAGCCCGAGGCCTTCGCCTACCATCATCTTGCCCATCTCGGCGCCGTCGGTGGCGTGCCAGTGACGGGGGAGGTCGCGACCGAAGACACGGTGGGCGAAGCGGTACATCAGATAGCCCGAGCGCATGCCGACGAACGGCTCCTCGCGGAGCTCGTCGACGGTGATCTCGTCACGCGCGGCGAGCGGATGGCCGGCAGGTAGCACGACGATCGGCCGCCCGTGGAGGAGCGCGGTGCCCTCGACCGTCGGTGGCAGGTCGTCGCCGTCGAGCAGGTTGACCAGGCCGATGTCGACCGTGCCCTCGGTCAGGGCGAGGTAGATGTCCTCCTGCACCATCGTGCGTACCTCGACGCTCGTGCGCGGATGCTCGTCACTGAAGTGGTGCAGGGTCGGGAGAAGCACGGTCGAGGTGCCCGCGTGGACGGTGCCGACCCGGACCGAGCTGACCCCTGCGTGCTGGTCACCTGCGGCAAGGCGGAGCCGGTCGACGGCTTCGAGCACGTCGGACATGGAGTGCAGCAGATCCTGACCCTCACGGCTGATCCGGGCGCCTGCCCGGCGCCGGTCGAGCAGGGTCACGCCGAGCTCGCGCTCGAGCTTGGTGATGGCCTCGCTCAGCGCCGGCTGGGAGATGTGGAGCTGCTCGCTCGCGCGGCGCAGCGAGCCGTGCTGCGTCACGGCCGCGATGTACTCCAGCTGCTCGATCCTCATGTCGCTCCCTTGGGGGTGATCGGTCATCCCGAGCGGGTGATCGGTGATCGCTGGCGTCCATCCGGCGCCCGCACGCCCATTCTCTACTAATTTAGTCGACTAAGGATGCAGGTTCCACGACACAAGACTGAGAGGGCGCGAATGACCACAGAGGCTGTACGCAACGCCGCGGAGTTCGGAGCGGCACCCACGACCCCCGAGGGCTGGATCGACCGGGCGCGCGAGGTGGCCACGCGTCTCTCCGTGGACGCGGTCGCCCGCGACCGGGCGAACCAGGTCCCGACGTACGAGGTGAACCTGCTCAAGCAGAGCGGTCTGGTCACCCTGCTCGGGCCCGTCGAGCACGGCGGCGCCGGCCAGGACTGGACGACCGCGCTGCGCGTCGTCCGGGCGGTTGCCGCGGGGGACGGCTCGATCGGGCAGCTGCTCGGCTACCACTACCTCTGGGCCTGGGCGGCGCGACTGGTCGGCACCCCGGAGCAGATCGCCGCCGTCGAGCAGCTCTACACCGAGAACAACTTCTTCTTCGGCGGCGCGGTCAACCCCCGCGACGACGACCTGGTGATCGAGGTCGACGGCGACGAGCTCGTCTTCACCGGTCGCAAGTCGTTCTCGACCGGCGGGCGGATCTCCGACCTGACCGTGCTCGAAGGTGTGATCGAGGGGACGGCGAAGCACGTCTTCGCGATCGTCCCGACCCAGCAGGAGGCCATCGTCTTCGCCGGCGACTGGGACAACCTCGGCCAGAGGCTCACCGAGTCCGGCGCCGTGGAGATCAACGGCGTGCGGGTGCCATGGGAGTCGGCGGCCGGTTACGTGAGGCAGGGCGACGGCGCGTACGAGTTCGTCCCCCGGGTCTACAACACGCTCAACGTGCCGATCATCCAGCTCGTCTTCACCAACTTCTACCTCGGCATCGCCGAGGGCGCCCTGGCGACCGCCGCGACCTACACCCGCGACACCACTCGTGCCTGGCCCTACGCCGCCGACGTCAAGGAGAAGGCGAGCGAGGAGTTCTACATCCAGGAGGCGTACGGCGACCTGACCTCGAAGCTGTGGGCGGCCCAGGCGCTGGCGGAGCGGGCGGCGGGGCTGATCGAGGCCATCAACGCCCACGCCGACGAGGTCACCGAGCAGGAGCGCGGTGAGGCCGCGGTCGTGATCGCGGCGGCCAAGCAGGTCGCGATCGACGTCGGTCTGGAGATCGGCACCAGGGTGTACGACCTCACCGGTGCCCGGGCGACCTCCAACAAGGTCGGTCTGGACATCGCGTGGCGCAACATCCGGACGCACTCGCTGCACGACCCGGTGGCGCACAAGCGGGCCGAGGTCGGGCGCTATGCGCTGCTCGGCGAGATCCCCGCGCCGACCTGGTACACGTGAGCCGCCCTCGGTGATCAGCAGGGCCTCTCGCCCGGAGGCTGCCTGATAGGCGGCACCAATCACGGGATCGGGTCTTCCGGTGGTCCACATCGGAAGACCCGGTCTCGCCCTCTGTTTAATCCGATAAGTTTAATAGACATTAGCGATCCAAGGAGACCAGCATGACTTCACCGGCAACCGAGCCCCTGAAGTTCGCCTACTGGGTGCCCAACGTCAGCGGCGGCCTCGTGGTGAGCAAGATCGAGCAGCGCACCGACTGGAGCTACGAATACAACAAGAAGCTGGCGCAGCTGGCCGAGAGCAACGGCTTCGAGTACGCCCTCTCCCAGGTGCGCTACATGGCCTCCTACGGCGCGGCCTACCAGCACGAGTCGACCTCGTTCTCCCTCGCGCTGCTGCTGGCCACCGAGCGGCTGAAGGTGATCGCCGCGGTCCACCCGGGGCTCTGGCAGCCCGGCGTACTCGCGAAGTGGCTGGCCACCGCCGACCACATCTCCGGCGGGCGGGCGGCGGTCAACGTCGTCTCCGGCTGGTTCAAGGACGAGTTCACCAAGCTCGGCGAGCCGTGGCTCGAGCACGGCGAGCGCTACCGCCGCTCGGAGGAGTTCATCCGCTACCTGCGCGAGATCTGGACCAGCGACGCCGCCGAGCTGAACGGCGACTTCTACCGGCTGCACGACTTCGACCTGAAGCCGAAGCCGCTGGCCAGCGAGGGCCGGCCGCACCCCGAGATCTTCCAGGGCGGCAACTCCTCCGACGCCAAGGCGATGGCCGGCCGCGTCTCGGACTGGTACTTCGCCAACGGCAACACCCCCGAGGGCCTGGCCGCGCAGATCCAGGACGTCAACGCCGTCGCCGAGCCACTGGGCCGCCGGGTCCGGTTCGGGATCAACGGCTTCATCGTCGCGCGCGACACCGAGAAGGAGGCGCGCGACACCCTCCGCGAGATCATCGACAAGGCCGACCGGGAGGCCGTCGAGGGCTTCGGCTCCGCGGTCAAGCAGGCCGGGCAGTCGACCGGCGACAAGACCGGGATGTGGCAGGACTCCAGCTTCGAGGACTTGGTCCAGTACAACGACGGTTTCCGCACCGGGCTGATCGGCACACCCGAGCAGGTCGCCGAGCGGATCGTGGAGCTCAAGCGGGCCGGCGCCGACCTGATCCTCGGCGGCTTCCTGCACTACCTCGAGGACGTGGAGTACTTCGGCCAGCGCGTGCTCCCGCTCGTGCGTGAGCTCGAGGCCCAGCAGCTGGAGCCCGTGGCTTGAGTGCGACCGAGATCGTCCGGCTCGACGCCGAGACCGCGCCCCTGGTCGCCCGACGGGTGGCCGAGGAGCTCGCGCTCGCCGACGGCGCCCGCGACCGGGACCGGGCGCTGCCCCACGACCAGGTCAAGACGTACGCCGCCGCCGGGCTCGGTGCGCTCACCGTCCCGCTCGAGTTCGGCGGTCCCGCGCTCCCGGCCACGACCGTGGCGGAGGTGTTCCGGCTGATCTCCTGGGGTGATCCCAACGTCGGACAGGTGCCGCACAGCCATTTCGTCTTCCTCAACCAGCTGCGACTGAACGGCACGCGCGAGCAGCAGCAGCGGATCTACAGCGAGGTGCGGGCCGGAGCGCTGGTCGCCAATGCGCAGTCCGAGTTCGGGACCAAGCACGTGCGAGACATCCGGACCACCCTCACCCCGGCCCGGGAGGAGGGCGAGTGGCTGCTGAACGGCGAGAAGTTCTACTGCACCGGCTCGCTCTTCGCCGACTACCTCGCCGTCCTCGCCCGGCGTGACGTCGACGGGCCGCTCCATGTGGCGTGGGTCCGCACCGAGACCTCGGGCGTCGAGATCATCGACGACTGGCACGCCGTCGGGCAGCGTACGACCGGGTCGGGGACGGTGCGCCTCACCGACGTCGTGGTTCCGGACGAGTGGATCACCCCGTTCGCGATCACCTTCGACGTGCCGACGACCTACGGCGCGTTCGCGCAGCTGCTGCACGCGGCCATCGACGCAGGGATCGCCCGGCGTGCGCTGGACGAGGCCTCCGCGTTCGTGTGCACGAAGTCCCGTCCCTACGCCGACGCCGTCGCGATCGCCGGCGTCGAGACGGCGGCGCAGGACCCGCTGGTCGTCCAGGCCTTCGGCGAGATGGAGCTGGCCGTACGCAGCGCCGAAGCGCTCCTCGCCGAGGCCGGGCGACGCGTGGACGAGGCCGACGCCGACCTCACCGAGAGCTCGGCCGCGGAGGCGAGCCTCGCCGTGGCGGCCGCCCGGGCGTCGACCGCCAAGGTCTCGGTCGACGTCACCAGCCGGCTGCTCGAGGTCTCCGGTGCCCGGTCGGCTCTGACGGCCACCAACCTCGACCGCCACTGGCGCAACGCGCGCACCCACACGCTGCACGACCCGGCCGCCTGGAAGGTCCAGCACCTCGGACGGTGGGCCGTCGACGGCACCCCACCGCCGCGGCACGGACAGATCTGACATCCCACATCCCCCACGCGAAAGGCAGATGATGAGCGCCCTCAAGTTCCACTGGTTCCTCCCGACCAACGGCGGCGACGGCCGTCACGTGATCGGCGGCGGCCACGGCGTCAGCGCGCTGGCCGCCGGCCGTCCCGCGACGGTGCCCTACCTCGGCCAGATCGCCCGCAGCGCCGAGCAGCTCGGCTTCGAGGCGGCGCTGACGCCGACCGGGGCGTGGTGCGAGGACGCCTGGGTGACGACGGCGATGCTCAGCTCGCTCTCGGATCGGCTGAAGTTCCTGGTCGCCTTCCGGCCCGACTCCGTCTCGCCCTACCTGGCCGCGCAGATGGCAGGCACCTTCCAGAACCTGTCCGGCCAGCGGCTGCTGCTCAACGTCGTCACCGGCGGCGAGGACCACGAGCAGCGGATGTACGGCGACTTCCTCGCCAAGGACGCGCGGTACGAGCGGTGCGGGGAGTTCCTGCACATCGTCCGCCGGCTCTGGGCGGGGGAGACGGTGACCTTCTCCGGCGCGCATCTCTCGGTGGAGAACGCCCGGCTGGAGCAGCGGCCGACGCCGGTCCCCGACGTCTACTTCGGCGGCTCCTCGCCGGCCGCGCTGGAGGTGGCCGCCGAGCACGCCGACGTCTACCTGACCTGGGGCGAGCCGCCGGCCGCGGTCGCCGAGAAGATCGCGCGCGTTCAGAAGCTGGCCGCCGACCGTGGGCGTGAGCTCCGCTTCGGGATCCGCCTCCACTCGATCGCCCGGGACACCTCCGCAGCCGCCTGGGCGGAGGCCGACCGGCTGCTGGAGAACATCTCCGACGAGGACATCGAGCGAGTCCAGGCGGGGCTCTCCCGCAGCGTCTCGGAGGGCCAGCGGCGGATGCTGGAGCTCAACCAGGGCTCGCGCGACGGGCTCGAGATCCACCCCAACCTGTGGGCCGGGATCGGGCTGGTCCGCGGTGGCGCCGGCACGGCGCTGGTCGGCTCCTACACCGAGATCGCCGACCTGATCGAGGCCTATCACGCGGTGGGGATCACCGAGTTCGTCCTCTCCGGCTACCCGCACCTGGAGGAGTCCTACTGGTTCGGCGAGGGCGTCCTGCCCGAGCTCGCCCGCCGGGGCCCGTGGTCCCACCCCGCCCCTGTCGTCGGCCGAGGGGCTGCGGTGCCCTTCGGCGCCGCGGCCCGGTAGGGAGGTCTGCGATGTCTGCGGTCACCCCCAAGGCCACCGCCGACCCGAAGCGGGTCGCCCTCGCGGCCTCGGTCGGCGCCACCATCGAGTGGTACGACTTCTTCCTCTACGGCACCGCCGCCGGCCTCGTCTTCGACAGGCTCTACTTCAACGGGCTCAGCGGCACCGCCGCGACCTTTGCCTCCTTCGGCACCTTCGCCGTCGGGTTCCTCGCCCGCCCCGTGGGCGGCCTGATCTTCGGGCACTTCGGCGACCGGATCGGCCGCAAGACCATGCTGATCTGGACGCTCGTGATCATGGGCATCGGTACGTCGCTGGTCGGGCTGCTCCCGACGTACGACTCCATCGGGGTGCTCGCCCCGATCGCGCTCGTGGTGCTGCGGATCCTGCAGGGGATCGGTGTCGGGGGCGAGTACGGCGGGGCCGTGCTGCTGGCCACCGAATATGCGCCGAGGGGGAGGCGTGGGCTCTACGGGAGCTTCGCGCACATCGGCGTCCCGGGCGGGCTGGTGCTCGCCTCGGGAGCGTTCGCGATCGCCTCGCAGCTGCCCGACGCGGCGTTCCTGGCGTGGGGATGGCGGGTCTGCTTCCTGATCTCGATCGTGCTGCTCGCCATCGGCGCCTGGATCCGGCTCTCCATCATGGAGACGCCGTCGTTCCAGGAGGTCCAGGCGGAGAAGAAGGTCTCCAAGCTGCCGGTCGGCGAGCTCTTCCGCCGTCAGCCGCGCACGCTGCTGCTCGGGATGGGCACGCGGTTCGTCGAGGGGTTCACCTACAACCTCTACTCGGTGTTCCTGCTCTCCTACGCGGTGACGGACGCAGGCCTGAGCCGGTCGGTGGTGCTCAACGCGATCATGGCGGGAGCGCTGCTGGGTGTGGTCACGACCATCGCCGCCGGGGCGCTGAGCGACCGGTTCGGTCGGCGCCCGGTCTACACCGTCGGAGCCGTGCTGGGCCTGGTGATCGCCTTCCCGGTCGCGGCCGCGGTGCAGTCCGGAGCGGTGGTGCCGTCGGTGGCGGCGTTCATCGGTGGGCTGGGCCTGGTCTACGGCACCGTCTACGGGCCGCTGGCGGCGTTCTGGAGCGAGCTGTTCGACACCCGCTACCGGTTCTCCGCGCTCAACGCGCTCTACCAGATCTCTGGAGTGGTGGCCTCCGGGCTGACGCCGCTGATCGCGGCCGCCCTGGTGGCGCTCTCCGACGACCGCTCGCTGTGGTGGGTGGCCGGCTACAACGTCGTGGTCGCGGCGATCAGTCTGACCTGCATGTGGCTGCTGCCGGAGACCCGAGGCGAGAGGCTGCGGGACACGGCGGTGGATGAGGCGCGGGCAGAGCCCGCACGAGAGGTGGTGGCGTGATGTCCGGTCCGCTGCGTACGAACCAGGATCTCGACCCGGCCGCGCTGCGGCAGGCCTTCGGGGTCTTCCCCAGCGGCGTGGTGGCGGTCGCCGCCGTCGTCGACGACCGCCCCGTCGGCCTGGCGGCGTCCTCGTTCACCTCGGTGTCCCTGGATCCGCCGCTGGTCTCCTTCTCGGTGGCCAGGACCTCGAAGACCTGGCCCGACCTGCGTCGCTCCTCGCACCTGGGCGTCACCGTCCTCGCCGAGCACCACGGCGAGGTGTGCCGCCAGCTCGCCGGTCCCGTCGACTCCCGCTTCGACGGTCTGGTCGTCAGCGAGTCCCGCGACGGGGCGCTGACCTTGGACGAGGGCCTGGCCCGGTTCGACTGCACCGTCTATCGCGAGGTCGAGGCCGGCGACCACATCGTCGTACTCCTCCAGCTCCACGCCGCCGACCACGGCGCCGGCCAGCCCCTGGTCTTCCACCGCTCCAACTTCGGCCGGCTCGCCGGGTGAGGTTGTCCAGCGGGAAAATTCCCGCCATGGCGGGGTTCTGCACCTGCAGCCTCGCCGGTGCACGCGGACGGCCCTCAGAAGTGCTTGAGTGCCTCGCGCCGGGCCAGCCCGGAGAGGCGGTCGTCGTGGTCGTCGACCCAGCTGCGGACCCAGACCGGGTCGGTCTTCGCGTACTCCCGCAGCGCCCACCCAACGGCTTTGCGGATCCAGAACACCTTGCCGTGGAGCGAGTCCTCCAGGTTCAGGTTCAGCACGCGGTCGAGGAGGACCGGGTCGGTCTCGGCCTTGTGTCGTGCCTGGCTGAGGATGGCCGTACGCCGCACCCAGATGTCGCTGTCGGCGGCCCATTCCGCGATGACTGGCGTGACCCGGTCGCGGTGAGCGAGCAGCACGGGGCCGACCAGATGCTGAGCGATCTCGTCGACCAGATCCCACCAGGCGCCAGTGATGGCGAGATGGTGGTAGAGGGCGAGTCGGTCCGGGTGCGCCGCGGCCTCACGATGCGTACGCCACCGGAACAGGGCAAGCGCGGCGTAGCGCTCCTCGCGGTGAGTGGCCTCGTCCCAGAGGCGTTCGGTCGCGGCCAACCACGCCGTCTCGTCCAGAGGGTGTGCCTGGAAGCACTCGCGCGTCAGCCGTTTCATCACCGGTGATGCGATCCCGTGGAACGGCATGTCCGACTTCATGTAGGCCTGCATCTGCGGTGCCCGCCCGGGATCCGCGGCCTCTGCCATCCGCTCGTGCAGGTCGCGGATCAAGGCATCGCCAGGCTCGGACATGGGCCTGATCGTACGAAATGTCCACGGTCGTTACGGGTGGGGTGTTTGAGGCGCCTCATGCGTCACATGCGTAACCATCGTGTGCGCTACGGTCGTCGACATGGAGTTCGCCGCGGTCGGGACCATCGCCCTCGTGCTGATCATGGTCATGTTCGTCTACGTCATCGCGATCGACATGGCGATGAAGCAGGCTCGGCGGGACATGGCACGACGGATCGGACGCGTCAACGACAAGCTCGACCTGCTGCTCGCCCAAGCCGGCGTACGGATGGCCACGCCGGACGTTCCGCGTCTCGACGAGATCCGTGAGCTCGCCCGTTCAGGGAAGAAGATCCACGCGATCAAGCTCTACCGCGATGTCACCGGGGTAGGTCTTGCTGAGGCGAAGGACGCCGTCGAGCAGCTCGCCTGACTCAGGATCTGCTCAGTGCAGGATGAAAGACTGACCTGGTGCGAGTGATCGTCGTAGGGGCAGGCATTGCCGGGCTGACAGCAGCGCGTGATCTGTCGTCGAAAGGACACCGGGTCACGGTGCTGGAGGCATCGGACCGGGTCGGCGGGAAGATCCGTGGGGAGTCGGTCGCCGGGCAGTTGGTCGACGTCGGTGCGGAGGCGATGCTCAACCGCCGACCCGAGGGCGTGTCACTTGCTCGTGAGCTCGGCCTCGAGATCGTGCACCCGACCGACGCGAAGTCCTCGATCTGGTCGCGCGGCGCGCTGCGGCCGATCCCACGCTCGATCATGGGCGTACCCCTCGATCTGCCTGCGCTGGAGTCGGCCGGTCTCCTCTCCGAGGAGACCCTGGAGGTCGTACGCCGCGAACCCACGCTCCCACCTGCGAAGACGGACGAGGACATCTCGGTCGGTGACTTCATCGCTTCGCGGTTCGGCGACGAGACCGCCGATCGGCTCGCGGACCCGTTGCTCGCCGGGGTGTACGCCGGCCATGCCCGGGCGATCTCGGTGAAGGCGGCCGCGCCGCAGCTGTTCATGCTCGCCGAGAAGGGATCGCTGCTGGAGGCCGCCGCGGCGCTGCCGGCCTCCGACGTCCCGGTCTTCGCCGGGATCGACGGCGGCATGTCCCGGCTGCCCAGGACCCTCGCCGAGGGCCTCGACATCCGGCTCGACACCCCGGTCGACACCATCACCCGGACCCCGCAGGGCTTCTTGGTCGAGCACAGCCTGGTCGAGACCGGCGGTGAGGTCGAGGCGGCCGACGCGGTCGTGGTCGCCACCCCCGCTCCGGTGGCCGCGAGACTGCTCCGCTCGACCGCCCCGTCGGTCGCCCGCGAGCTGTCCGGGATCGAGACCGCGAGCGTGGCGGTGGTGACCTTCGCCTTCCCCGAGCTTCCCGCGGAACTGGCCGGCAGGTCCGGGTTCCTCGTCCCGCCGGTCGAGGAGTGCGCGATCAAGGCGTCCACCTTCTCCTTCGCCAAGTGGGCGTGGGTGGGGGCGCGCGGCAACTACCTGCGTACCTCCATCGGGCGCCACGGCGAGCCGCCCTCGGACGACGACGACCGCCTGGTCGCCGACTCCCTCGCCGCCCTGGCCGACATCGCCGGCATCACCGCGACGCCGACCGACGTGCACGTCCAGCGCTGGACCGACGCTCTCCCGCAGTATCCCGTCGGTCACCTCGACCGCGTCGCCCGGATCCGCCAGGGGCTCCGCGCGGTGCCTGGTCTGGCCCTCGCCGGAGCCTCCTACGACGGCGTCGGCATCCCCGCCACGATCGGCTCGGCGCACCGGGCAGCGGCCGAGATCGGCTGAATGCTCACCGAGGCGATGTCCTGAGCCTGCCGAGGTGACTCGGCGAGCCCGCACTGACTTCGTGGAACTCCGCGAAGTCAGTGACCGCTGACCGAGTTACCTCGGTCGACATCCCGCAGGAACTCCACGATCCCCGCAAGCGCCTCAGGAGCCGCCGGCGCGACCCCGGGCAGCGACATGAACCCGTGGAACGCGGTGTCGTAGTCGACCAGCGAGACCGGCGACCCGGCAGCACGCAGCGCCTCCGCATACCGAGTCCCGTGGTCGCGGATCGGGTCGTGCAGCGCGGTGATGATGTGGGCCGGCGGCAGGTCGGCGTGCGAGGTGGCCCGCAGGGGAGAGGCCTGCCAGGACTCGTCGCCGTAGCGCTCGCCCATGTAGAGGTGGCCGAAGGTGCTCATCTGCGTCGAGGTGAGCACCGGCCCGTTGGCGTTGGCGGCCTCGGAGGGGAACTTCTCGTACATCTCCACCGCCGGGTAGATCAGCACCTGAGCCCGCACCGACGGCCCGCCCGCATCGCGAGCCATCAGGGACACCACGGCAGCCAGGTTGCCGCCGGCGCTGTCGCCCATCACCGCGATCCGCGACGGGTCCCCGCCCAGGTCGGCGGCGTTCTTCGCGACCCATTCCAAGGCGGACCAGGCGTCCTCGACGGCGGCTGGGAACGGATGCTCGGGGGCCAGCCGGTAGGACGGCGCGATCACGATCGACCCGGTCTCCGCGGCCACGTGCGAGGAGACCCACGCGCTCTGCTCCGGCGTCCCGAGACACCAGCCGCCACCGTGGTAGTTGATGACGACCGGTGCGGCCTCGCCGACACCAGGAGGCGTGTAGATCGCGAAGCGGCGGCCGTCGACGTACGTCTCCTTGACCTCGACGTCCGCGGGGCGGCCGAAGAGGAAGGCGGTGACCGGGCCCGTGCGGAGCCCCTCGCGCTGGGCGCGCAGCGCGATCATCTCCTCGGCGTTCAGCGGAGTCTTGACCAGGCGCTCCTGGAGGAAGGCGAAGATGCGGGTACGCAGCGGCAGCATGCGCTCACCATAGAGCCCGGTGGGGACCCGGTGACCGGCCTTGGCGCAAAATGGGGGCATGACCGACCCGCAGGCCGACATCAAGTCCAACGCAGCCAAGATCAACGAGCTCAACGCGACCATCCGCTACACGATGTGGTCGGTCTTCTCCCTGGAGGAGACCCTCGGCGACGCCGACCGCAAGGCCGAGGCGGTCGAGGTCGAGGAGCTCTTCGCCGCCTTCGCCGGGGAGGACATCGTGGTCCGTGGCACCTACGACGTGGCTGGCCTGCGCGCCGACGCCGACGTGATGTTCTGGCTGCACGCCGACTCCTCCGACAAGCTCCAGTCGGCCTACCACCGCCTGCGCCGCACCGCCTTCGGTGGCCGCCTGGTGCCCGTCTGGTCGCAGATGGCCCTGCACCGCCCGGCGGAGTTCAACCGGAGCCACCTGCCGGCGTTCCTCGCCGACGAGCGCACCCACGACTACGTCGCGGTCTACCCGTTCATCCGCTCCTACGAGTGGTACCTCCTCGACGACAAGGAGCGCCGCCGCCTCCTCGCCGAGCACGGCCAGATGGCGCGCGACTACCCCGACGTGCGGGCCAACACGGTCCCGTCCTTCGCGCTCGGCGACTACGAGTGGATGCTGGCCTTCGAGGCCGACGACCTCTCCCGCATCGTCGACCTGATGCGCCACCTCCGCGGCTCCGAGACCCGTCGCCACGTACGCGAGGAGGTGCCGTTCTACACGGGTGCCCGCGTCGACGTCGCCGACCTTCTCGAGCGCCTTCCCTGACCGCTCGGCCGGGTCCCGGAAATACGCTGTCGGCCCCCGTAGGTCTCCACTAACCTCGTCCGTCGCGGTGGCACGTGCTCGGGTTCGACTGCCGATCCCGTCATGGTCGCCTGATCTCCAAACGACCGCGGGAGGGCAGAAGTGTGGGGATGACGATCCCGGGAGAGCTCGATTTCGTACTCGACCTGCTCGGCTACGAATGGCCGAACGTCGACGAGGATGCGGTCCGTGACGCTGCGCAGCTGCTGCGCGGACTCGAGTCCGACCTTCGGGGCACCCTCGACGACCTGCAGGTCCGGGTCAACGAGCTCGGAGACGGAGCCAAGGCCCAGTCGACGAATGCCCTGATCAGGGCCTGGACCGAGAACCGTACGGCCAACATGGATGCGGTGCTCGACGCGCTGCCCGGGGTCGCGACCGGGATCGATGTCGCCGCCGACGCGATCGTCGCGCTGAAGGTGAAGGTGATCGCCGAGCTGACGATCACCGCCGCGCAGATCGCGGCTGCCGCCGCGACCGCGGTGGTCACCGCCGGCCTCAGCGTGGCCGGCAACGCCGCACTCATCGCGGTGCGGAAGAAGGCGCTCGACATCGCCACCGACATCGCGATGGAGGAGCTCATCGGTCAGCTCGCCTCCATGGTGGTCGAGCCGCTCACCGGAACGATCGCCGAGCTCGCCATCGCGATCGCCGACGCCCCGTTGGTGACCGACGGGGACGCGACCGCCGCGACCGAGCTCAGCTACGACGTGATGGAGCAGATCGCCTCGGCGCTCAACGACTGTGGCGCGGATCAGTACGACCTCTGCACCACTTTCGCAGCCGAAGTGTCCGCCCTGCCCTTCTTCGCCTCCTAGGAGATCCCGATGGCCAGAAAGATGGATGACGTCGTCGAGGAGCTCCGCGAGGCCGCGACGAAAGCCATGAGCGATGTCGGCCAGTCTCTGAAGAAGAACGCCGACGATGTCGCCGACGGCATCCGGAAGCACGCGGACGCCCGGCGCGACCTGGACAGCGACATGGCGAGGTCCGGCTCCGACAAGCCCGGCCGGACCGACAGCCTGCCCTCGGACAAGGGTGGTACGGACAAGGACGGAAGCCGCGACCAGCAGGGTTGTGGTGACCCGGTCGATGTGGCCACGGGTGCGGTCTTCCTGCAGCAGACAGATCTGTCGCTGCCGGGCGATCTCGCCTTGGTCCTGACCCGGAAGCACTCGAGCGACTGGACCTACGGTCATTGGTTCGGTCTCTCGTGGTCCTCGACGTTCGACGAGCGGATCGATGTCCACGCCGATCTGGTCGGACGACGTTCGGCAGTCGTCGTGGCCGCTGATACCCGAGCGCATGTCTTCAAGAACCTCACGGCTGGCGAGGACGCCCGGCCGGTCGCGGGCGGGCCGCTCCAGCTGCACACCGGCGACGACGGTGGCTATCGCCTGCTGGACACGGCGACCGGCGAGACCCGCCACTACGGCACGGTCGTGGGCGGGACCGCTTGGTTGTCGTCGATCACGAATCCCTCGGGCGACTGGATCCGGTTCACCCGTGACGAACAGGGCGCACCTTCGGAGGTGACCCACAGCGCCGGGTATCGGGTGCAGGTGTCCACCACCGGAAATCGGGTGACCGGGTTGTCGGTGACCCGCCCCGACGGCGCTGACGCGGTGCAGGTGATGGGCTACCGCTACGACGTCCACGGTGATCTGGTCGGCGTCGTCAACGGCTCCGGCGAGGAGCTCGAGTTCGGCTACGCCCAGCACCGGCTGACCCGCTGGGTCGACCGCAACGGCACCTTCTACGACTACGTCTACGACGACCGAGGTCGATGTGTCTCCCAGGGTGGCTCCGACGGGGTCATGCGGAACACGTTCACCTACGGCGAGCCCAATGCCAGCGGCCTGCGCGAGACCCGGGTCACCGACTCCCGCGACCTCGCGACGGTCTTCAAGATCAACTCCCGCTACCAGGTCGTCGCGACCATCGACCCGCTCGGTGCCGCGACCAGCTCGGAGTGGAGCGAGCAGAACCAGCTCTTGGCCCGGGTGGACCCGCTGGGTCGCCGCACGTCGTTCGTCTACGACGCGGCGGGGAACCTCACCGAGGTCACCCGCCCCGACGGCAGCCAGGTCACGATGGAGTGGGTCGACACCCCGGCCGGGCCGCGCCTGTCCGGCCAGGTGCTGCCCGACGGCTCCGCGACCACGATGGCCTACGACGAGGCCGGGCGCCGCACCTCGGCGACCGACCCCACCGGCGCCACCACCTCGTTCGGCTACGGGGCCGACGGTCACCTGGCATCGGTCACCGACCCGCTCGGCCGCGTCCGCGCCATCGAGACCGACGCCGCGGGTCTGCCGCGGCGCGTGGACGAGCCCGACGGCCGCTGGGCCGAGTTCGAGCGCGACCACTTCGGCCGGGTTGTCGCCAGCACCGACGCCCTGGGCGCGCGCACGACCTACTCCTGGACCGTCGACGGCCAGCTCGCGTCCCGGGTGCTTCCGGACGGCTCGACCGAGACCTGGACCTACGACGGTGAGGGCAACCCGGTCTCCTACACCGACCCCGCCGGCCGGGTCACGATGACCAGGTTCACCCACTTCGACATGCCCGCTGAGGTGATGGCGCCCGACGGCACGGTCACGCGCTACGCCTACGACCCCGAGCTGCGGCTCACCTCGGTGACCAGCCCGCAGGGTTCCGTCTGGTCCTACGTCTACGACGAGGCCGGTCGCCTCGCGACCGAGACCGACTACAACGGCCGCACCCTGACTTACGCCTACGACGCCGCCGGGCAGATGGTCGAGCAGGTCAACGGCGCAGGTCAGCGCGTCGCCTACGACTACGACGCGCTCGGCAACGTCGTCTCCGAGCAGGCCGGCGACCAGACCACCACGATGGCGTACGACCCGGTCGGTCGCCTCATGCATGCGACCTCTCCCGGCGTCGACCTGGTCATCGAGCGAGACCCGCTCGGTCGGGTGCTCGCGGAGTCGGTCAACGGCCGGCGTACGGCCAAGACGTACGACGCCCTCGGTCGACCGACCCGTCGCACGACGCCCGCCGGTGTCGAGACGGAGTGGTCCTACGGTCTCGGGCTCGCGCCCGAGCGGATGACCGTCGCGGGCCAGGAGATCGCCTTCGAGCACGACCTGTCCGGCCGCGAGACCCGGCGCACCACCGGCGACCTCGTGCTGGAACAGACCTGGGATGCGTTGGGGCAGCCTCTGACCCAACGCCTCGCGCGCAATGCCGCTTCCTCGCCGGCGGATGTGCTCCAGGAGCGCACCTACGCCTACGAGTCCGCGGGCCGCCTGATCGGTGTCGAGGACAAGCTCACCGGCGCCCGCCGCTTCGAGCTGGACCTGGCCGACCGGATCACCTCGGTCGCCCTCGACGACTCGGTCTCGGAGACCTACTCCTACGACCCCCTCGGCAACATCACCCGCTCGGCCACCGGCGGCGGAGACACCGAGCGCCGCGTCTACGACGGCACTCTCCTCACCCGCGCCGGCCGCAGCCGCTACGCCTACGACGCCCAGGGCCGTCTGGTGCGCCATACCCGCACCCGGCTGTCGGAGAAGCCCGACACCTGGCTCTACGAGTGGGACGCCAACGACCGCCTCACCGCCGTCCGCACCCCCGACGGCACCCGCTGGACCTACCTCTACGACGCGCTCGGCCGCCGCGTCGCCAAACGTCGCCACGCCGAGGCCGGGGAGGTCGTCGAAGAGGTGCTCTTCGCCTGGGACGGCGCCGTCCTCCTCGAGCAGACCAGTGGCGGCGGTGAAACGCTCTCCTGGGCGCATCAGGGCCACCAGCCCCTCGCCCAGGTCGAGCTCACCCAGGACGAGGTCGACGCCCAGTTCTACTCGATCGTCACCGACCTCGCCGGCGCACCGTCGGAGCTGGTTGGCTCTGACGGGGAACTGCACTGGCACGCGCGCCGGACGATCTGGGGCGCGCCATCTGAGGATTCGGCGATCCCGCTCCGCTTCGCCGGCCAGTACTCGGATCCAGAAACCGGGCTCTACTACAACCACCATCGCTACTACGACCCTGACACCGGGCGCTACCTTTCCCAGGACCCACTCGGCCTCGAGCCGGCGCCCAACCCCAACACCTACGTCCACAACCCGACGACCTGGGTGGACCCTGCTGGGCTGGCTGGCGACAGCTACGTCCCGGCGCCCAGCACCTTGCCGGGATTCCCCGGGGCTCAGCGCGCCAAGCCGATGACGCCGGTTCAAGGCGGAGGCGGGCTGCGCAAGCGATGGACCTGGGACGGAAATATTCTCGAGTGGGACTCCCAGCACGGTGAAGTCGAGATGTACAACAAGCGTGGCAAGCACCTGGGAGCGTACGATCCGGAAACGGGCAATCAAGTGAAGGGCCCTGAGGCAGGGCGGAAGTGTGTGCGATGACGTGGCGGTTGGAGCGGTACCACCGGGTCGGCCCGCAGGGGTTGGTGGACGAAGTCGATCTCGGTGAAGACCTGGATGAAGAGGATCTTCGGAAAGCTATCGGCACCACCGGACCTGTGCGTTACGCCGAGTGGCCCGTGACCGGGGCACTGGTGGACCTCGTCCGCTCGCACCTTGAAGATCCGGCGTACTTGTCGCGTCTTCGGCGACTGCGTTACGAGCATTTCCTCGGGTACCGGTCCGACGAGAACGGATGAGGCACCAACTACCTCCGGAGCCGCGCCAGGGCGCGCATCCCGTGGTAGATCACGACCGCAGCGATGGTGCCCAGCGCGATGCCGGTGAAGGTGAGGTCGCCGAAGGTCAGGGTCAGGTTGCCGATGCCGATGACCAGCGCGACGGCGGCGGTGAACTGGTTGACCGGGTCGGCGAAGTCGACGCGGTTGTCGAGCCAGATCCGGATACCGATCAGGCCGATGAGGCCGTAGAGCGCGACGGTGATGCCGCCGAGCACGCCGGGCGGGATGGTGTTCAACAACGCGCCGAACTTCGGCGACAGCGAGAGCAGGATCGCGACCACGCCGGCGACCCAGTAGGCGGCGGTCGAGAAGACCCGGGTCGCGGTCATGACGCCGATGTTCTCGCCGTACGTCGTCGTCGCCGAGCCGCCGAAGCCACCGGCGATGGTGGTGGCGAGGCCGTCGGCGAAGAGGGCCCGGCCGGTCTCGCGGTTGATGGTGTCGTCGCCGGCGAGGTGGGCGACGCTGCGTACGTGGCCGACGTTCTCGGCGACGAGGACGAGCACGACCGGCAGGAACATCGGGACCACCGACCAGGTCACGTCCGGCGTGGTGAAGTCGGGCAGCCCGAACCAGGCGGCCTTCTCGAACGCCGAGGTGTCGATCTGACCCAGGAGCAGCGCGGCGATGTAGCCGACGACGACGCCGACCAGGATGGAGAGCCGGGCGATCAGCCCACGGAAGGCGACGGCGACGACCAGCACGGTGGCCAGGGTGATCGCGGCGACCAGCACCGCGCCGTTGTCGGGGTCGGCCGGGTCACCGCCGACCACGTTGTTGGTCGCGGCACCGGCCAGGTTGAGACCGATCAGCGCGACGATCGCACCGGTCACCACCGGCGGCATCAGCGCCTCGATCCAGCCGGTGCCGGTGACCATCACGATCACGCCCACCAGCGCCAGCAGTGCGCCGGTGACCAGGATGCCGAAGAGCGCAGCGCCCATCCCGCCGCCGCCCATCGCGGCACCGATCGGCGCGATGAAGGCGAAGGACGAGCCGAGATAAGAGGGCAGCCGGTTGCGCGTGATGAGCAGGAAAAGCAGGGTGCCGAGGCCGGAGAAGAACAGCGTCGTGGTCGGCGGGAAGCCGGTCAGCAGCGGCACCAGGAACGTGGCGCCGAACATGGCGACCACGTGCTGGCCGCCGAAGCCGATCGTGCGGGGCCAGCTCAGCCGCTCGCCGGGCTTGACGATCGCCCCCTCGCGTACGTTCTTGCCGTCTTCGTGCAGGTTCCACCCGAATCGCATCTCGCACCCCTCTTCAGCTCTCGTACGGCACGATCCGCCGCCTGCCGAACGATAGGGCCGATTCGTGCGGGTACGGAAGCCAGGTGCTCCGTAGGGTTGGACACATGACCATCCGCATCGGAGTCCAGATCCAGCCCCAGCACGCCGACTACGCCCAGATTCGCGACGCCGCGCGCCGCGCGGAGGAGATCGGCGTCGACGTGATCTTCAACTGGGACCACTTCTACCCGCTGTACGGTGAGCCCGACGGCAAGCACTTCGAGGCGTGGACGATGCTCGCCGCCTGGGCCGAGCAGACCACGCGCGTCGAGATCGGCTGCCTGGTGACCTGCAACTCCTACCGCAACCCCGAGCTGCTCGCCGACATGGCCCGCACCGTCGACCACATCTCCGACGGCCGGCTGCTGTTCGGCATCGGATCGGGGTGGTTCGAGCGGGACTACACCGAGTACGGCTACGACTTCGGCACCGCCGGCTCCCGCCTCGACGCCCTCGGCGAGGCGCTCCCGCGCATCGAGAAGCGCTGGTCCGAGCTCAACCCCGCACCCGTCCGGAAGATCCCGGTCATGATCGGTGGCGGCGGTGAGAAGAAGACCCTGAAGTACGTCGCGAAGCACGCCGACATCTGGCACTCCTTCTCCGACATCCCCACCCTCGATCGCAAGCGCGGCATCCTCGCCGAGCACTGCAGAGGTGTCGGCCGCGACGTCTCCGAGATCGAGATCTCCGTCGAGGTCAGCGACGTCGAGTCGGCCAAGGCGTTCGCCGACGCCGGAGCGACGCTGTTCACCCACGGCGTCAACGGCCCCGACTACGACCTCTCGTTCCTGGAGGAGCTCGTCGCCTGGCGCGACGGCCAGGGCAGCGCAACGTAGGTCCCGCCTCGGCCGTCATAACAACATGTGGCGATATGGGTGGGTGCTGCTCCTGGTGGCGGCGAGCGCATGTGGGAACGACCGGGTGCTCGACCCGGCCACGGGGAGCGGCACCGTCCGCTCGACGGGCACCGTGACGGTGCTCGACGACGGCGGTGGCCCGCAGCTGTGCTACGGGGCGATCGCGGAGTCGATGCCGCCGCAGTGCGACGGGCTCGAGATGACCGGCTGGGACTGGGCCGACCATCCCGAGCACGAGGAGCACGCGGGCACGCGCTGGGGTGATTTCCAGGTCACGGGCACGCTCGACGACACGACGTTCGCCGTGACCGACGCCGTGCCGGCCGACGACGCGTCGGTTCCGCCGGTCGAGGAGGTTGACTTCAGCACTCCGTGCCCCGAGCCGGAGGGTGGCTGGAAAGTTCTCGATCCCGAGCGGACCACGGTGGAGAGCCAGGAGGCGACCGTGGCCGCCGCGCAACGGTTGCCGGGCTACAGCGACCTGTGGCTCGACCAGACGCAGGTGGCGCGCCCGACGAACGACCCGCGCAAGCTCATCCTCAACGTACGCGTGACCGGTGACCCCGCCGCGGCCGAGAAGGAGCTGCGCGAGACCTGGGGCGGGATGCTCTGCGTCTCGCGCGCGACGGTGTCGCAGGAGGAGCTTGGCAAGATCCAGGAGGAGCTCTCGGACCAGCCGCACCACGTCAGCAGCGGTCTGTCCCGTGGCGTCGTCCACCTGCGCGTGCTGATCGACGACGGCGGTCTCCAGGAGCGCCTCGACGAGAGGTACGGCAAGGGCACGGTCGTTCTCGACGGCGCCGTCTTCGAGCCGGTGGAGTGAGGCGTCAGCCGACGACGACCGTCCCTGACGTCGCCTGCAGGTCCGCGTACGCCTTGGCGAGCTGCTGTGTCACCGGCCCGCGCTCGATCGGGCGGCCGTCGAGGGAGACGACCGGGGTGATGCCGCCCATGGTGCCGGTGACGAAGGCCTCGTCGGCGGTGTGGGCGTCGGTGAGCGAGAAGTCGCCGACGTCCACCGGCAGGCCCAGGTCGGCGGCGAGCTCCAGGACGGTGGCACGGGTGATGCCCTCGGGGCACGCCTTGGTCGTCGAGGTGCGCAGCACCCCGTCGCGTACGTGGAAGAAGTGCGTGGCATTGGTCTCGGCGATGAAGCCGACGTCGTCGAGCATCAGGGCGTCGTCGGCGCCGGCGTTGTTGGCCTCGACCTTGGCCAGGATCGAGGGGATCAGGTTGTTGTGGTGGATCTTCGGGTCGAGCATGTCGGCGCGCGGGCGGCGCTGGGCCGCGGTGATGAGCGTGATCCCGGAGTCGTCGTAGACCGGCGACTTGAACTCGGCCAGCACGATCAGCGTGGGACCCGACTGGTTGAGCCGCGGGTCCATGCCGGAGGTCACCTTCACGCCGCGGGAGAGGGTGAGCCGGATGTGGACGTCGTCGCGCATGCCGTTGGCGGCCAGGCACTCGCGGATCGCCTGGGTCATGAACTCGTCGGACGGGATGTCGGAGAAGGCCATGGCCCGTGCCGAGCGCCGCAGCCGGAGGAGGTGCTCGGAGAGCTTGAAGATCCGTCCCCGGGTGAGTCGCAGGCCCTCCCAGACACCGTCGCCGCCCTGGGCCAGCGAGTCGAACGGCGAGATCCGCGCCTCCAGGCGGTGGGTGAGCTCGCCGTTGATCCAGACCTGGATGTCGTCGTTGCGGGGGTCGTATGTCTGCAGCATCAGTCAACTTTCATGACATAGGGGGCGAGGCGATCGTAGTAGGGCAGGCAGCGCTCCAGGAGCGGCGCCAGGCGTGGGGGCAGCGGATCGGCCGCGCCGGGGGAGGAGGCCGCGAAACCGGTCGACGCCCAGACGCCTGAGTACCAGTGCGGGGCCCACACCCCGTCGGAGTCGCGCCGGCCGGCCGGCCAGGACAGCATCGCCTCGTCGAACTCGATCCCCAATGCCTCGCACAGCCCGACGAGAGCCGCGCGCGGCGAGGCCAGGATCGAGGCGGCATCGACCACCGGCCCGCCGAACTCCTCGAAGAGTGCCACCTGCTGCGGCAGACCGAGATCCTCGAGCGTCGGCTCCTCACGGACCTTGGCGTACGAAGTCAGCACCCGCTCCGGGTCCCGCACCAGGAACGCGTGCGAGAGCCCGGCGAAGGCGCCGTGGTCCATCTCCGGAAGCAGGTGATGGGTCATGTGCTTCTGGTACTGCACCGCCGAGCCGACCGGACCGGAGGTGATCTCCTCGGCCACGACCCGCCAGTCGTTCGGCTGGGAGGCGAGCACCTCGTCACGTCCTGGATGGTCGAGGCCGGTCGCCGAGAGGTAGGCGGCGTAGAGCGGCTCGTCGAGGACCGTGCAGTCCGGCCGGTTCTCGAACGAGCGCATCAGCGCCGTGGATAGGTTCCTCGGGCCTGACCACATGGCGATCCGCACTGTCACGGCGCCACGCTAGCCGGATCAGGCCTGATCCGCGGGCTCCAGCGAGATCGAGATCGAGTTGATGCAGAACCGGTCGCCGGTCGGGGTCCCGTAGCCGTCGGGGAAGACGTGGCCGAGGTGGGAGCCGCAGTTGGCGCAGCGTACTTCCACGCGGTCCATACCGTGGGACTTGTCCTCGATGTACTCCACGGTGTCGCTGATCGGCTGGTAGAACGACGGCCAGCCGCAGCCGGAGTGGAACTTGGTGTCGGACTCGAACAGCTTGGCCTTGCAGGCCTTGCACGAGTAGACGCCCTTGATCTCGGTGTCGGTGTACTCACCGGTGAATGCCCGCTCGGTGCCCGCCTGGCGCAGCACCGCGTACTCCTCGGGCGTCAGCTCTGCCCGCCACTCCTCGTCGGACTTCTCCACGTTGTAACCCATGGTTGAAATGGTACGTCTGGGGTGGGAGCACAACTCCATTGTCAAAGTGGACTGATCTACTATACTTAAACCGTACGACGCTTCTGGAGGAGGCCACCATGACCGCACTCGCCACACAGCCCCTGCTGGACGCCATCCGCACCTACGCCGACGACGAGGACCTGATCGCGCAGGTGCAGCCGCCCGAGACCGGGCGCGAGTTCCACCTGCTCCGTCGCGACGACGCGGTCGAGGTGTGGCTGATCGCCTGGGCGCCCGGCGCCAGCACGGGCTTCCACGACCACGGCACCGCGACCACCGCCTTCACCGTGCTCACCGGCAGCCTGGTCGAGCACAACTGGCTCGGCGGACTGCAGCTCGCCGACGTCGGTCCCGGCGATGCCCGGGCGCACACGGCCGGTCACGTCCATGACGTACGCAACGTCGGCTCGCGCCCGGCGCTCAGCCTGCACGCGTACGCACCGCGGCTGGACGCGATGCACAACTACCACTTTCGCGGCGACCGAATCACTCTGATCGGCGCCGAGCCGGGACGCGACTGAGCCGTCAGAAGCCGGTGATGCAGTAGGGCAGCGGACCGCCGTCTGCCATCGCCGCCCAGGTCTCGATCGCCTCGGGCGAGCCCGTGATCCGGCCGGCGGCCGCCAGGGTGCGTACGTCGACGCCGCCGAGATACAGGGCGCCGAGAGTGTCCGCGGCCAGCTCCACGGTCGGCGCGTCCTCGGTCCGGGAGACCTCGGCGACACCGTCCTTCACGACGACCCGCCAGGATCCGTCGGCGTGCCCGAGCGGGTCCTCGACGCCGAGGACGATCTCGCCGGCGGCGTACCACGGTCGCGCCTGAAGCGCGGTCGGCACGTCGAGCACGCGCAGCCACAGCATGTCGTCGAGCTCGGCGCTCTTGACCGCGAACGGCTCGGCGAGCGCCCAGTAGAGCGGGTCCTGCAGCGGAGCCCGGCGCCAGCCGACGCGCTCGACGAGGTCGATGTCGGCGAGGAACCGCCACAGCCGCAGGTAGGCCGCCGGGGTCAGCGCCACCAGGTCGACGACCCGGGCCATCCGCAGTCCGGAGTCGTTGCGCTCGTCGGCGGTCTTGTAGATGGCGTAGCCGTCAGGGGTGCCGGAGGCGTCGAGGTGCAGCACGGCCCGCTGCTTCGACTCGCCCTTCGAGTCGCCGTCGAAGTCGTAGGCGCTGGAGAGCCACGGCTCGTAGAACTGTGGCCGGGTGACGGACCCGCGGGTGCGCTCCTGGAAGGTGCCGTAGATCTCGGCGACCGTCTTCCAGGCGTCGGCCGGCTCGATCAGCGTCACCGAACCGTCGTCGGCCGGCACCTCGGGCCGGTAGCGGAACTTGGAGGTCACGTCGACCTCGATCTGGCGCAGGTGGGTGGCCGTGCCGAACCCGAAGCGGCCGTAGATGGAGCCCTCCGAGACGGTCAGCGCCGCCAGCGGCACCCCGGCGGCGACGGCGTCGGCGAGCGAGACGGTCATCAGCTTGCGCAGCAGCCCTTGGCGCCGGTGGGTGGGGGAGACGGTCACGTCGCTGATCAGCAGCGTCGGCAGGCTGGCGCCACCGCCCACGTTGACCGGCGAGGTCCAGGAGGAGAACGTCGCGACCGGGATCGTGGCCGAGGAGAACTCCGAGCTCTCCGCCCACGCCCCCAGCAGCGTCACCGAGTCTGCGCGGGTGTGGTCGCGCCAGACCTGGATCCCGTCGTCGTTGCCGCGTGACTGGTGGAAGCCACGCCGGGTGGCTTCGTACCACCCCTTCAGCTGGGCCTCGTCCCCGTCGAACGGGTCGAGGCTGCGGAAGACGAGACCGGGGTGCTCGAGCGCGCTCATGCTCAGAACGTACGCCGTCGGCACCCCGATCTCGACTGGTTATTCCTCCGTCAGGTCGGTGGCCGGGGCTGTCGTGACCACCTGCCGGCGGCGCCGCGAGAGGAGCCACACGGGTGCGGCCAGGAGCAGGACGACCGGCGTCCACGGGATGACGGCGCCGAGGGCGACCGCGAGGACGCGGGCCGAGGCGCCCAGCGCGTCCCAGCCGGCGCTCAGCCCGGCCAGGAAGCCGGGGTCGTCGTCGGAGGAGCCGCCGGGACCGGCCCGGTCGATGGAGACCGTGATCGTCGACAACGAGGTCTGGTCCTCGAGAGCCGCCTGCTGGGCGAGCAGCGAGTTGAGGTCGGCCTCACGACGGGCGAGCTCGGACTCGATCGAGATGACGTCGCCGATCCTCTCGGCGCGGGAGAGCAGCGTACGGATCCGCTCGATGCTCGTGCGGGCGTTCTTCACCCGCACCTCGGTGTCCACGACCTGGGTGGTGACGTCGGTGGTCGTGGTGTTGGAGTCGACCAGTGTGGCGGTGTCCTCGAGGTCGGCCATCGCGTCGTCGAACGACTTCGACGGGATCCGCAGCACCATGCGGGCGTAGCGCGGACCGTCGTCGTCGCTGTCGCTGGTCTCCTGCTCGGTGACCTGGCCGGCGTACTTGTCGGAGACGTGCTGCACCTGCGTACGCGTCTTTCCGACGTCCTTCGCGCTGAGCGCGACCGAGCCGGTGGAGATGATCGATGGCTTCACGACGGCCTGGTTCGGTGCCGCCGCATCCGCATCCTGCTCGGCCATCTCCGGACCGGCCGCCTTCCCGGCCGACGAATCGGCCAACGACTCGACCGGCGCCGAGCCGGCGTCGGCGGACTCGCCGGAACCGTCCGACCCGCCGCACGCGCCGAGGGCGAAGATGCTGACAATCACAAGGGCCGCACCCGAGATAGGCCTGACCTTTGCTGGTTTCATGCTCTCAGTACGCCCGGGGGCATGGAAACGGTGCGGGATCCGGCTGGTTTCTTCGGGCAATTCTCCGGATCAGCTCGTCGCGGCCGCCACCACCAGGGCGAGGGTCTGGGAGACGATGTCGGACCGCATCTCGGCGAGCGGCTCACCGCTGGCGTCTCCGGACAGCACCGGCACGTGGATGTGTCCCTGCTTGGTGTCCGCCTCGAGCGCGTCGCGGAGGGCGGTGGTGCGGTAAGCCGACTCGTTGGACAGGTAGTCACCGCCGCCACCAGCCAGCGCCGTGGAGCCAGGCGTCGGGTCCTCCCGGGTGACCGGCTCGGTCGATCCGGCCGGGATCTCGGTGACGACGCGGTTGATGTTCACCGGGAAGGTGCCGGGCACGGCCGCCTTCATCGCCTCGACCGGCAGCGTGGTCCGGGTCCACTGCGGCTGCGGGGTGGCGTGCGGCAGGTCCTCCGGGATCGGGATCGTCTCGTTGACACTGATCCGGTCGTTGTCGGGGAAGGTGCCGCGATGGGCGCCGTTCCACACCTCCAGGTCGAAACGGCCCGCACGGCCCTGGCTGATGGTGACGGCGGTGTCCACGTCGCGCTTGCCGGGAACCAGGTGCGGCAGGAAGGCGCGCTCGACGATGCCCTGTGCGAACGGCTCCCACAGCACCGGGAACACCACGGTCTGGATCTCGACGGGACCCTTCGCCGTCTGTACGACCCGCCCGTCCATCGCCAGCGCGGTCGCCCCGGACGGGTTCGACTGGCGGATGTTGCGATCGAGGGTGAACGGGTCGAAGCCGGAGGCCAGCACCTGCCTCGACCGGCCGGACTCGCCACGGGCGAAGGCGGTCGACTCGATCCCGCGCGAGCTCCGGTCGAAGGCGGCCAGCACCTTCGCCCGGGCGTCCTCGGACCAGGTCGGGAATCCCGGGGCCACGCGGGCGATCTCGAGCTCGCCCGCGAGACGCGCCCAGTAGAGCGGACGGTCGTCGCTGCGTGGCAGGTCGCCGCCGGCGTCGCCGCGGCCCTGCACCCGGTCGACCGCGCGCTGCCACAGCGCCTCGCCGGCGAGCCGTGCCACCGCGGTGGCAGCCTTGCTGTCGCGCGCCTCGCAGACGGCCGTCCGTACGGCGGCGGCGACGTCGTCGAACCCGGAGCGGGTCAGGATGTCGGTGACCGCCGGGTCGGTGAGCCGGGTGTGCTCCACCCGGATGTCGGGGGAGGCGACGGTCCCGCAGCCCGGATCGGCGCTCGCCGTCGCGGGCGCACCGGCGAGGCCGAGGGTGATGGCGGCGGCCAGGGCCGCCGTGGCGGCGGTAAGTGCCGTGGTTCGAGTCGACATGTGGGGGTCCTCCGAGATCGTGGCGGTCGCCGTACGTTGGAGCGGATCATGCCGGTCCCGGGACGTACTGGCCAGTGAGTTGCGGGTGCATCCGGAGGATTTCGCTGGGGGAGGGGCTTGGGTCGGGCTAGGTTGGCGCCATGGCGAAGACACCGGCGGCACACGTGCAGGCAGGCGAGCGCGAGGTGCGGATCTCCAGCCCGGACCGGGTGATCTACGAGGCGACGGACCGTACTCCCGAGGTCACCAAGCTGATGGTCGCGGAGTTCTTCGCGTCCGTCGGCGACCCGCTGATGCGGGCGCTGCGCGAGCGCCCGACCGCCCTGGAGCGCTGGCCCGACGGCTGGCGTGAGGGCATGAAGCTGGCCACCGGCCCCACCGACAAGGAGGGCGACGGCTTCTACCAGAAGCGCACGCCCAAGGGTGCGCCCGACTACCTCGAGGAGGTCGAGATCACCTTCCCGAGCGGGCGTAAGGCGCGAGAGATCTGCCCCACCGAACTCGCCATCCCGGTCTGGTGCGCCCAGATGGGCACCCTCACCTTCCACCCCTGGCCGGTACGTCGCGCGGACGTCGACCACCCCGACGAGCTGCGCATCGACCTCGACCCCCAGCCCGGCACCGACTTCGCCGACGTGGTGCGGGTCGCCGGCGTCGCCCGGGAGACTCTCGAGGAGCTCGGCCTGCGCGGCTTCGCGAAGACCAGCGGCAACCGCGGCGTCCACATCTACGTACGCATCCGCCCCGAGTGGACCTTCGAGGAGCTGCGTCACGCCGCGATCGGGTTCGGTCGCGAGCTGGAGCGTCGCGACGGGGGAGTGACCACCGCGTGGTGGAAGGAGGAGCGCGGGGAGCGCATCTTCGTCGACTTCAACCAGAACAACCGGGACCGCACGATCGCTTCGGCGTACTCGCTGCGACCCAAGCCCGGCGCCCCGGTCTCCACCCCGCTCACCTGGGAGGAGCTCGCCGAGCTCGAGGACCCGCGCGAGCTCAACCTCTTCACCGTCCCCGACTTCCTCGCCGAGGGTGACCGCTGGGCGCAGATCGACGACGAGGCGTACGACCTGACGCCGCTGCTCGAGCTCTGGGAGAAGCTGCCCGGAGGCGAGCTCAACTTCCCGCCCGACTACCCGAAGATGCCAGGAGAGCCGCCGCGGGTGCAGCCGAGCAAGAAGGTCGCGTCCCACTGGGACGAGGAGGGCAACCGGATCGGCGACAAATAGCAGAAGTGCCCGCTCAGCGCGGATCCCCCGATCGCACGAGCAGGCACTTCTTTGTCGCTGGATCCCCCCGGAACAGCGGACCCCAAGATCTTAGGGGAACGCGAGTCACAACTGCCACGTGAACCTGGTAACAGAGCGGTAACCTTTGATGTGCCCCCTGTCACATTTGCGGATTTCGCGGTAATGGAGGCGAAATGCCTCACATTCCGCTGATTCCCTCGCCCTCACCGGCCTGTTCGTCGAAGTTCTCGTGCTCGATCAGATGCAGCACCGGGACGTGAAGGTGCCGCCGGGCCTGGTGGGTCCAGTCGACGTGGAAGAACTCGGCCACGACGTGCGGCCGGGTCATGATGATCGCCTCGCGGCCGTCGACCTCGGCGACCTTGGCCCGCAGCGCTTTGACCGGGTCCTGGACCAGCTCGCCGTGGGCGGAGGCGCCCGAGGTCTCGAGGACCTTCAGGGTCTGGGCGAGGGCCTTCTCGGCCTCCTCCTTGGCTTCCTCGCGCACGGCGTCGAGGTCGATCTCGTTCATGATCATGGCCGAGCCCAGGTATTCGGCAGCGCTGAGCGTGCCCATCGCCGACTCGATCCGTGCGGCGGCGTCCTCCAAGGGCAGCAGCACGTGGTAGACCGGGTCCTCGACTCCCTCGTGGAGGGAGTGGACCCGGGTCGCGTCGTCGAGGGTGATTGCCTGCTCGACCAGGAGTACGACGTCGTAGCTCATGTCTCCGACCCTAGCCGGATTTAGACGCGCCTCCGAGCACTTCGGACAGCTCGTAGGCCACGGGTTCCTCGAGTTGCTCGTAGCCGCACGACTCCGGGTCACGGTCGGGGCGCCAGCGCTTGAACTGCGCGGTGTGCCGGAAGCGGCGCCCCTCCATGTGGTCGTAGCCGACCTCGAGCACCCGCTCCGGGCGCAGCGGGGTGAAGGACAGGTCCTTCCCCTGTGACCAGCGGCTCTGGGTGCCGGGGACCCGGTCGGGGTTGGCGGTGAGGAACTCCTGCCAGCGGCCCCACGGGTGCTCCTCGATGGGAACGACCAGCTCTTGCATCTCCTGCCACAGCTCGGCGCGTCGCACGGCGGTGAAGGACGCCGAGACCCCGATGTGCTGCAGCTCCGGTTGACCGTCCTCCCCGGGCGCGTACAGCCCCAGCAGCAGGCTCCCCAGCAGCGGCTTCTCCGGCGTGGAGGTCTTGTGCTCGCGGTAGCCTGCCACGACCACGTCCGCCGTACGCGAGTGCTTGATCTTCAGCATCGTCCGCTTGTCGGGGGAGTAGGGAGCCTCCAGCGGCTTGGCCATCACCCCGTCCAGGCCGGCGCCCTCGAACCGGGTGAACCAGTCCTGGGCGATCTCGGGGTCGGTCGTCGTCGTGCACAGATGGACGTTGTCCGAGGTCACGGTCGAGAAGATCTCCTCGAGCGCCGCCCGCCGTTCGGTCAGCGGCTTCTCCACGAAGCTCTCCTCGCCGATCGCGAGCAGATCGAAGGCGGCGTACGCAGCGGGCGTCTCCTCCGCCAGCAGCGTGATCCGGGACGCGGCCGGGTGGATTCGCTGCTGCAGCACCTCGAACTCGAGCCGGTTGCCGATCGCGACGAAGATCTCCCCGTCGAGCACGATCTTCTCCGGCAGCGCCTTCCGCATCGCCTCGACCACCTCGGGGAAGTAGCGCGTCAGCGGCTTGGTGTTGCGCGAGGCCAGCTCCACCTCGTCGCCGTCCTTGAACACGATGCACCGGAAGCCGTCCCATTTTGGTTCTAGTTGGACGTTGGGTGCCATGGAGAGCACCTTCTCAAGCGACGCCGGCTTGGCCAGCATCGGCAGGATCGGCGGCATCACAGGAAGGTCCACGCTGTCACGATAGGTGAGCCCGTGGGTGATCGTTGCCTCATTCGGTGTGTCGGTGGTCCAGGTGAGGCTGTCGGGGTTCCCGGTCGCAAGGTTCGCGATACTCGTCATCGACCTCGTCGGGCTCGCGGTGATGACCTCACCAGTGCCGCATCAGTGCTCGGATCTGATCGGGATCGAGCCCGTAGTCGGCCAGCCGTCGGAACACCCGCAGCCTCTTTGCGCGGGTAGCGGTCCGGCGTCTGTAGTCCTGCCCCCAGGCTCGAGCGTCGGCGAGGATCAGTTCCTCGACGGACTGATCCCGGGTCCATCCGACCAGTGGCCACCACGCGTCGCGGATCTCCGGGGGCAGGCCGTCGACCAGATCGGGCCACAGGTCGACCAGCAGCGCAGCGTCGACGTGCTCGAAGAGCTGGGTCTCGTCGCCATAGCGCAGCAGCCAGGCATAACCGGCGGCGCGTTTGTCGCGATCACTCAGCGCGAACACCCTGTGGTCACGACCGTGCCACACCCACAGCGGCGCGAAGCATTGCTCAGGCGACAACCGCCACAGCCGGTTCGGCACCAGCGCCGTGGACCGTCCAGGCCCGGCAACCGTGATCTGGTGGAAGGTGATCCGCTCGTTGAGGGCGAGCTCGAAGTCAAGGCATCGCAAGATGCGCTCGAGGACGGCGAGGGTGGGCGACTTCGCTCCACGTTCGTAAGCCGACAGCGATGGCTGTGATGTCCCGCATCGGCGCGCGAGCGCCTCTTGGGTCAACCCGCGAGCAGCGCGAGCGGCCTCCAACAGTGAGCCCTCGTGGCCGACGGCCATACCAAAATATAACTCTTCAGATCTGGCACGCTCAAGATCTGCATTTGTCTTGCGCACCTACCTGGTGACAGCCAGGAATGGGGGCCTCGATGAGTGTTGCAGACCAGTTCGGACTCGACGATCCAGCGTCACCGCTGCTCGCTGAAGCGCGAGAAGGGTGGGAGCGATGGTGCGCTGTCGACCCGTGCCTGGCCGTGGTCGATGACCTGGCTGACCTCAGGGAATGGACCCGCCAGGCTGACGTCGCGAACAAGGCGGCGGTGCTGCGGACCCTGGCGACGCTGACCGCGACCGACCGGTCAGCAGTCGCTGCCCTGGTGTGGCTTCTGATCCCCGGAGGGTGCCGGGTTGCGGAGGCGTTGAGCGATCTGTCGCCCGACATCGATGCGCTGGTCGCCTCGGAGCTGTGGCTGCAGGCCGCCCAGGCGCATCGGCTACGAACGCCGTGGCTGGCCCGGGCGCTGTTGAACGCGACCCGACGCGAGGTCGCGGCCTCACTCGGGGTCGGCAGTCGTGCCGACCGTCACTGGGCGCGCGTGCTGCTCGCCGACGACCTCACCACGCTCGCGAGCGGTGCCGGCGATCGTGAGTCGCCGGAGGCGGAGGTCGCGCCGGAGGTGGAGCTGGGCGAGTTCTTCGACGAGGCAGTCCGCGACCACGCGATAGCAGAGGATGAAGTGCGCCTGCTCTGCGAGCTCGCGGCGTCAGCCGAGACCGTCGGCGCACCGCTGCATCGCGGTCGATTGGGCCTGACTACCCCTGCGGCCGTCGAACTGGTCGCCCACGACCACCCGGAGGCCGCGCGTACGCTGCGGCGACGCGCCGCCCATGCACTGGACCGCCTGAAGACCTACGCCGCCGCGTGCACCGACGACATCAGCCTGGACCGCTGGCGTGCCGACCACCAGGGCGGCGACGAGGTCGGCGCAGCGTGACCCCCGGGGTCACATACCGATCGCCGATGGGCCAGCATGCCCGGCGGACTCGGATCGTGACTGAAGCGGGTCGCGCGGGGTGAGCCTGCGGACGCGGTAGGTCAGGGCGGCGATGGCATGCCCCTCGGGCAATGCGCCGCTGCTCAGGGCACGGTCTAGCAGTCCGCGGGAGTCGTGGCCGCGGCGATGGAGCGTGTCGAGCAGTCGAGCGAGCTCGATGGCTTCGCCTCGGGTGTGGTCGTCCTGGGCCTGGATTCCTGTCCGGCGGAGGATCAGCTCGTGCCAGCGCTGGACCGAGTCGCTGTAGCGACCAGTGAGCTGCCGCAGGAGATGGCGTTGGAAGCGGCCGGCGCGCGGTTCGGTGACGGCTGGCCCGGTCGGGCGCGGATCGTCCTCGGGTACGCCGCGGGCGGCTCGCCACAGCGCGACGGTGTCGTGGAGGTCTCCGAGGACATCGGCGTACCGCGTCATCCAGGCCGGACGCTTCTGGCTTTCGATCGCCGTCGGTATGTCGGCGCCGACCAGGTGGTCGAGGAAGCCCTGTCTTGTCACCTCGACATGTTGGGAACGAGCGGTGAGATATGGACCCCAGGACTCATCCCGCGCCAGGTCGGCAGGTATCGCGGGTAGCCAGGGGAGTGGGCCTTCGCCGGCCGCGTCGAGGGCGTCTTCCCAACCGCTGCCAAGCACTCGCATTGCTCCGGTGGCGACCGCGTCGGCGTAGCGTAGGGAGGCGTCGTGGAGCTGGGTGGACCAGCTGCGGCCGCGGCGGAGCGTGGTGGTGGCCGAGACCGCAGCACCGTCACGACCGACCACGTCGTCGAGGATCTGGATCGCGGTCAGTTGTTCCTGCAGTCCAGGCAGCATGCACTGCCGCCGATCGGCCTCGACGGGGTCGATCGGTTCGAGCACCAGATGGACGTGGTTCTCGCGGCGGCCGCGGGTCAGCATCGTGTACAGCATCTGCCGATCCTCGCGGCCGTCGACGATCCCGTGGACGACGTCGGCGGTGAGGCCTTGTGCGGTGTGAACGGTTGAGGCGTAGCCGAGCTCGACGTGGTCGTGCACGTATTCGGCAGGCAGCGACGCCTTCAAGCCGGTTGTGGCGTGGCGTACGGTCAATGCGGCGCCGCGGATGCGGGTGATGGTCCACCGGTCACCGTTCTTGACCCAGTCGGTGCCGGAGACGGCCAGGCGGCGCTGGTTGTGACGGGTGATGATCGTGTCCCCGACTGATGCCTGGTTGCCGTCGGCCAGTTCGACCTCGGTCCGCGGCGCGATGCCGGCGAGACGCCGGGTGCGTGCCTGGTGGTTGAGGGTGGCGGCCATGTTTCGGGTGGGGGCCAGCATGAGTGTGTCCAGCCCGTCGTCTCGGTCGTGTTGCCAGGCGGCGAGGACCTCGGCGATCGTGGTGTCTTCGTCGGCGGTGTGGATGCGGTCGTGGTCGAGGTAGAACCCGATCGCGGTCTGATCACCGTCGCGAAGGTCTAAGGAGGCTGCGGCCTCGCCGGGGTCGATGAAGCGTACGACTTCCTCGAGCCGGTCGGCTCCGTGCCGATGGGTGATGTCGCGCAGCACGCCACCGGCGCCGACGGCGGAGAGCTGCTGGTCATCGCCCAGGAGCCGGATCGTGGCACCGCGCGAGATGCAGAACGCGACTACCCGGTCGAGCGTCAACGTGTCGGCCATTCCCGCCTCGTCGATCACCACCAGGGTCTCTGGTCCGATCCGGGTGCTCAGCCCACTGCGACGGTCACCCCCAGTGTTGGTGGGCTGGGTGGCGACCTCGTCGTCGATCTTCGCGAGGGTCTCGCAGGGCAGGCCGGTCGCCTCCTGAAGTACCTTCGCCGCGGCGGCCGACGGTGCCAGCCCGATCGCGTCATAACCATTCATCGTCCAGACCGCAGCCAGCACCTCGACCGCGGTCGTCTTCCCCGACCCCGCCGGCGCCAATGCGAGGCGGACCCGGTGACCACCACCGGCCAGCGCATGCACGAGCGCGTGTTGTCCGTCATTGAGCCGTACCCCGGCGACCGCGCTGGCGGCCAGGACGATGTCCACTTCTTCCGCAGAGAACGCGAAGTCGCTGCCCAGACCGGCCGCGTCGACCAGTCGCTGTTCGGCTTGAAGGATCCGCTGACTGGTGTAGTGATCGGCGCCGGTATGTCGATACACGCTGGTTCCGCCCGAGCGACGAAGGCCACTGGGTTGGCGAAGATCGGTCCTTTGGTCGATGGGATCGTCGTCCGGCGTGAGCGACACCGACATCCCGACGGCCGCCGCGACGACCGCATCGGCCATCGCGGGAAGGTCACCTGCCCTGATCTGACCAGGTGCCATGGCCCGCACCTGACGCTCCGCCTCTGCCCGCAGATGCCAGCTTTGCCAGGTCGCCCGACGGGTCTCGAGCTCGGTGATGACGGCGACTGCCATTGCGTGGATCACGTGTGTGTCGACGACGTCGGTAGAGGTCGATCGGCGCACCGGCGGCGACACATCCAATGCTTCGTGGATCATCGCGGCGAGGGTCGACTCGCTCCCGAGGAACTCCGATGCCTGGCGGCGCCAGATTCGTCGCTGGTCGGCCTCGGCGCGCGGCTCATGCTTAGGGGCGCGCGTCTCTAGATTGGCCTGCTGTACCAGCCCGAGCCGTTCCGACTCTGTCGGCGGCCGACCGTGCTCCGCGATGAACGCGCTCACGAGGTCGTCCTCACGGCGGTCGATGTCCCGGGCCCGCCGCGACCACACTCGACACAGCCCGGCTGAGACACCCACGATCTCGCGGACAGCGCGCCGCTCCCGAGGGTTCGCCCGTTCGGCGAACGTGACACCGAGCGCCTCGCCGAGCCGGTACTCGAGTGCGGTGTTATAGGTCTCCGAGATCGCCACCGTGTGCTGAAATAACAGCCGGCCATAGACGGTCAGCCACTTGCCCGAAAGTTTCGCCTGCACCTTGTTCGCGACGGCGACATGGGTATGAAGGTCCGGGTCGCCGGCACGGGAGTCCCGGTGGCGGAACGCGGCCGCGATCAAGCCGCGGGTCTTGACCTGCCGCGCCCCGTCGGTCCCTTCGCGGGTGAACAGCACCTCGCGCTCGACATACGCCATCGCGTCGTTGACCGCGGCATCGTGGGCCTGCTCGATCGCACGCGCGATCTCGGGTGGCGCGACCGCCCAAAGCGTCGAGACCGACTTCACCGGGCTGAAGGTCAGATCGAACCCTGCCACCCCGTCCGACCGCGTCCGCCGACCCAACGGTCTCCCGGTGACGGGATGCTCGCCGACGCCGAACAGGTGGCCCATCTGTTCGGCTGTCACCACATCGCCCGCGTTGATCCCGTCCGGGCCAGCGAAGGCGTCGAGCCCAGATCCCGCCCACCGACCGGGCGCCTCGCCCTTGGCCTCGTAGTAGTCCGCCAGCGCTGTGGCGCCGAGCTCGGTGGAGTCACCCGCCGCTACCTGGCGGGTCAGGTACTCGTACCCCGAGCCTGCGGTCAGCTTGTGGATCGTCATGGTCACGTACCCCAGGGGCAGGGGAGGACCGCGAGTGGCCGAGGGGGAGCGGGAATGAAAGAGGTCTGTGCGTTCTGCGGGGTAGTCCGTGGCTCGCATGCCGCCCTGGCGGGGAGGAGGAGGTACCGGGCGCGACCCCGATCGCGATCCGCATTGCGCTCTTCCACCAAATGACCCTGACCGGCATGACCGAGCTCGACCTCTCCTACTCGACGCCGAGCGCGCCACCCCCGGGTCTGATCACATCCCGGTGCCGCGCGACCCCAGGACCTGTCGGCTCAGCCACTGAACAACAGGTACAAGCCGCCGACTGTGTAGGTGATCATCACGACCAGCAGGCCGAGCTGTCCGGTGACCTGGTGGGTTCTCGGAAGAAGCTTGACGGCGCGATCGTGGGCGGCGATGACACCGAGGACATGGCCGGTCACCACGGCGAGGACCTTGATGACGGCGATCGTCGTAGGTTGGCTGGAGAGGAAGTAGACCGGGGTCCAATCGGCTGTGCCGAGCAGGTTCGAGCCGTTGAGCATCGGGTCGCTCAGCTGGATCAGAACCTGTTGGCCGTACTCGAGCAGGAGCGTCATGTAGTGCGCGACGACGTAGCCGACGATGATAGGCGCGACGGAGTGGGCAAAGAGCGCTGGCAGCTGAGCTCGCCTTAGACCTGGACCGACGGCGGTGGCAATGGTCCCGGCGGTGAAGGTGACGCCCACGAAGACGCAGAAGGCCAGCAGTACCAAGGTGCCGAGGACGGTGGCGTCAATGACCGTGGTCTGGGTGATGCGTGCCCACGTCGGAGAGCGGCTGAAGCTGTCATACGCGGTCGACCCGAGCAGCACCGCCACGACGGCGACGCGGCTCGGGCTGGCGTCGAGGCCGTCCAGGTGGTTGAGCGGCCATTGCCAGATGCGGTTGCCGTCGGCGTCTCGCCCCAACGGTGACAGTTGGCCGATGAGGGTCGAGTAGGCCTCGAACGGATCCGCGCGCTCGAACCAACGCTCCCCGAAGATGACGGCGCCGAGGACGAGGGTGACCACGTAGACCGTGAACCATCCGCGAATGGGCGTGATGTAGGTGGAGTTGGGTGCGGCCAACTCGAGCCAGGCGAAGGCGAACAGCCCGATCGTGGCAGGCCAGTAACCGGCGAAACGAGGGAGCGGGATCAGTCCGCCACGAAGGGCCGGGCCGCCCAGGGCCGTGATGCCTGCATAGACCGTGCGCAGCGGGCTGATCGCCTTCCAGGCGGGTCCGAACAGGAGTGATACCGGCACAAGTCCGACCCAGACGAACACGTAGACGATCCCGAAGACCGGGTTGGAAGCAAGGTCCGGTCCGGCGACGAGCGCCCAGACGAAGTAGCCGAAGGCGATCATGCCGAGAGTGCGTGCTGCTCCCTCGGCCCAACGGGAATCGAGGGCGATCGCGAGCCACGTCGGCAGCCGACGGCCCTTGCTTGCGTCAAGGCGCGGGCGGCGCCAAGCAAGAATGAGGATCACGAACGAAGCCGCCAGCGCGATCCCGGACCCGGTGATGGCATAGCTGGCCGGGATAGGAAGGTCCTGTGCGCCCCCGATGCCGTGAGCGGGAAAGAGGGTGTACATCGGTGTCAGCGCGCTTCGATTTGCACGATCAACGCATCGGACTCGTGCTCCTCCACTTCGACCACGCCCGGCTTGTCGATGGTGACCTGGATCGTGGTCGTGCCCTCGGAGAACTCGGGGGTCTGCTCCGGACTGGAGTGGACGTGGAGGCCGCCGGCCCGATCGGAGGTGACGACAAAGGTCACCGGTTCGCCGACCTTGGCCTGAATCCGGGTGCCCTTAGGAGTCACAGACTTTCCGGAGATGGACACCTCGACGACTGGCCCTTCGGGTTCCTGCTGCACCGGGCTGGAGGAGGAACGCGCTGGCGAGGCGGCCTGATCACCCGTGGACGGGGACGAGGACTGTGCAGGCGTGGGTGTCGTGGCCGGGGCTGTGCCGCCACCGCCGCATCCTGCGAGCAGCATCACGACCGCTCCCGCGCCAGCTACCGCCAGTGCCTTCTTCACAGCAGATCCCTTTCGTCAGCGGGGCCATCACCCCGTCTCCTACAACAAGTAGTAGGAGGGTAAAGGTGGGTGCTGAGAGTTCTCCAAACATGCGGCACCCGCAGCGCACGGCGACGGAGCGTCTCCTATCATGAGTAGTAGGAGGTGTGCCGTTGACACCCGTGGAGCTGACCTGTCCCGACTGCCAGGTGACACTTGTGGCAGACAGCGTGGTTGAGCTGGCCGACGTGGTCGGTAAGCACGAGCTCAGCATCCACGAGCGACAGGCCGTGCGCCAGCATGTGCTGTCCAGGATCGGGGCGCAGAACCGATGAGTGTTGCGGCGTAAGAGTGAGGGAGAATCACCGGTATGCGTCAGTTCGGGCATCTAGAAGCCAAGGTGATGGACCGGTTGTGGTCGGCGGATCGGCCGCTGACGGTTCGCGAGGTTCATGCGCTTCTGCCTACCGATCGGCAGCGGGCGTACACGACGGTGATGACGGTGATGGACAAGCTCTTCCGCAAGGGCGTCCTCGAGCGAGAGCTTGACGGCAAGGCCTATCGCTATCGTCCGGTGGCGTCGCGTGCGGAGCACACTGCCACGGCCATGGAGGAACTGCTCAGCACGAGTGGTACGCCGCGGTCGACATTGCTTCACTTCGTCGGTCAGCTCAGCGCCGAGGAGGCCCAGGAGCTGCGCGAGGCACTAGACGCCGTCGCCGTCGATCCTGTGGACCGATCGACCGGGGAGGGACGGTCGTGATCGCCGTCGTCGTGCTGATCGTGGTTGCCGCCACCGCCGGAACCCTGGGCGCCACGATGCTCTCGCGCGCCGGGTGGGTGAGGCGAGCGCCGGTCATCGGGTTGGTCGTGTGGCAGTCGGTGTCGGTGACCATCCTGGCCTCGGTGCTCCTGGCGGCCGCGCTGGTTGCGTTGCCGCCGCCCGTATTCTCGGCGGCATCTGGCTGGCTCGGGACCTGTCTGGGCCTGCTCGAGGGGCACTATGCTGCGCCGTTCGGCTGGATCGGGCGCGTGACGGGCGCGGTGATCGGGTGTGTCGTCCTGGCTCGAGCGGTGGGTTGCACGATGTTGGAGGCCCGCGCAGCGGGCGTTGCGCGTCGGGTCACGCGCGGGCGGCTCGCCCTGCTTGCGGCCCCGAGATCTGATGGCGTGCTGCTCCTCGAGGACGATCGTCCAGCGGCTTACTGCGTACCTGGCCGCCGACCGGTGGTCGTCCTCACCACGGGTGCCGAGCGACTCTTGCGTCCTGAGCAGAGGATCGCGGTGCTGACCCATGAACGGGCGCATCTTCGGGCGAGGCACCACTGGGCGGTGTTGTGGGCATCGGGGCTGAACCGTGCCTTCGGGTTCGTTCCCGCGTTCGCGCACGGCGCCCGAGAGGTGGAGTTGCTGGTCGAGATGCATGCCGATGACGCGGCCGCACGAGCTAGCGGTCGTCAGAGTCTGGCTGAGGCGCTGGTCAGGATGGCCTCGGGCCCGGCGCCCACCGCGACGCTTGCCGCCCACGGTGCAGACGCAGTGACCCGCGTTCGGAGGCTGCTTGGTCGGCCCGAGCGGCTGGGCGCCGGCGCGCGGGTGGCGCTGACCGGGCTCGCGGCCGCGCTGCTGCTCGGTCCGGTGCTGATCGGGCTGCTCCCGGCGATCGAGTCGACCCTGCGGGAGCACTGCGCACCGTATGAGCATGCTTGTGACGTGCCGGGACGTTCAGACGTCGCGCTGCCCTGATCCTGTGTCGGATCCGTCGGGGGACCGGTCCGCCAGCGCTTGCAGTCGAGCGTTGTACGCGGCCCGCGCTGCATCTCCGTCCCGTTCAGCTCGCCTGTCGAGACGACGGGCCTCACGGCCGTCGGCGCGGACCCAGGCGGCAACGAGCGCTGCTGCCAGAAGTGCGAGTGGGAGGTCACCCATGGCCCAGCCCAGGGACGCGCCCAGATATTGGTCCTGCGCGAGGGTGTCGCCCCAGGTGCGCCCCAGCCCGCCGTACCACTCTTGAGCCAAGATCTTGCGGCTGGACATCAACGAGATCGAGAAGAAGGCGTGGAACGCGAAGGTCGCCATCACCAGCAGGACCCGCAGCGGATAGGGCGGTCGGCGGGGCCCCGGATCCTCGCCGCACACGACGTTGGCGAGCAGGTAGCCGCTGAGCAGGAAGTGCGCGGTCATCAGCAGATGTCCGGTGTGTGTACTCAGGGCAAGCTCGAAGAGCCCGGAGTAGTAGAAGGTGGGCAGACTGATGATGAAGAGGCCGGCCGCCACCAGTGGATGCCCGAGCAGGCCGACGGGCCACGAGTGCACGATGACGAGGAGCCACTCCCGGGCGCCGCGGGAGCCGTCCGTACGTCGTCGAAGTACACGCAGCGCCAGGGTCACCGGGCTGCCGAGCACCAAGAGGATCGGAACCAGCGTGGCGATGGTCATGTGTTGAACCATGTGCATGCTGAACAACACCTCGCCGTAGGTTCCTGGGGGCCCACTGGTCGCCCACAGCAGAACCAGGCAACCGAGGAGCCATAGCACCGTGCGGCCTCGTGACCAGACGACGCCGCGCTGATGGAGTCGGCGCACACCGAGCAGATAGAGCACGGCCGCGAGCACGGCGACAGGGCCCCAGAACGTGTCCAGGCGCCATTCGGTGATCCATCGTTGGGCCGTCAGCTCGGGCGGCATGGGCTGCCCGAGGATCGCCTCGGCCGGAGTCGCCGCGGGTTCTGTGCCGGAGCCCGATGGAGGCGCGGAGCGGCCCAAAGCGACCCCGGTACCGATCGCGACGCCCATCAGGGCAAGCTCTCCAACGGCGAGGCGTGCGAAACGGCCCCCGGTGAAGGATGCCGGGGTCGAGGCCAGCAGGCGCCGTCGATGCCACCAGCCGATCCCCAGGCATGCACCTAGCACCGCTGCCTTGATGGCGAGCAAGGCTCCATACGTGCTGAGGAGGTCGGCGACGGCAGGCACCCGGATGCCGGCAGCGAGCACTCCCGACAGGCCTACCAGCGCTGCACACCAGCCGGCGAGGCGAGAGAATCCCGAGATCACGGACGTCGTGCGGGCAGCGGCGCCGGCAACCAGGAGAGCGGCCAGGGTGCCGACCCAGATCGTGACCGGGACCAGGTGCAGAAACTGCAGGTTCACTCCGAGATCGTGGTCGGAGTCTCCTGCGGCGTGCCCGGTCAGGGCGAGTGGCCACAGGGCAGCCAGGGCCAGCAACGTGCTGAATCCGATGCCGGTCACGCTGCGCACCAGGGCCGCGGTGGTCGTCGCGGCCGCAGCGAGGACGAGGCTGGCCGCAAGTGCCTTGCCGTAGTCGATCTGGGTGATGAAGAACCACACTGGCGCCCACCCTCCGGACCACGGTGAGACCCCTGAGACATCAGCCTGTACGAAGATGATCTCGATGGCTCCCGCAACGACCCAGGTGGAGCCGGCGGCAGCGGCTACGACCTGGCTCCTGCGCTGTGCAGCCCCAAGGAGGCGCCGGCCCGCTCCTGGCAGCAGCACCGCCGCCAACACCAGGCTGCCGATCGTCACCGTTGCGGCGACATCGCGCACGACGCGAGCGACGGGCAGACCCCACCGAGTGAGGGCGCCGGGGTCGGGGAGGCCTGATGTCGGAGACGCGACCGCGCCGGTGAGCGACAACAGGGCGACGGTCACCAGGACAGGAGTGGTCAGCAGACCGATGAGGAGAGCTCTCCTGGTCACTCCTGACCGTCCTTGCGACGACGCAGCAGGACGACCGGCATCGCGATCAAGGGCACGAGCAGGACGGCGAGGAACACGATACGGCCGGCGGTGGTTCCTGGTGCCTCCTTGGCGGCGTCGGTGCCCGAGGACCGATTACCGCTCGATGGCCGCGGTTCGTCCGTCATCGAAGCTGACGCAGTCGGCGAGGCACTGGGCGAGGCGTCTCCCGGGTTCGTCGCTGGGCGAGCCGCGACGGTGAACTTGACGGTTCCGGTGACCGGATGACCATCGGTTGAGACGACGCGAAAGCTGAGTGTCCACGGGACCGCGTCGCCACCGGCGCCCGACGTGGCTGTCGCAGGCACGGCCGCGACCAGCTGGGTTCCTTCGGCTGTGGGGGAGGACAGCGAGGTGGCGGGCGTCTCCGGGGCGGAGAGGGTCAGCGTTGCGTACTCCGCGCTGATGGCCTCGTTGAAGGTGAGCCGCACCTGGGTCGGCATGGCCGACAGTTGCGCGCCGGCCGCCGGGTTCGACGCGACCACCGCGGTGTGCGCCTCGGCGGGAGCAACCGAGCCGAGGAGGGCGACCGCCCCGACCATGGCGGCCGCAACGAGCGTTGCGAGGTGTCGCGGACGCGTGGGATGGGGCATCGGAGTCTCCTTCGACTGGTGCGCTCGTTCGTCTAATGCTCTCGCTGGGTTCGGCCGCCACGGTCGGCGCGACCCAGGCGCGTACGATGCAAAGTAGTAGTGGCGACTGGGAAGTTCCTGAGAGCTGCGCCGGCATCCGAGAATCGCCGGCTGGCGAGACTTGACATGGCGTGCGCGACTGGCGATAACATCGCCGAATGGCGATCATTAATGTCGAAGGGGTTGGCGCTCCGCCGATCGACGAGCGTTCCGCTGGCGTTGCCGCAGCCTGCTTGTTCCGCGGGATGAGTGATCCCTCGCGCGTAGCGATCCTGCGGCACCTGCTCCTGGGGGAGCACCGCGTGGCGGATCTGACCCAACACCTCGGATTGGCCCAGTCCACGGTCTCGAAGCACCTGGCCTGCCTTCGCGACTGCGGGCTGGTCGAGTCCCGGTCGGTCGGACGGTCGTCGGTGTACTCGCTGACGCATCGCGACGCGGTGCTCAAGGTGTTCGCGGCCGCAGAAGAGCTTCTGGCTGCCACTGGAGACGCCGTCGTGTTGTGTCCGGTCAACGGTGAGGAGGCGGCACAGTGACCACCGATCTTCCCGCCCCGGTCTTCACTGGAGACCAAGCAAGGCGCAAGCGGCTGGGCCGCCGTGCTCAACTGTTGGCCGCCGCGTCCGTGAGCTACAACGTGATCGAGGCAGTCATCGCGATCAGTGCCGGGCTGATCGCCGGGTCTGTCGCGCTGGTCGGATTCGGCCTGGACTCGATCGTGGAGGTCAGCAGTGGCCTGATCATCTTGTGGCAGTTCCGGCATCCGCTTCCGGAGTCTCGCGAGCGGCAGGCGTTGCGCCTGATGGCGTTGTCCTTCTTCGCACTCGCCGGCTACGTGACGTTCGAGTCCGTCCGCGCGCTGCTGAGTGGTGATGCACCGGAAAGCTCGCCGGTCGGGATCGCTCTGGCTGTGGCCTCGCTTGTGATCATGCCGTTCCTGTCCTGGGCGCAGCGGCGCACGGGGCGAGCGCTCGGGTCGAACGCCGTTGTCGCGGACTCCACGCAGACCTTGCTGTGCACCTACCTGTCGGCGGTCCTCCTTGCGGGCCTGCTTCTCAATGCTGCGCTCGGATGGGCGTGGGCCGACCCGATCGCGGGTCTCGTCATCGCCGCCGTCGCGGTGCGGGAAGGACTCGAGGCGTGGCGTGGAGAGGGATGCGCGTGCGGACCTGATCTGCCGGCCGACCTCGACACCGCCTCCGGCGGCTGCGCTGACGGATGCTGCAACGACGAGGGGAGGCTCTGATGGGCGGCCACGGACACGGACACGGACATGCGCCCGCCGCCGGGCATGCCGGTTCCCGCTACCGCGTGAGGTTGACGGCGGCGTTTGGCCTGGTCGCCGCATTCTTCCTGGTCGAGCTGGTCGCGGGATTGCTCTCCGGGTCTCTCGCCCTCGTCTCCGATGCCGGCCACATGGCCGCGGATGTGGTCGCTCTGGGGGCTGCGCTCGTCGCCACCAGGATCGCCACCAGGCCAGACACGACCGGCCGCAGGACGTACGGCTCCTACCGCGCTGAGGTGTTCGCCTCCGGCCTCACCGTCTTGATCATGCTCGGCGTGTCCGCCTACGTCGTCGCCGAGTCGGTCGCCCGGATCGGGGAGTCGCCGGAGCCGGCATCGGGCACGATGCTGGTCGTTGGTGTCATCGGCCTGGCGGTGAACGTCGTCTCGATGCTCCTGCTCCGCTCCGGTTCGACCGAGTCGCTCAACGTCAAGGGCGCCTACTACGAAGTCGTTGCCGATGCTGCCGGCAGCGTTGGGGTCATCCTGGCCGCGATCCTGGTCGCGGCAACCGGAAACGGCCTGTGGGACACCGCCGTGGCTCTGGCGATCGGCATCTTCGTGGCCGTACGTGCTGTCGTGCTCGGCCGCGAGGTCCTCGCCGTTCTCGGCCAGCACGTGCCCGACGGCGTCAGTCTGGACGAGGTCGTCACCGGTCTGGAGGCCATCGACGGCGTGAGCGAGGTCCACGATCTGCACATCTGGACCCTCACCTCCGGCATGAATGTGGCCACTGCCCATTTGGTCACCAGCGCAGGCGTGTCGCCCGATGACGTGCTGACTCGGGCCCAAGCGCTGCTCGCCACGGAGCACCGGATCGAGCACGCGACGTTGCAGGTCGAGCAGGCGCCGACGGCGCAGTGTCACGAGGTCAACTGGTAGGGACTCGTGCCGGCCAGGCGGGTCGGTACAGCCTTGCCGGTCATCGTGCACGCGAGAGCCGTTGCGAGATGGGTTTCCATGATCACCAAGGTGCAGGCACGGGGACGCTATCTCGCCGAGAACTCCCAATGCCATGGTTCCGGTTTCGACCCGTCGCTGCGTGCCCACTGGGGGTTGTCCCAGCCCAGGTCGGGACCGTTGCGCCGCAGCCACGCGTGAGTAGCTGACGAGTAGGACTCGGCACCGCCGCAGAGGTCCAGCGCGATCCCCCAGCCGTGGCGGCTCGTGCCGGGGTCTGCTGCCAGGTCCGGCTTGGCTTCGAACACCTGCTCCTGCGCTTCGATACTCCGGTAGGAGTCGGTCACGCAGATGCCTTCGCCGAACTCAGAACGGTAGCGGTCGTCGAGCCGCGACCAGGCCTCGGCGGCATCGGGGTGAAGAGCGTGGGAGCTGCCGACCGGGAGCTCGCACAGCTCTCCCGCCGGCAGGCTTCCGTTGGGATGAGAGGTGGCCTGGTCCGAGGCAGTGCAGGACCGGAGCCATGCCGGATCACCATCCCGCTTGGGCTTGGTCCTCGTGCTCGGGGCGCCTCGCGTGACCGGCTTGCGACGATCTGTCGCTGCGTTCGGGGATGCCTCCACGGCTTCGGTCGGTCGGGCGCTTGCCGGAGCCTGTGCTCCGGAATCGGTGACTGCAGCGCGTTCGTCCTGAGTGACCGCAGACGCCACGGTGAAGGCAGCCGCGGTGGCTACCACCGCTCCGGCCGCAAGCCCAGAGGGCCCGAGCGAGCCCGGCGATCGCCGCTCGCCGCTCCATCGTCGTCGCGACAGCCTTTCGGCACGGTGTCGTCCCTGGGGTCGTCGACTCATGTTCCTCACGTGGTTGTCTTTGCGGCACCCCATGGCTCCCTGTCTCCCGCATGAACGCGAGCGATTGGCCAGCTCTCGGGGCGGCCCCACAATCTACTATTCGACATCGGAGACCGTCGAACCCGAGTGGCAGACCACGGAAACTCTCATAAAGACCACAGGGAACTCTCATAGAGAACGTAACGCTCCCGGACGGGATCTCTTGACCAGTGCCGGTGTTGCCCTCCCCCACGGATGCACGAGACCAGACACCTACTATCCTACTAAGTAGGCTAGTACGAACAGTCCTGGCGACCTCAAGAACGAGGGGACAGGACCGTGCGAAGGGGATCCATGCTTGAGCAGAATGACAAGGGCTCGACAAGTCGAGGCCGGCTCCTCGCCGTGGTGGCGGTGGCCTTGGTCGTTGCGTTCGGCGCAGTCATCGGAGCGGCCATGTTCCTCCGAGATGGCCCCGGCCAGAGCTCGGCCGCTTCCCCGGGTGGTGACTCTGTCGAGGAGTACAGAGCCGGCGACCGCAGACCGGTCGGGAGTATCCGAGGTGGGCTTCTCGACGGTGGCACTTTCTCCAGCGCCGAGGTGAGCGGAGTCGTCGTATACAACGTGTGGGGCTCATGGTGCGCGCCGTGTCGTACCGAGGCGCCGGTACTACGTCGGCTCTCGACGGAGTTTGCGACATCGGGTGTCAGGTTCATCGGCATCAATGTTCGTGACAATGATCAGGCGGCCCGCGCTTTCGAACGCACCTATGACATCGCTTACCCGAGTATCACCACCGCATCGGCGCCCGATGCCCTCCTCGCGTTCGGTAGCGCGTTTCCACCACGCGCCGTTCCGAGCACATTCGTCGTCGACGCAGAGGGCAGGCTCGCTGCTCGGATCCTGGGCCCGGCCAAGTACTCGACTCTCAAGGCATTGGTCACGCGAACGCTGGAGGCATCGGGGCCCACGTCGTGATGCGCTCACCTGAGTTCGGCCCGGGGAGGGTGCAGTCATCCCGGCCTGAGGAAGCGCGCATCTCTTGGGGGTGGGGTCGCTGGGCTTGGAGGAAGCTGACTGCGATGCGTACCGCAGTCATTCTGCTCGCGCTGCTCGCCCTAGCGGCGATCCCCGGCTCGTTGTTGCCTCAGCGCGGTGTAGCCAGCGACCCCTTCGCGGTGACTCAGTACCAGCGAGACCACCCCGACTTGGCGCCTTGGCTCGACAGGTTCGGCATGTTCGAGGTCTATGCGTCGCCATGGTTCGCGGCGATATACATCCTGCTGCTGGTCTCGATGACGGGCTGTGTCCTACCTCGCACCCGCCAGTTGTGGCGATCCGCACGAAGTAGCCCACCCGCGGCTCCGCGCAACCTGGCCCGCCTGCACGGGCACCGAAGCTGGTCCAGCCGCCTCGACGCCGAGGAGTTGCTCGACACCGCAGCACGGCACCTGCGCCGTCGGGGCTTTCGAGTGGTCATGGACGCCGATCAAGTGCGAGCCGAGAAGGGCTACCTTCGGGAAGTGGGGAACTTGATGTTCCATCTTTCACTGCTCGTCCTCCTCTTTGGCGTCGCCGCAGGCAAATTGCTTGGGTATGAGGGCCGGGTCGCGGTCATCGAAGGATCATCGTTCACCAACGTCCGTGCCCTCTACGACGGCTTCGCTCGCTCACCTTGGACCGACGTTGACGACCTCGAACCGTTCACGCTCCGGCTCGAGGACTTCATGGCAACGTACGAATTGACGGGACCAAAGGCCGGAGAACCCAGGGACTTCAAGGCGAACATCTCCTACCGCACATCCGACAGCAGTCCCGAGCGTCAAACGACAGTCTCGCCGAATCAACCCCTCGTTGTTCGCGGCACGAAGGTGTTTCTGACCGGTCACGGCTACGCGCCCAAGGTCACGGTCCGCGACGGAACCGGTGCGGTGGTCTTCACAGGTCCGGTGATCTTCCTGCCCAAGGACTCCGCACTCGCCTCCGACGGAGTCGTGAAGGCTCCCGACGCGCGCCCCGTACAGATCGCGTTCCAGGGAACCTTCCTGCCCACCGCTGCGATCGACGAGTCAGGGCCGTACTCGGCCTTCCCGAAAGCCATCGACCCCCAGCTCTTCCTGACCGCATTCACCGGTGACCTCGGTCTCGGCGACGGCACCCCGCAATCAGTGTTCACCTTGGACAAGTCGGGTCTGAGCCAGGTCCAAACGGACGACAAACCCTTCAGCCAAGCACTCTCGCCCGGCGAGACGATGAGCCTCCCCGATGGCAACGGCAGCCTCACCTTCGACGGTCTCGCGCAGTTCGCCAACTTCCAGATCGCCTACGACCCCGGCAAGGAGGTTTCTCTCGTTGCTGCCGTCCTCCTGCTGGTCGGACTCACCATGTCGCTGGCGATCCCAAGGCGACGCCTGTGGGTCCGCGTCACGAACACGGATGACGGGAATCACATCGAGCTCGCCTCACTCCCTCTGGCAAGGCGCGAGGCACCGGTATCCGAGTCAAGAGACCTGATCGCCGCCCTGGACGGACCCACCACCAAATCCCCCGAGGACGATGGCACATGAACACACAGACCTTTGCCGAACTCTCCGACTCGATGATCTACTCGGCCATCGCCATCTATGGGCTTGCGCTGCTTGCCTATGCCGCTGAGAGCGCAGGACGTGTCGCGACCAGCGGGCCCAGAGTCCGGCAGAGCAACCGTCTGGTCCTGATCGGAGCTGTGGGGACCTCGCTAACTGTGCTGGCTTTCCTGCTCAATGTCGGGGGCGTCGCCACGAGGGCTCTGGCGACTCAACGCGCGCCATGGGGCAACATGTACGAGTTCGTCATCGTGGCCGCCCTTGCCTCCGGCGGCGCCTATCTGATTTTTCTGCGTCGGCAGCCGGTCCGGACGCTCGGGGTGTGGGTCGTCGCGGTCCTGCTGCTGGCATTGGGGCTCGCCGTCACCGTGCTGTACACACCCGCCGGCTCGCTGGTTCCGGTGCTCAACTCGTACTGGCTCGTCATTCACGTAGCGGCCGCGATCACGGCCAGCGGAATCTTCACGGTGGGGTTCGTCGCGGCAGCACTCTTCTTGGTGCGAATCCGCTCCGACAAACGCCAAGGTGTCGATGCCGCTCCATCTCGGCGGTACGCCGCCACCCTTCCGGCCGCGGAGATCCTCGAGCGAGTCGCCCACGGGGCAGCGATGTTCGCATTCCCGATCTGGACGTTCGCGGTGATTGCGGGCGCGATCTGGGCGGAGAACTCCTGGGGACGCTACTGGGGATGGGACCCGAAGGAGACCTGGGCATTCATCACCTGGGTGCTCTACGCTGCCTACCTGCACGCCCAGTCAACCGTCGGCTGGCGCGGAGCCCGAGCCTCCTGGTTCGCGATCGCCGGCTACCTGGCGCTCCTGTTCAACCTGTTCGGCGTGAACCTGTGGATCACCGGTCTCCATTCCTACGCAGGCGTGTAGAGGTTCGCGGCGCTGGCAACGTCTGACGATCTGATGGTGCCCCTGGTCGAGACGCCGTGAACTGGGTGCTGTCCGCGGTCGCGTCCAGCCCGAGGGCGAATCGACTACCGGCCATTTACTACGATCCATCATCGTAGATTCCACTGAGACGAGAGTTGTGCCTGTGACCATCCAGTTGAAAGTCGCGATGCTGATCGCCGCAGCCTTCGTGATCGGCATCGGAGGCCTCCTGTTCTCGACAGGCCGTGACGACGAACCTGCAACGGGCGACTCATCGAAGACCGCGAACGGTGCGCCTGATCCACGCCTCGTACGTCCCGACAGCCACGTTCTCGGGGAACGGGGAACCAGTGACGTGGTGCTGGTCGAGTTCTTGGACTTCGAGTGCGAGGCCTGTCGTGCCGCCTATCCGATCGTCGAGGAGCTTCGCGAGGAGTACGCCGGCGAGGTGACCTTCGTGACCCGGTACTACCCGCTACCTGGGCACTTCAACTCCACCCGCGCCGCGCGGGCCGTGGAGTCGGCAGCGAGACAGGGCAAGTACGAGCAGATGTACCAGCGGATGTTCGAGACCCAGTCTGCGTGGGGTGAGCAGCAGAAACCGATGGATGCGCTGTTTCGCAAGTACGCTGCGGAGCTCGGGCTGGACATGAAGCGGTTCGACGCCGACTACTCGTCCAAGGATGTCGCTGATCGCGTTCAACGCGATGTCGACGACGGCACCGAGCTCGGGGTCCAGGGAACCCCGACGTTCTACCTTGACGGCGAGCTGTTCGAGCCAGCCGCTGCGGAGGACTTCAACACGGCTCTCGACGCTGCACTGGGCAAGTGATGGCCACCACGCGAGCGTCCGGCAGCGATAGGGCCCGTGATGGCGTTCCTGTCACTTCGCTGCCGATCTCTGACAAGGCCCTTGCGTGGCTGCTGCTCATCGCCGGCCTGGTCGGCCTAGCTGCAGCATTCGTGCTGGCGGTAGAGAAGTTCACGCTGCTACGCAACCCGGACTACCTGCCCACCTGCAGCATCAACCCGGTGCTCAGCTGCGGATCGGTGATGTCTGCCGATCAGGCCGAGGCGTTCGGGTTCCCCAACCCACTCATCGGGGTGGCCGCCTTCCCTGTCGTCGCAATGACAGGCGCTGCGCTCCTTGCTGGTGCCGAACTCAAGCGTTGGTATTGGATCGGCCTTCAAGTCGGCGCAACGTTCGGCATGGCCTTCGTGGGATGGCTCATCTTCCAGAGTCTCTACCGGATCGGCGCGTTGTGCCCGTACTGCATGGTGGTGTGGGCCGTGATGGGGGCCGTGTTCTGGTATGTCACTCTCCGAAACGCCGGCGCGGGGATGTTCGGCGCCAGGGTCGGCCGTAGTGCCGTGGTGCGATGGTCTGCACGCTGGCATCTCGTGGTGGTGACCACGGCGGCCGTGCTGGTGCTGACGTTGATCGCACATCGGTTCTGGTACTACTGGTCGACCTTGGCGTAAGCCCGCCGGTCACATTGCAGACGGCGTCGTAAGCCCTGGTTCGCCACCGCCGGATCATCGCCGGACGACGCATCTACTATGAGCGATAGGATTTCATGGGAGACGCTCGCGGATCGAGGACGGACATGCGTGGACTAGGGCAACTTGAGGCCACCGTCATGGGCGTGATGTGGGAGGTCAGAGAGCCTGTCACGGTGCGCGCGGTGGTGGAGAGACTGCAGCAGAGCCGCGAGATTGCGTATACGACGGTGATGACCGTGATGGACAATCTCCATTCGAAGGGCTTCTTGACGCGCGGGCGTGCAGGTCGGGCCTACGTCTACCAGGCTGCGCGACCACGAGAGGAGCACGAGGCGGAGCTGATGGAGGAGGTGCTGGCCGGAAGTGCTGACAGGAGCGCGACGTTGTTGCATTTCGTCGAGAAGATCACGCCTGACGAGCTGGCGCAGCTGAGGGCACTCCTGGCGGACAAGCCGTGACAGCCAGCATCATCTTGCTCAGTCTCGCCTTGGCACTCGGCGGGCTGGGGCCGCGACTGATCGACCGAGTCATGCGACCGGAGTCTGCTCCGATGTCGGGCGTGCTTGCCTGGCAGACGACCTCGGCAGCGGTGCTGCTGTCGTTCGGAATGGGTGCAGCGCTGTTATGCCGCCATATCTGGACGAGTGCATCAGGCCTGGAGCTCCTCGGTCGTTGCGCGGAGCTGCTGACCCATGCACGCACGGCGGAGCCGGTCACTCTCGCTGGGCTGTTGGGGATCACGGTTCTTCTCGTTGGCGCGATGCGAGTGCTCTGGTGCGGCTTCCGGCACGCTCGGAGGATCGGCCGCGACCGCCGTGCGCAGCGACTGAGGCTGGCGATGCTGGCGGTCCCGCACGAGTCTGAACCTGACGTCCGAGTGATCGACCAGGGCCCAGCGACGGTGTTCTGCCTTCCTCACTGGGCTCGTGGTGACGTGTACGTCACCAATGCAGCGCTCGAGGTCTTGTCGCGTGCCGAATTGGCGGCGGTGCTCGAGCATGAGCGCGCTCACCTGCGCGGGCGGCATGCGCTGGTGGTCTCTGCTGCGACGGTGCTAGGGACGGCGTTTCCGTTCGTGCCTCTGTTCCGTGCGGCGGCGAACGCTGTTCCGGGCCTGGTTGAGATGGCAGCGGACGATGCCGCGGTTCGCCATACGGACCGACACGTCGTGGCGGGCGCCCTGCTGTGTCTGGCAGAGGCAGCTACCCCGGCAACGGCATTCGGTGCGGGTGGCAGCACGGTCATCCGCCGGGTGCGTCGCCTGGTCGATCCAGACCCCAGGTCGGGAGGGTTCCGGGTTGTTCTCGTGACGGCCGTGGCGCTGGCCGTACTGCTCGGCCCGATCGCGGTGGGGACGCTTGCTCCGGCTGCTGCATGCCCCTTCGCGATGCCCTGACAAGCGCCAACGGTCTTGGCGCTGGGTTAGTCGCCGTGCTCGGGATAGATCAGAGTCCGGGTGACGAGGTGATTGGGTGCGGCGAGCACTTCCTGCACGATGCGGTCGTGGTGATCGAGCGTGAGTTGCACGTAGGTTGCTTCTGCCGGATATCCGAGGGCGAGCGTGTTGTCGTCGAGGCGGATGACCACCGGAGCGACCCCTGAACCGAACGGCCCTGTGCCGAGGTACTCCCGACCGGTCAACGGAATCGCGGATCGCCCGGCAGCGCCGATGCTCGTGTCGCTGGTGACCTGCTCGTGGACCACCACACGGGGTTCGCGCTCCGTCGCAGCCACAGCCTTCTTGAGCAGGTCGGGAGCAGGTCGAGCCGGCCAGGGGACGAGGAGCGCGGCGGTACCGCCGTCGAACTCCTCGTCGTCGACATAGAGGGTGACGGTGCTGGATCCCGGGCTCCAGTCGATCGGTGTGACGAAGCATCCTTCACCGCACTCGCGAAAGCGCAGTTTCACTGGCGCCTGCCGTGGTGGTGTGACGTTGCCCGACAGCGTGTAGCGATTGCTCCCCGTGTCCGCGGAAGTGGCTGCCGTATCCGGCGTGACGAGCCGGATCACGAGTTGGCCTTGGCTTGCTGTGGCTCCGATTCCGATCCAGCCGGCCCGGGTGCCCAGTGCCACGACCTCACCTGAGGGTGGGGGAGGAAACGGTAGCGGCGCGTCCTCCGGAGTCGGTGGAGCAAGCGCGGTGAGTGCTGAGGAGGCCACGAGCACGCCCGCGAGGGCCCCGATCTCAAGGTGGGCAGCCACCGAAGGCTGCCGGGCACCTCGGCGTAGGAACCAGCGGGCTGCGAGTGCGAGCGCGACGGCCACGAGAACGAGTCCGAGCTTGGCGGCGAGCCAGCGGCCGTACGAGGTATCGGTGAGCATGGGGACGATGTCGCCCAGAGGGACGAGCGGCGCGGCCGCGAGCGTGCCCGCGACCAGCACGGCTACGACGACCCAGAGCGCAGGTCGGGCATAGGTGACGAAGGCATCGCGAGCACCCGGCCCGCCCCGGCGTAGAGCAACCCGGACGGTGTGGACCAGCGCTCCGAGCCACACCGCTGCGGCAAGTAGGTGAAGGCTGAGGAACACCGCACCCCAGCCCGGGAGCTCCGCCTGGGGATGAGCTCGCAGGCCTTCGAGGATCGCGATACCGACCGTCCCTGCGATCAGCACCGTGCGGCGACGGGAGGCCAGCACGACGAGGGCCAGGGCCACCTCGCCTGCGGCGAGCCGTCCCGGGGCGGAGTCGACCAGCACGCCGACCCGGGTGACCCCGCTCGAAAGCGATCCGCCGCCGGCTTGGACGAGCGCCAGGCCGACGGCTCCTAGGAGGGCGAGACCCCCGCCGGTGCGGAGCAGCGGGCGGGGGTCGTCGGGCTCGCTCGTACGCCGCGCCAGGTGCTCTCCGACCAATCCGCCCAGCAGCAGGGCGAGGCCGGCGAACAGCAGCCATCGGAGCACCCCTGTGGGAGTGGCACCTGGTGTTTGTGGCGTCTGTGGACCCAGAGTGAGCCCGGCGCTGGAGCCGACCGCGAACCGGAACTCGGCGGCCATCGAGTCGCCATCACGCGCGGTGACTGCCCAGGCCACCTCGTACTCGCCTGGCTCGAGGCGCGACAGCAACGGCACCGACAGGACTCGGTCGCCGCGGCTGAGCCTCACCGCTCCTACCGGGGCTGCCCCGTCCGGGCCTGTGATGGTGAGCGCGCTGCCTGCGGGGGCGACGGCCTGATCGAAGACCAGCTGGATCTGCCGCGGCGAGGTGGGGACTGCACCGTTGGCGGTGGGTGTGGTGAAGAGGAGGGTCGCGTGCGCCTGCGCTGGTGAGGGGAGGCTCAGCAGCACGATGCAGACGGCGGCCAGTACCACCAGCGATCGGATCACCGTGCGTGGAGGGGTTTGAAGCGGCGAAGCCGGAGGCTGTTGCTGACCACGAACACCGAGGAGCTCGCCATGGCGGCGCCGGCGATGAGTGGGTTGAGCAGACCGAATGCAGCTAGGGGTAGGGCGGCCACGTTGTAGAAGAACGCCCAGAACAGGTTGCCCTTGATGGTGCCCAAGGTCTTGCGGGCCAGCCTGATGGCGTCGACGGCGCCCCGCAGATCACCCTTGACCAGGGTCAGGTCGGCAGCGGCGATGGCGGCGTCGGTGCCGGTGCCCATGGCGAGGCCGAGGTCGGCCTGCGCGAGCGCGGCCGCGTCGTTGACGCCATCGCCGACCATGGCGACGACCTTACCGTCGGCTTGGAGTTTCTTGATGACGTCGACCTTGTCCTCGGGGTGGACTTCGGCGATGACATGCGCGATGTCGACCTGGGCAGCGATGTGCTGTGCGGCCGCCTCGTTGTCGCCGGTGAGGAGGATCGGCGTCAGGCCGAGCCTCTTCAAGTCGACGACGGCGCCCGCGCTGGTGGGCCGGAGCGCGTCCGCGACCACCAGCGCCGCCCGCGCCTGTCCGCTCCAGGCAGCGAGCACGACCGTGTGACCGGCCGCCTCGGCATTGCGCTGTGCAGAAACCAGAGCGTCAGGGATCGCCAGACCCAACGTGGCAAGCCATGTTGCCCGACCGGCGAACACCTCGTTGCCGTCCACGACGCCGCTGACGCCCCGACCCGCATGGTTGTGGAAGTCCGAGACAGGTCGAGGGTCGCTGAGTGTTTCGGCAATGGCGCGGGCAATGGGATGTTCGCTCGCATGCTCGATCGCACCTGCCAACTGCAGGGCCTCTTCCCGGTCCGTCCCCTCGTCGGTGATGACCTCGAGAAGCCGCATCCGGCCCTCGGTGACAGTACCGGTCTTGTCCAGGACGATGGTGTCCACACGTCGGGTGGACTCCAGCACCTCGGGTCCACGGATCAGTAGACCGAGGTGGGCACCACGGCCGGTGCCGACCATCAGCGCAGTCGGGGTGGCCAGGCCCAGTGCACAGGGGCAGGCGATGATGAGGACGGCGACAGCCGCCGTGATCGCTGCGGTGGCAGTGTGACCGAGACCGATCCAGAGCCCGAAGGTGCCGGCCGCGATGACCAGGACGGCGGGTACGAAGACTGCTGACACCCGGTCAGCGAGCCGTTGGGCATGGGCCTTGCCGGTCTGCGCCTGCTCGACGAGGCGGGCGATCTGAGCCAACTTGGTGTCGCTGCCGACCCGAGTTGCTCGTACGACGAGTCGACCCCCTGCGTTGACGGTAGCTCCTGTGACGGTGTCGCCCGGGGCGACTTCGACTGGGACCGCCTCGCCGGTGAGCAGTGACTCGTCCACCGCGGAGGCGCCGTCGACGACCTCGCCGTCGGTGGCGATCTTCTCGCCGGGGCGTACGACGAACTCCGTGCCGATCGTGAGATGGTCGACGGGGATACGCACCTCGACGCCGTCTCGCAAGACTGCGACGTCCTTCGCCCCGAGGTCCAGCAGGGCACGGATCGCCTCGCCGGCGCGGCGTCTCGCTCGCGCCTCGAAGTAGCGGCCGGCGAGGATGAACGCCGTCAGGGCGGCAGCGACCTCGAGGTAGATCTCCGGAGTGCGGCCGAGCTCGCCGGACCGCGGCATCAGGGAGAACTCCATGTGCATGCCCGACTCGCCGGCACCTCCGAAGAACAGCGCGTAGACACTCCACCCCCAAGCGGCCAGCACACCGATCGAGACCAACGTGTCCATCGTGGCCGCACCGTGCCGAGCGTTGACGGCGGCAGCACGGTGGAAGGGCCATGCACCCCACAGGGCGACCGGTGAGGCGAGCGCAAACGCGAGCCACTGCCAGAACTGGAACTGCGCCGGCGGCACCATCGACAGCACCACCACCGGTAGGGACAGCACGGCAGACAGGATCAGCCGATCCCGCAGGGAACGGATGCGCCGCGCCTCGGCCGCCTCTGCCGACGCCTCACCAGATCCGTGCTCTGGTCTCGGGAGTGCGGCGCCGTATCCGGCGGTCGCGACGGTCGCAACCAGCTCGTCGGGCAACACGCTGCCTGGGAACGTGACGTGCGCGGAGGCCGTGGCGAAGTTGACCGTCGCGAGGACGCCGGGCATCTTGTTGAGCTTCCGCTCGATTCGGGTCGCGCAGGATGCGCAGGTCATCCCGGTGATCGTGAGGTCCACGGTGCCGCCTGTGGCGGGCCCTGCGGACAGCGAGGTGTCGGTCATGGCGTCCTTTCTACTATCTGACATAGTAGTAGCACTGTCGCGAACGAACGGAGACCATCCCCATGAACCTTGGCGCCATCCTCCTTGCCGGCCTACTGGCTGGCGGCGTCTCATGTGCCGCCGTCCAAGGTGGCCTTCTGGCCGGTCTGGTGGCGCGCCAGAAGGGTCGCACGACCGGGATTGAGGGCGGGAAGCGACAGCCGGCGATGAAGCAGACGTGGCAGGCACAGCTCGGAGGTGACCTGGCTCCGGTGGGCGGCTTTCTCGCCGGGAAGATCACCTCGCACGCTCTGTTCGGCGCGCTGCTCGGCGCAGTCGGCTCGGCCGTCCAGCTCTCTCCGAATCTCCGCTCGACCGTGCAGATCGTGGCGGGCCTTCTGATCATCGCCTTCGGTCTGGCTCAGCTCGGCGTACCGGGCTTCAGGAGTTTCGCGATCACTCTGCCCGCCTCCTGGGTGAAGCTCGTGCGTGGTCGTGCACACTCGACAAGCGCCCTGGCTCCAGCGATCCTCGGGTTCGCCTCGATCCTGCTGCCGTGTGGCGTGACGCTGTCGATGATGGCGCTGGCCATCACCTCAGGATCCCCTGTACGGGGCGCGCTCACCATGGCTGTGTTCGTTCTCGGCACCGCGCCGTTGTTCACCCTCATCGGATATGTCGCTCACAAGGCGGCGGCTGCCTGGAAGGGCCGGCTCGCGCTCGCCACCGGCATCGTTGTGCTTCTCGCCGGGTTCTACACGCTGAACGGCGGCCTCACCCTGGCCGGTTCGCCGCTGGCCGCGCAGAATCTCAAACAGACCTTCGGTATCGACCAACCAGCGATCGCGGACGCCTCTACGGTGACGATGGCCGACGGCACACAGACTGCGGTCATCACAGTCACCTCGGGCCGGTTCTCGCCAGCAAACCTCGCACTCAAGGCAGGCGTCCCGACCAAGGTGATCTTCCGTTCCCAGGGCGCCTACGGATGCGTACGAGCGCTCGTCGTCCCCGCCCTCAACACTCAAACAGTTCTGCCCGAGAACGGCGACACCCCGTTCGACCTCGGCATCACCAAGGCCGGGCGCATCGACTACTCGTGCTCGATGGGCATGTACTCCGGCACCATCACGATCAGCTAGGACACCATGCAGACCACCTATACCTGGGCCGTGACCGGCATGCACTGCAACAGCTGCAGCATCCTCATCGACGAGGCCGTCGAAGAACTCGATGGCGTGACTTCTTCGACCACTTCGCTCAAGAAGAAGCTCACTACTGTCACGCTCGACCCCACCCGATGCGAACCTGCCCACGTCGCCGAGGCGATCCGCATCGCCGGCTACGACGTCAACCCTGTATCCGTGAGCGCTCAGGCTGCACCCGTACGGCGCGCATGGTTTCGCCGGGCACGGTCGTGAGGTCCTGATGGGCAACCGCTCAAAGAGATGGGCGCAGAAGAGTCTGTGGCCCGTGTATGCGTTCGGGGCGTTCATCGTCATCGGCTTCACGCTCACCGTGCTCGGGGTGCGGACGTGCCTGTGAACGCGCCATCGCACACCCATCTGGCGATGCGGGTGACTCTCGAGGGGCGCGACCGATACCGGTGGATCAGTCTCGGGGCGGCGGGCCTGGCAGTGATCGCTGGAGGCATGGCGGTGTTCGGCTTGCCCCCGATCGATCTCCACGGGCCGTTGCACTGGTACGGGATCATGGACCCGCTGTGCGGCGGCACTCGTGCCGCCCGCTACACCGCGATGGGTCGGTGGGGTGAGGCATGGCGCTACAACCCACTCGGCATCGCCACCGTGCTGGTCGTAAGCCTGCTGCTCCTACGTGGCGCCACCGGCATCATGACCGGCCGTTGGCTCACCGCGCACATCACCTGGACCCGCCGCGCACGCAGGATCGCCATCGCTGCGGCCGTGATCTTGCTGATCCTTCTCGAGATCCGGCAACAGGGTCGGGCCGACCTGCTGATGCAGGGCACCTTCACCTTCATCGACCACCCTGTTCGTTGAACCCTGACCCTGAGGATCGAACCATGCACCGCCTGCCTGTTCTTGTAGCGATCTCCTCCTCCGTGATCCTGCTTCTGGGCGGCTGCGCGTCGGACCAACCGGAACGCTCAGCCGCCACGGGCGACGATCAACAGATCGGCCACATCCACGGGCTCGGCATCGATCCCGCCGACGGCGCCCTGTATGCAGCAGGACACCTCGGGGTCTTCAAGATCGAGAACGGCACACCAACCCGCATCGCCAACCGCTGGCAAGACACCATGGCGTTCACCGTCACCGGTCCGCACACCTTCCTGGGCAGCGGCCACCCGGACCTGAACGAGGACCTGCCGCCCCATCTCGGTCTGATCGAATCCACCGATGCAGCCAAGACCTGGAAACCCCTGTCACTCCAGGGCGAGGCCGACTTCCACGCACTCGAGGTCGTCGGCAACCGGGTGTTCGGCTACGACTCCAACAGCAGCCAGATCCTCGCCACCACCGACCGTACGACGTGGAAGAGCGTGACGGAGGGCGAGTTCATCGACCTCGCCTCATCGTCGGGCAAGACTGATCAGGTCCTCGCCACCACCGGAGCGGGTGAACTCGTCCGGGTGGACCTCGGCGGCCAGACCACGAAAGTCGCCGACGCACCCCGGCTCGTGTGGATCGACGCCACCCCGCGCGGCGTGCTCGTCGGCACCGGACCTGACGGCAAGGTCTACACGGCCGACTCTGCAACCGGCGACTGGATCAACCCAGGATCGGTCACTGGGCAACCCGAAGCCCTCGACGCCACGGACACCGTCTGGCACGTCGCAACCGATACCGGAATCTACGCATCCGAGGATCAGGGGGCGACGTGGTCCAAGATCGTCGAAATCGGACAGTAACTGCGTAAGTGCCCCGGTTGATCCGACAGCGGCGTCACCGCGAACGGGTCCTGTCCGGCAGTTTCTCCAGTACGAGCTGGATCGATCCGATGTTCCAACATGGACTCCAGGATCGACGTTACCCAAAGGTGGCGCCGAAACGGCCTTGGTGCTGTGACGCCGACGGACGCGCGTCGGCGAATTTTGCGTGCCTCCTAGGTCTCAGTTGCTGGTTGGTCCTTCCAAGACAGCGCAACGAGCAGGAGTCCGCCGGTCACGATGAAAACGTCCGCGAGGTTGAAGGTGGGCCACCAGCCGGTGTGCAGGTAATCGGTGACGTGCCCGTCCGGCGTGCGATCGATGAGGTTGGCGAGCGCGCCGCCGAGAATGACGGCGAGCGCGAGGCCCCAGGGCTGGCTTGCTTCTGGCGTGGTGCGCCATAGCAGCACTGCTACCCCTGCCGTGAGAAGGGCGGTTATCCCGACGACGATCCAGGACGGAGCGTCGGCTGCGAAGGAGAATGCGACGCCGGGGTTGAAGGTGAGCCGGAGATCGAGAAGGCCGCCTTCGATCGGAGCAGCAGGTAGGGCGCGTTCGGCCCATGCCTTGATTCCGAGGTCGGCTCCGGCAAGGACGGCGGCCAGGACGAGCAGCCCGATCCGGCGTTTGAGGACGCGGGACCGAGCTGCGACGGTGGTGCTAGGGGCTGTCACTGGCAGTCCTGCGAGCACGAGGACGCCTGGCCGGAGCCGGGCTCGTTGTCGTCGTCTTCGCAGCCATCGTCGCAGACGAGTTCGCCTTCCCAGGCTTCCTTGCCCTCCATGATGGCGAAGGCGGCGATGACAAAGCCGGCTACGGGGTCGATCCAGGTCCAGCCCAACAGCGCGAAGGCCACCAGTCCCGCGAAGGTCGATACGGACAGCCACGCGCACAGCTTCGTTTCGGCGGCGTCGGCGACGACGAGGCGGGAGTTCATCTCCAGACCGGCCTTGCGCTTGGCGTGGGCCAGCCAGGGCATGATGACGATGGAGACGCCGGTCAAGACGATGCCGACCAGGGAGGTGTCGGGTTTCTCGCCGCTGACGAGGTCGCGGATGCCTTCGATGGTGACGTAGGCGGCGAGGGCGAAGAACGTGACGGCGATGAACTTCAGGGCCCTGCGTTCCTTGGCCTCGTCTGGTTCGCCGCCCTTCATCTCCGCGAGCAGCCGCACCAGGACCACCGTCGCGGCAGCGACCTCGATGCTGGAGTCGACCCCAAAGCCGATCAGCGAGACCGCCCCGGCGACCGTGCCGGCCGCGATCGCGATGATGCCCTCGACGACGTTGTAGCCGATCGTGAACTGGGCGTACCTGACAGCGCGGCGGGCAGCCTTGCCGGTCACGTCCGGCGTGGTGGCCGTGGTCGGTGTGCTGCTCATCGGGTGGACTCCTCAGGGCCGATGGAGTTGGATCCGTAGGTGGGGCACAGGTCGACGGCGTCGCCGGTAGCGGCGAGCAACTGCTCTGCGGAGGCGAGCAGGTCGAGCAGCTCCGGCCTAGCGAGCGAGTGCAGGGTGGCGCGGCCTTGTGGCCGGGAGGTGATCAGGCCACAGTCGCGCAGGCAGGCGAGGTGCGCGGAGACTGTGGACTGCGCCAGCCCCACGCAGCTGACTAGGTCCGTGACGCGGGCCTCGCCCTCTGCAAGTCGCCGCAGAATCGCCAGGCGTGCCGGGTCTCCCAGGGAACGGAACAGGGCAACGGCCGCGGTCGGCGCCCCACATGAGGTGGTAGCCGACAGTGCGCTCTCCGTGCTATCAATCGTCATGGAACGATGATAACTGTCGTAGTCGATGTTTATCTAGAAGGGGTCGTGTCATGTTGATGAACCGAATCGAGAAAGCAGCGGTCAACAGTCCCGCCCGCCGGGCCCTGCAACGCTTCTACGAGGTCCCCGCGCTGTTGCGGCTGGCCGGCGGGCCGCTACCAGAGGGCGGCCGCGCCGTGGAGATCGGCTGCGGCTCCGGGTACGGCACACGGATGATCCTCGACCGCTTCCAGGCCGCACAGGTCGATGCACTTGACCTCGATCCCGACATGGTGGCCAAGGCCCAGCACCGCCTAGCGGACCGTCCGGACCGGGTGCGCCTCCAGGTAGCGGACGCCACCGACCTGAAGGCGGCGTTTGATGCCGCGGACGCCACCTATGACGCGGCCTTCGACTTCGCGATCATCCATCACATCCCCGATTGGCGCGCGAGCGTCGCTGAGATCGCACGTGTGCTGAAACCCGGCGGAATGTTCATCTTCGACGAAGTCACCGCCCATGCCCTGGCCCGACCGACCTACCGGCGACTGTTCGACCACCCCGAGCACGACCGATTCACCGCGCAGGATTTCCTCGCCGAGCTACCCCATCACGGCCTGGCTGTGACCGGTGCATTCACCCGCATCCAGGGCGACTATCTGCTCGGCGCCGCCCGCAAGCTCGACTTCGGCAGCGAATGAGCACGATGCCCATCACCGAGGGACGTGATTTCGGCAGGTCAGAGGGCGTGCCGCACCGCACGTCAGGTGGCGGCTTGAAAATCGCCATGTCACGGTGAGCGGGTGTTCGAGGGCGAGGGTGGCCACTGGCGGAGTGGTTTCGACCCTGGGTAGTAGGAGCGCGGCATGCCGCGCTGACTGCATCAGGGGGTGCAACGGTCATGAGGGCGGCGTCCAGGCGGGAAGCGACTCCAGACGCGTTGATACCCCCTGCGCGATCGAGTTCTCTCGAGGTGGCTTCGAGCGGACGAGTGCACCAGGACAGGCTCTGTGACGGTGAGCGAGCCAAGATCCTCACGCCGGAGCAGGACGCACGGGCGGTGCGAGCGCTGGCCGTGTTCAAGGCGAAGCGGGATGCGTTCTTGGCGGGGGTGCCGTTAGAGCAGCTCGACGCGGATGTCTGGGTTGTCGACGTAGATGCGGTGAACGCCGAAGTCGCGTAGCAGTCTCTGCCGTAGAGCGACGGGTGCTGATTCGTCTTCCAAGGCTTGGGCCAGCTCGGCGAACCGCTCGGCAATCTCTCCGGCGAACGGGAGAATCTCGATCTGCGCGCTGTCACCAAGGTCAGCCAGGTCGGCCCGCGCCGCACTGACCGCCTCATCAGTGCGGCGCTTCGTCGACACGAGGTCGTCGTCATCGAGAAGGCCCTTGATCGCCAGTCGTTTGGCGTTCTTCCACTCGGCTTCAGACTCCGCGATGCGGGCCTCTAGGGCGGTCCGCCTTCGGGCGTGTTCGTCTTTGGAGACGCCGCGGCTGACCGTGACCTGGACCGTGGCGCCACCACGTATCGGCTGCGAACCGACACCCTTGATGATGCGGTCGGCCAGCATGCTGTTCACGCGCGTGCAGGTGCCTGGATAGCCTTCCTTGGCCACCATTCCGGGTCGAGTGCCGGGGCAGTAGAACCTGATGCGGATCTTCATGTTCGGTTTGCCCGGATTATCGACTCGGGCGTACATGCGGTGTCCGCAGCGGGCGCAGTAGACGAACCGATCCAGGACGTGCTCGGGAACGACGCGCTTCTTCATGCGGCGTTCGCCGCGTCGAGCCATGCGCTGAGTGTGCACGCGGTCCCAGAGGTCGGGATCCACGAGCGGACCGAGCGGGGAAGCCTTCACGACACGTCCAGGGTCGTCCTCGTCGCGGGCTTCCAGGTAGGCCCTGCCGTTCTCGTCGCGAAGAACCTGCCGCCGGCCCCACACCAGTTCACCCTTGTAGAGAGGGTTGTCGAGGATTCCGTTGATCGTGTTTCCGCCCCACCCGGACCGTCGTGTCTTGGTTGGTACCGCTTCCGTATTCAGCCGTCGGGCGATTTCGTCGGAGGGCACGCCTTCATCGGCCCATGCGAAGATCTGCTTGAGCCAGGGGTATTCGTCCGGGTGCAGTTCGAGTTCGCCTGAACGCACCTTGCGGCCTCCGACGAAGGCCGGCATCCCGCTGGGAAGCTCGACGCCATCGACCACGAGCGGCTTCATACGTACGCCGTACGCGGGGCGCATGGCGATCGTGGAGCCGGCCGCAACCTTGGCGCGAAGATTGCGGCGAGTGCGGCGCCTGACCTTGAGCACCTCGCCCTTCGCGTTCACGGCGCGTAGGTCGGCGTCGTACATCGCGTCCTCGTCGTGCGGATCGATCAGGCCGATGTCCTCTGTCACGAGCGTGATGCCGAGTCGTTTGCACAGGGTGGTGATCTGCTGGCGCTGGCCGATACCTGCGGTGAGTCGCTCGAGCTCGTTGACTACCAGGTAGTGCACATCGCGGTTGGCTTCCAGGTAGTCGAAGAGCTCTTGGAGGCCCGGGCGGTCGGCGAGACTGCGAGAGACACCTTCGTCGGCGAACGAGTGCGTCAAGACGATGTCGTGTTCGGCGGCAACGGCGTCGTTGATCGCGCGCTGCTCAGCCGTCGAACCCTGCTCGTCGGTCGAGTAGCGCGTGTAACCAACTCCGTGCCGCACCTGCGGCCCGGAGTTGTGGCGCCGTGCGTTCACGGATGCATCGTACCGCGATTACGTACAACTAGAACGGATGTCGTCCCACTTCGGCTCGAACGCATACCCGCCGTCGGTCGGCACGCCCTTCGCGGGCTTCGCGAGCATCGGCAGGATCGGCGGCATCACAGGAAGGTCCACATGCTCACCGTAGGCGATCGGCGCGCCGATCGGGTCAGCGTTCGAGAGGACTCGGGTTGAGCAGGGACACGTCCAGGTCGCTGTTGCGGAGGCGATAGACCTGGAGCCTCAGGCCGTAGTACTTCTCCGTCTCCCCGACCCAGTCCATGCCGATGCGGCGTGCGGCGTGGATGCCGTGCTCGTTCTGGGGTCGCACGACGGCGAAGATCTCCTCCTCGCCGTTGGCGAACGCGTAGTGGGCGAGGGCGTGTCCGGCTTCTGAACCCAGTCCTCGTCCCCACGCCCAGGGGGCGAGCTGGTAGCCCACCTCCAGGTCCTCTCCCTCCGGAGGAAGCGGCAGGATCTGTGCCGATCCCGCGAGACGTCCGCTCTCGATCTCCTCGACCGCCCATCGGCCGCTCGCCCGGCCGGCGGGTCCGGAAGGCGTGGCGAGCCAGCTGCTGATCGTCGCCCGCATGGAGTCGACGTCGGTGACCTGTTCCATGGCGGGCGCCAGCCAGCGGGAGACCTCGGTGCTGCCGTAGATCTCGAGTGCCGCGGGAGCGTCGTCCTCGTGCCAGGGCCGAAGCCGCACCCGCGCCGTACGGATGGTCGAACCATCGATCGTGACTTCATCAGCCAACGTGAGCTCCTCGAAAGGGTGTGTCGCATCCGCCCGATCGCGTCGAGGAGGCGGGTGCGACACAGGAAGTGACTCGACGATAGCGCGCTCCGCCCAGTCCGGTGAGGGATCATCCTGAGTCAGTGCGGTGAGCGCAGCCTCGGCCGTCTACAGTTGTCCCGTGCGTTTCGGCGTACGTTCCCCGGTTGGTCTGCCGGCAGGGCCCGCCTGACTTTGAATCAGGACTAGCGACGTAGGTTCGACTCCTACCCGGGGAGCAGAGGGCCCGCCCTGACCTGCGCTTTGGCAGATGGAGGCGGGCTTCGTCCTTCCAGATGGCACACCAGGATGGCACACAAGGAGCCAGAATCGGCCCCGATCCCAGTTGCTCGGCGTCCTCGCTGGTGCGCGGCCGGAGGCCAGGGAGGGGCGCGTTGCACCCGCTAGGGTCGCCGCATGGTGACTCAATTGCATCGCTACATAGATGCATGGCGGCGCCACGACGTCGGCGCGGTCCTGGCCACGCTGACGGAGGACTGCGTGGTGATCGAGTCCTATGGCCCGGTCTACCGTGGCCGGCCCCACGTGGAGCAGTGGATGAACGCGTGGTTTGCGGCCGGCGGCCGCGTCGACGCGTGGGACATCACGACATATGCCGCGGCCGATGAGTTCCTGATGGCCGAATGGAGCTTTGAATGCACTTGGCGAGGCCAGGTCGGCAGGTTTGAGGGTTGCTCCATCGCGAGGATCCACGGCGATCGCATCGCCTACCTCCGCGAGTACGCCACCACCGCCCCGCTCTATGACTGGACCGGTACGTGGCGCGATCAGCAATGACGCGCTCTTGACCACCAGACCGGCCTATCTGGCTGAGGTCTTGACCGCAGAACCCCGCCATGGCGGGGAAACGGCCGGCGATCTGCGGCGACACGCGCGCGGAATCCCGCCATGGCGGGAAAATGCCCCGCGCCCGCGCCGATGCGGCTCACGCGCCGTGGCGGCGGAGGAAGAAGCGGAGGATGTCGTTGAACGCCTCGGGGGCCTCGAGGTTGCTGACGTGACCGCAGCCGGGGATGACGGCGAGGTCCGCGGCCGGGATGAGGCGTTTGAATTCGTGCGCGACCGACAGCGGCGAGCGGGCGTCGAGGGCGCCCCAGATGAGCTGGGTGGGCACCCGGATCGTCTCGAGCACGTCGGTCAGATCGGCCTGGGCCATCGCGGTCAGGGCGGTGAGCATGCTGTGGCGGCGTACGTCGGCTGACATCGCCTTGATCAGGGGTAAGAAATCGGCAGGCGGTGAGCCGGCGAAGAGGCCGGGGAGGGTGGGGTCGAAGGAGCCCTCCGGCTGGTCGCGCAGGCCGGCGAGACGGGCGTCGGCCTCCTCGGCACCGAGCGAGCCGCGCCAGCCGGCGTAGCCGTCCGCGAGGACGAGGCTGTGGACGACGCCGGGGTGGCGCCGATAGAGCTCGAGGATGACGGTCACGCCCCAGGAGAGCCCGACGACGGTGCACGGGGAGACGTCTAGGGCGCGGATCAGCCCGGCCAGACAGTCGCCGTAGTCGCTCAGCCGGAACCCCGCGGGCACGTCGGAGGAGCCGCCGGCGCCGGGCTCGTCCCAGGCGATGACGGTGAACTCGTCAGCGAGGGCGTCGAGCTGGGGTGTCCAGGTGCGGCCGTCCTCGGCGCCGCCGTGGACGAACACGACCGCAGGGCCTGTCCCGGCCTGTCGGAAGGCGACGCGCAACCCGTCGATCTCGACGACATCCATGACTCCGACGCTAGCTCAGCAGCCGCGATTCGGCTTGACACATCGGGCAACAATGGCCACGCGCTGTTCATCTTCGTGTAAGGTCGCCGGGCTTCCTGTGCATGCCCGCGTGTCGCGTTGGTGATTGCGGAGATGCGCAGGGTGGTATGGATACTGGCCTCATATCGGGGTCGTGGGGGAGCAGGGTGTAAAGTCGCCCAAACTAATCGACAAACACTTGGAGGAAGCGTGGGCATGGGACCGGTCATCGGTTACGTACCTGGCGTGTTCGATCTCTTCCACATCGGTCACCTCAACATGCTGCGTCAGGCGCGAGAGCGCTGTGACACGTTGATCGCAGGGGTGGTCTCCGACGAGGTCTGCGAGACGACCAAGGGGATCATCCCCACCGTCCCGCTCGTCGAGAGGCTGGAGATCGTCGAGGCGATCGGGATCGTGGACGCGGTCTACGCCGAGCGCACCACCGACAAGGTCGACTCCTGGCGCGAGGTCGGGTTCACCCACCTCTTCAAGGGCGATGACTGGAAGGGCACCGAGAAGGGCGACGCGCTCGAGAAGAAGATGGCGTCGGTCGGTGTCGAGGTCGTCTACTTCCCCTACACGCTCCAGACCAGCAGCACCGCCCTGCGGAAGGCGATCGCGCGAGAAGGTGCCCAGGTCTCGTGACCGTCAGCGCCCTCACGCCTGGCGGATTCGAGGTCTCCGACGAGGGAGTCCTCGTCCGGGGCTCCTCGACGTCGGTCCTGATCCTCTCCGTCGACGGCCAGTACGTCTGGTCGCTGACGCCCAGCCGCGACGGCCACCGGGTCGACGGCGGCGTCCTGGTGCCGTGGCCGAACGTGCTCACCCGGTTCCTCGACGGCTCGGCGACGGTCACCATCGCCGACTACGACGGTGAGGTGCTCTTCGAGGAGAAGATCTCTCTCGGCACCGGCGAGGGCGCGATCTCGATCGTCGACGGCAGCGGCAACCCGCTCAGCGTCGACAAGGTCGGCCATCTGACCCGCTCCTTCGAGGCCACCGACGAGGGCATTCGCGCAGAGATCCTCGACGGCACCCAGCGTGTCCTCGCCGACCTCCGCGACGTGATCGGCGTGGAGGCCTACCTCAACTACGGCGCGCTCCTCGGCGCGATCCGGGAGGGCCGGATGCTCGGACACGACTCCGACACCGACGTCTGCTACCTCTCCAAGCACACCCTTCCGGCCGACATCATCACCGAGTCGTACGCCATCGAGCGCACCATGCGCGAGCGCGGCTGGAGCGTCCTGCGGATGTCCGGCGGCGACATCAAGGTGCTGCACCAGGTCTCCGACGGCCGCAAGGTGCACATCGACATCTTCGTGGCCTTCTACGTGCCCGACAAGGACGGCGAGCCGGTCTTCTACCAGCTCGGCAACCGCTCCGGACGGCTGCGCCGCGAGGCGATCGTGCCGGTCTCGACGATCAACCTGCACGGCTACGACTTCCCGGCTCCCGCCGAGCCCGAGGAGATGCTGGCCTTCATCTACGGCCCGAAGTGGCGCACCCCGGACCCGTCGTTCAAGTACGCGGACCCGCCCGCGGGCGTACGTCGCCTGGACGGCTGGCTGCGTGGGTTCCGCACCGACATGGGGTTCTGGACCGAGTTCCACAACACCCACGGCAGCGAGCTGGAGACCAAGCAGTCCTACTTCGCGACGTGGGTCATCAAGCAGCTGCCCGAGGACGCCAAGGTGGTCGACATCGGCTCCGGCTCGGTCGGGCGTGACGGTCGCTTCTTCGCCCGTAAGGGGCACCAGGTGCGCTCGGTGGACTTCTCCCGCGCAGCGGTTGCCGCCGTACGCCGCCGGGCCGAGCGCCACAAGCTCCCGCTGATCTCCGACCAGCTCATCCTCGGTGAGCTCCGCTCGACGCTGACGCTGGGTGCGCGACTGGCCCGCGACCCGCACCACCTCTACGCCCGCGACCTGATCGGCTGCCTCGACAAGGCGGCGCGCCACCAGCTCTGGATCCTGTCGAAGATGGCGCTGCGTCCCGGCGGCGGCAAGCTCTTCCTCGAGTTCGCGGCCACCGGTGAGAACCTCCCCGACCCGAAGCCCGAAGGGCTCGTACGCCGCGTCGATCCAGCCCTGGTCCAGGCCGAGATCGAGGCCGCCGGCGGTGTGGTCGAGCACCTCGAGATCGTCGACGGCCGGGACATGCTCGACGACCCGCTGCCGCGGGTCGCTCGGCTGCGTGCCTCCTGGCCCTCTCTCAAGTCTGCAGAAGGAAACTGACATGTCCGACGAATCCGGCATCAAGAACATCGCCCGCGGCGCCCGCGACGCGGCCCGTACGCGTGCGTCGCTGGTGCGCCGCATCGAGGCGCTCGAGGCCGAGGTGCAGGAGCAGCGTCAGCTCAACCGCCGCGTCGCCGAGCTCACCGACGTGATCGCCGAGCTGCTCATCCCGCTGCAGGACGCCGACACGGAGAAGGCGGAGAAGATCCTCGCCGAGTACCGCGCGAAGATCTGACCCGAGCTGATCATCCCAGCGCTTCGAGGGCCTGCCTGAGGTCGTCGATCCGCTGGCCGAGCCGACGACGGGCGTCGCCGCCGGGGCCCATGCCGGCGCCGATGTCCAGGTCGGCGACCGCCTCCTCCACGCCGGCGAGGCGCGACCGAAGATCGGCGACGACATCGACGTCGACCCGGCCGGGCACCGAGGAGCGGCGCTCGTCCAGGGACCGGCGCAGCAGGTCGGCCTGGGTGCTGAGCTTGCGACTGGCATGCCACAGGTCGACGAAGACCTGCACCTTCGCCCGCAGGAGCCACGGGTCGAACGGCTTGGCGAGGAAGTCGGCGGCACCGGTCGCGTAGCCGCGATAGGCGAGATGGGTGTCGAAGTCGTTGGCGGTCAGGAAGATGATCGGGACGTCCTTGGTGCGCTCCCGGGCCTTGATGCGGGTGGCGGTCTCGAAGCCGTCCATCCCGGGCATCTGCGCATCGAGCAGGATCAGCGCGAAGTCGTCGTGGAGCAGTGCGCGGAGCGCGTCCTCGCCCGAGCCGGCACGGACCAGGGTCTGGTTGAGCGAGCCGAGGATGGCCTCGAGCGCGACCAGGTTGGCCGCCCGGTCGTCGACCAGCAGGATCTTGGCCCGGGCGCTGGTGGCGGCGCCCACCGACGCGAGAGCGGTGTCGTTCATGACAGCCACACCCGGAACAGCGAGAGCAGGTCGGCGACGTCGACCGGCTTGGTGATGTACTCCGAGGCGCCGGCGGCGAGGCTGTCCTCGCGGTCACCGGTCATCGCCTTGGCGGTGAGCGCGATCATCGGCAGGCTCTTGAACTGCGGGATGTCGCGGATCAGCCGCATCGCGGTCAGACCGTCCATGCCCGGCATCATGATGTCCATCAGGACGAGGTCGACGCCCGGCTCGCGCTGCAGCGCCTCGATCCCGGCTTCGCCGGACTCGGCGTAGAGGACGTCGATGCCGTGCTGCTCGAGCGCGCTGGTGAGCGCGAAGACGTTGCGTACGTCGTCGTCGACGATCAGGATCCGCCGACCCGCGAACTGGCCGGTCGCGTCGGTCGGCTCGGCGATGTACGTCCGGGGAAGCTGCATCCCGGTGCGGCCCAGCAGCACGCTCACGTCATCGATGGCCTCCTCCGTGGTCGCCGGGGTCTTCAGAGTCATCGCCTCGGCGTATCTGTCCAGCCGGTTCTGCTGAGCCTTGGTCACCTCGCCGACCCTACTCAGCACCACGGGGGTGTCCTTGGTGCGCTTGTGGGTGCGCATCCAACGGAGCACCTCGAAGCCACCGTCGGCCAGGGGAAGGTCCAGCACCACACAGTCGACGTCGCGGTCGGCCAGGACCGCCTGGGCCTCCTCGGCGGAGGACCCGAAGACCGTCTCGACCTCGTCGACCGACCCGAACAGGGCCTCGACGACGGCGCTGGTGCCGGGGCCGGACTCGTCGCTGCCACCGCTGAGGACCAGCAGCAGCTGGTCGGCCCGGCGCCCAGGAGTCTCCTGGTGAAGCGGAGTCCGAAGCGATGAGTCCTGCACGCCACCGAGTGCGGTCGCGGGCTGGGCGTCGATCGAGTCGGAGCTGATCCTCGGGACGTACAGCGTGAACGAGCTGCCGTGGCCGGGCTCGCTCTTGACCTGGATCTCGCCGCCGATGAGGTGCGCGACCTCGCGGCTGATGGAGAGGCCGAGACCGGTGCCGCCGAACTTGCGGCTGATGGTGCCGTCGGCCTGCTGGAACGCCTCGAAGATGACCCTCAGCTTCTCCGGTGGGATGCCGATGCCGGTGTCGATCACCGAGAAGGCCAGCACCGCGTCCGCCTGCTGCAGGCTGGGTGTCGAGAAGCGCTCGCCGGAGGCGTTGCGGATCAGCAGCCGGACCCCGCCGCCGTCGGTGAACTTCACCGCGTTGGAGAGCAGGTTGCGCAGCACCTGCTGCAGACGGTGCTGGTCCGAGCGCAGCAGGCGGGGCACGTCGGGGTCGACGCCGACGATGAAGTCGAGGTCCTTCTCGGCGGTCAGCGGCCGGAAGGTCGCCTCGACGTACTCGACGACCGAGGTCACGTCGACGTCCGTGACGTGGACGTCCATCTTGCCGGCCTCGACCTTGGACAGGTCGAGGATGTCGTTGATCAGCTGGAGGAGGTCGGTGCCGGCGCCGTGGATGGTGCGCGAGTATTCGACCTGGCGCGCGTTGAGGTTGCCGTCGACGTTGTCGGAGAGCAGCCGGGCCAGGATGAGCAGCGAGTTGAGCGGCGTACGCAGCTCGTGCGACATGTTGGCCAGGAACTCGGACTTGTAGCGCGATGAGAGGGCGAGCTGCTCGGCACGCTCCTCCAGGCCGCGCCGGGCCTCCTCGATCTCGAGGTTCTTGATCTCGATCGCCTGGTTCTGGTCGGCGAGCTGGCGGGCCTTCTCCTCGAGCGCGGCGTTGGTCTGCTGCAGCTCGACCTGCTGGCGTTCGCCCTCGTCCTGCTTGTCCTGCAGCTCGGCGGCGAGGCGCTGCGACTCGACCAGCAGCTCCTCGGTGCGGGAGCTGGCCATGATCGCGTTGAGCGAGACCCCGATCGACTCGGCAAGCTGTTCGAGGAACTGCATGTGGACGGTGCTGAACGGCCGGAAGGAGGCGAGCTCGACGACGCCGATCACCTTCTCCTCGAAGACCACCGGAAGCACCACGATCGAGGTCGGCGCCGCCGACCCGTGGCCGGAGGAGATCCGCAGGAAGCCGGCCGGAACGTCACGCACGATGATCGGCTGGCGGTCGTAGGCGGCCTGGCCGACCAGTCCTTCGCCGACGGCGAAGACGTCGGGGACGTCGGGGCTCGGCTGGTAGCCGTAGGAGGCGATCCGGCGCAGCACCTTGGGACCGCTCTGCTCAGGGGTCTGGTCGGTGAGGAAGATCGAGCCGTGCTGGGCACCGACCAGCGGGGTGAGCTCGGAGACGATCAGCCGGGCGACCTCGAGCAGGTCACGACCACCCTGCATGTGGCCGGTGAACCGGGCCAGGTTGGTCTTGAGCCAGTCCTGGTCCTCGTTGGCCCTGGTCGTCTCCCGCAGCGAGTCGATCATCTCGTTGAGGTTGTCCTTCAGCTCGGCGACCTCGCCCTCGGCCCCGACGGTGATCTGCCGGCTGAGGTCGCCCTGGGTCACCGCGGCGGAGACCTCGGCGATCGCGCGGAGCTGGGTGGTCAGCGTGCTCGCCAGCTGGTTCACGTTCTCCGTGAGTCCGCGCCAGGTGCCGGAGACGTCGGCCACCTCGGCCTGGCCGCCGAGCTTGCCCTCGGTGCCGACCTCGCGGGCGACGCGGGTGACCTCGTCGGCGAAGGAGGAGAGCTGGTCGACCATCGTGTTGACCGTGGACTTCAGCTCGAGGATCTCGCCGCGGGCGTCGACGGTGATCTTCTGGGTGAGGTCGCCGCGGGCGACGGCGGTGGTGACCTGGGCGATGTTGCGGACCTGGGAGGTCAGGTTGGAGGCCATCGAGTTGACCGAGTCGGTGAGGTCCTTCCAGGTGCCGGCCACGCCGCGTACGTGGGCCTGACCGCCCAGCGATCCCTCGGTGCCGACCTCACGGGCGACACGGGTGACCTCGTCGGCGAACGTACGCAGCGTGTCGACCATCGCGTTGAGGGTGCCGGCCAGGGCGGCGACCTCGCCGCGGGCCTCGATGGAGATCTTCTGCGACAGGTCACCCTGGGAGACCGCCTTCGCGACCTGGGCGATGCTGCGGACCTGGTTGGTCAGGTTGGAGGCCATCGAGTTCACCGAGACCGTCAGGTCGCGCCAGGTGCCGGCGACGCCGGGCACCTGGGCCTGGCCACCGAGAGCGCCCTCGGTGCCGACCTCGCGGGCGACGCGGGTGACCTCGTCGGCGAAGGAGCCGAGCTGGTCGACCATGGTGTTGATGGTCGACTTGAGCTCGAGGATCTCGCCGCGGGCGTCGACGGTGATCTTCTGGGTGAGGTCGCCGCGGGCGACGGCGGTGGTGACCTGGGCGATGTTGCGGACCTGGGAGGTCAGGTTGGAGGCCATCGAGTTGACCGAGTCGGTGAGGTCCTTCCAGGTGCCCGAGACGTCGTGGACGTCGGCCTGGCCACCGAGGCGGCCCTCGGTGCCGACCTCGCGAGCGACGCGGGTGACCTCGTCGGCGAAGGAGGAGAGCTGGTCGACCATGGTGTTGATGGTCGACTTGAGCTCGAGGATCTCGCCGCGCGCGTCGACGGTGATCTGCCGGCTCAGGTCGCCGCGGGCGACCGCGGTGGTGACCTGGGCGATGTTGCGGACCTGGGCGGTCAGCGTGCCGGCCATGAAGTTCACCGAGTCGGTGAGGTCGCGCCAGGTGCCGGAGACGCCGGGCACGGCCGCCTGGCCGCCGAGCTGACCCTCGCCGCCGACCTCACGGGCGACGCGGGTGACCTCGTCCGCGAAGGAGGAGAGCTGGTCGACCATGGTGTTGACGGTGGTCTTGAGCTCGGCGAGCTCGCCGCGTACGTCGACGGTGATCTTCTGGGAGAGGTCGCCGCCGGCCACGGCGGTGGTGACCTGGGCGATGTTGCGGACCTGGTTGGTCAGGTTGGTCGCCATCGAGTTGACGGAGTCGGTGAGGTCCTTCCACCGGCCGCCGACGCCGGGCACCTCGGCCTGGCCGCCCAGCATGCCCTCGGTGCCGACCTCGCGGGCCACACGCGTCACCTCGTCGGCGAACGCGGAGAGCTGGTCGACCATGGTGTTGACGGTGGTCTTGAGCTCGGCGAGCTCGCCGCGTACGTCGACGGTGATCTTCTGCGACAGGTCGCCGCCCGCGACGGCGGTGGTGACCTGGGCGATGTCGCGGACCTGGTTGGTCAGGTTGGAGGCCATCGAGTTGACGGAGTCGGTGAGGTCCTTCCACCGGCCGGCCACACCGGGCACCTCGGCCTGGCCGCCGAGGATGCCCTCGGTGCCGACCTCGCGGGCGACGCGGGTGACCTCGTCGGCGAACGTCTGCAGGGTCGCGGTCATCGAGTTGAGCGTCTCGGCGAGCTCGGCGACCTCACCACGCGCGGTGACCGTGATCTGCTGCGACAGGTCGCCACGGGCGACGGCCTTGGCGACCGAGGAGATCCCGCGCACCTGGGAGGTCAGGTTGGAGGCCATCGTGTTGACGGAGTCGGTGAGGTCGCGCCAGGTGCCGGAGACGCCGCGTACGTCAGCCTGGCCGCCGAGCCGCCCCTCGGTGCCGACCTCGCGGGCGACGCGGGTGACCTCGGCGGCGAACGAGGACAGCTGGCCGACCATCCGGTCGACGGTGTCCTTGAGCTGCGCCATCTCGCCGGAGACCTCGATGGTGACCGTGCGGGACAGGTCGCCGTTGGCGACGGCGGTGGTGACCTCGGCGATGTCGCGCACCTGGGCGGTCAGGCGCGAGGACATGGTGTTGACCGCGTCGATGAGGTCGCGCCAGGTGCCGGAGGCGTTCCGCACCCGCGCGCGACCGCCGAGCTTGCCCTCGGTGCCGACCTCGCGGGTGACCCGGGCGATCTCCTCGGTGATCGTGGCGAGCTGGGCGACCAGGCCGTTCACGCTCTTGGCGACGAGCAGCGGGTCACCCTTGAGGGCGCGACTGCCGTGGCGTACGGCCATCGTCTGGGTGAGGTCGCCCGCCGAGACGGCGGCGACGACCCGGGCGACCTCGGCGGTCGGGCGGGCCAGGTCGGCGACCAGGTCGTTGGCGTCCTCGACGGCACCGGCCCAGGCGCCACCGCCGATGCTCGGCCGCAGCCGTTCGTCGTGGTGGCCGTCGCGGCCCGCTTCGCGACGCACGCGCGCGAGCTCGCCGCTCAGCTGGCTCAGCCGTTCGGCGATCTCGTTGTGGACGGAGGCGAGGTCGCCGAGCGGGCCGTCGATGGGCTCGAGACGTCCGGTGAAGATGCCGTCGCGCATCGCGGTCATCGCGTCCTTGAGCTGGCGCAACGCGATCGGATCGACCGGCACCTGCTCGGGGAGCCTGGTGCCAGTCGCTGCGTCCGCCGATGTGCCCGGCGATGAGGGCATCTCGCCTCCTCTCGCGCTGAACTGCGCGTCTGCTGAAGTGTCCCACTCATCGGTTGGTCTCGACCGACAAAAACGGTGGTTCCCCATCGATTCTGGTCATTCCTTGACCTACCTGCCGGTTTCCTTGGCCTGATCAGTGCCTTGCGGGGGCAAAGGGGTGCACAATCAGCGGTGGCTATGAGCACCGGAGTCAAGACGATCTCGCGCACGTTCGAGCCGGCACCGACGTCGGTCTCCGAGGCGCGCCGTTTCGCGCGGAGGGTGCTGGCCGACTGGGGTCTCGACGACCTTCTCGACGACGCCGTGCTGTTGACCAGCGAGCTGGTCACCAACGCCGTGACCCACGCCGGCACACCGATGACCGTCGCGGTCGTACGCGAGGAGGACCGGCTCCGCATCGACGTGTTCGACCAGCACCCGACCCGCGTGCTCCCGGTCGGCGCCAACGCCTACCCCGGGACCGGCGAGCACGGTCGCGGGCTGCTCATCACCTCGGCGCTGTCGACGGCCTGGGGAGTGGAGTACCGCAAGGACCACAAGCGGGTCTGGGCAGCGTTCGCGCTGGTCGAGGAGACCCTCGGCGCCGAGGCACCCGCCGGTGGCGGTCCGGAGGACCAGCGCGTACGCCGCCGCGCCACCGCGCCAGGCCAGGATCCGCTGGGACTGAGCGGGCTGGCGCTCAACCAGCTGCCGCTGGCGGACATGCTCGAGCTGGTGGTGGAGCAGACCCGTGACCGCTTCGGTGCGGATGCGGCGTACCTGCTGCTGGAGGACGAGATGGAGGACCGGTTCGTGGTGGCCGCCACGAGCGGGTCCGCCGCACCGATCCAGGGGCGGGGCGTGCGGCGTGGTGAGGCCGGTGCGCCGACCCTCAAGGCATCGTTCCGGCCGCTGTCGATCGGGGACCTGCGGGCGACCCCGGTCGAGCTGCTGCGCGGGCTCGAGCTGCGCTCGCTGGCGACCGCGCCGGTGGCCTTCGACGGACGCGTGATCGGCACACTGGCGGTCGCGTTGGCCGAGCCGGCCGGTTTCACCACCGATGACGGCGCGCAGCTGCAGCGGATCGCCGACTGGGCCGCGCCCAGCGTCGACCGTGCCTCCACCCGGGCGGCGGACGGCGAGCGGCGGGCCTGGCTGGCGTTCCTGGGGGAGTCGAGCGTGATGCTGGCCGGGTCGCTGGACCTGGAGGCGACCACGGCGATGACCGGGCAGATCGTCGTGCCGCGGCTGGCGACCTGGTGCGGCATCTACCTCAACGACGCTCGCGAGCAGCCCCGGCTCCAGTTCGCCTGGCATGCCGACGAGCACCAGCTCGACTCACTGCAGAAGGCCCTGGAGGACGCGGCTCCGGACGGCCGGGAGGCCCCGGCCGAGCCCGACTTCCCCGGTGAGGTCGCGATCCTCCCGTTGGAGGCGCGCAACCGGATCATCGGCTGGCTCACCCTCGGGCGGCCCGTCGGCGAGCCGTTGCGCCGCGAGCGACTGCTGGTGGCGGAGTCGGTGGCCCGGCGGGCGGCGCTGGCCATCGATAACGCCCGCGCTCACACCGAGCTCCAGGACATCGGTCAGTCGCTGCAGCGCAGCCTGCTGCCGGCGGTGCTGCCGGAGATCCCGGGCGTGGACATCGGGGTCGGCTACGAGCCGACGGGGGAGTTCAACGACGCCGGCGGCGACTTCTACGACATCTTCGCGCTCGGTTCCGGGCGCTGGGGCTTCATGGTCGGTGACGTGTGCGGGGTCGGGCCGGAGGCGGCCACGGTCGCCGGCATGTCGCGCCACACGGTGCGGGCGCTGATGCGGGCCGGCATCCCGATCGCGCCGACCCTGGAGCGGCTCAACGCCGCGATCTGCGACGAGGGCCCGCGAGGCCGGTTCATCACGATGGTCTGCGGCACGATCGAGGTCACTGCCGCCTCCCGCTTCAGGCTGCGGCTCGTCTGCGCCGGCCACCCGCCGCCGTTCCTGGTCACCCGCTCCCGTCCCGGCGTCCCGGCGCGCCGGGTGGGCCGTCCTCAGGCTCTCCTCGGAGTGATCGACGCCGTCGACTACATCGAGGAGGAGCTGACGGTGACGCGCGGCGACCGGCTCGTCGTCGTCACCGACGGCGTCCTGGAGCGGCGCGCGGGGGAGCCGATGTTCGAGGAGGCCGGGGTCGAGGCCGTCCTCGCCGCGGGCATCGGCGCCGGGGCTCAGGCCGTCGCCGACCGCCTGCTGCGCGCGGTCGCCGACTTCTCCGCGGCACCGCCGTCGGACGACATGGCCGTCCTGGTCCTCGACCTGGGCAAGGGCGCCGTCTCCCACCCCTAGGTCCCGCTGAACTCCTCGTGGCCGAGCACGGCGAGCAGCCGGATCTTCTCCTCCGCCTCGCTGCCCGGCACCGGCGTCAGCACCAGCAGCGCCTGGCCCATGTCCTGGGTGGTCAGCACCTGGCAGTCGACGTCGATGCGGCCGACCTGCGGATGCAGCAGCGTCTTGTGGTCCTCGATGCGGTGGGTGACCTCGTGCCGCTCCCACAGCTCCCGGAACTCCTCCGAGCGGGTCTCCAGGAGGCGTACGAGGTCGCCGGCCCGGGATCGCTCGCCCATGGCTCCGTAGGCGACCCGCAGGGTCGCCACCAGACCGCGGCCGTGCCGGTCGTGGATCTCGGGCGGGTAGACCTCCCGCGTCGAAGGGTCGGTGAACCAGCGGTAGGACTCGAACCGGTCCCAGCCGGTCAGCGCCGGGCGGTCGCCGAAGATCGAGACGGCGAGCCGGTTCGCGACCAGCGTCTCGCCGAGCGCGGACATGATCATCGCCGGGGTGTCCTCGAGCCGGTCCAGCACACGTAGCAGCGCCGGGGCGACGTGGCCGTCGTCGAACGTACGCCGCGGGGCGTTGTGGCCGGCCAGCCGGTAGAGGTGGTCGCGCTCGTCGATGCTCAGGCGCAGCGCCCGGGCGAGCGCCGACAGCATCTGGTCGGAGGGCTGCGGGCCGCGCTGCTGCTCGAGACGGATGTAGTAGTCGGTCGACATCCCGGTCAGCGCGGCGACCTCCTCGCGGCGCAGGCCTGGCGTACGCCGGCGGGGCCCCGTCACCAGGCCGACGTCCTGCGGGCGAAGGGCCTCACGGCGGCGGCGGAGGAAGTCGGCGAGCGAGGCGCGGTCCATGGCAACCATGATGCGGCGCGCGCTCCTGCTCAGCCAGGGATCGCCGATCCCTGGCAGCTCGTTGACCCCGGCTCGGCTCCGGGAACACGCGCCCTAGACTGGGCCGACATGAGTGAGCTCACCGTGATCGTGCTGGCCGCCGGTGGCGGCACCCGGATGAAGTCCAAGACTCCCAAGATGCTCCACCAGATCGCGGGCCGGAGTCTCGTGGGCCATGTGCTGGCCGCCGTCTCGGAGGCCGGGGCCTCCCGCGTCGTCGCGGTGGTGGGCCACCAGCGCGAGCTGGTCGAGCCCCACATCGCCGAGATCCTCCCCGAGGCCGTGATCGCGGTCCAGACCGAGCAGCTCGGCACTGCCCATGCCGTGCGGGTGGCGGTCGAGGCCGGCGCGGTCTCCGGTGGGACGGTGCTCGTCACCTATGGCGACACGCCGCTGCTGCGCGGTGAGTCCCTGCGCGCACTGGTGGCCGACCACGAGGCCGCCGGCCGGGCCGCCACGATCCTGAGCGGCATCGTGCCGGAGCCCTTCGGCTACGGCCGGATCCTGCGGGGTGACGCCGGGGTCAGCGGCATCGTCGAGGAGAAGGACGCGACCGACGAGGAGCGGGCGATCACCGAGATCAACTCGGGGATCATCGCCTTCGACGGGGCGTTCCTCGCCGGCGTACTGCCCCGGATCGGCAACGACAACGCCAAGAAGGAGTTCTACCTCACCGACGCGATCGCGCTGGCGGTCTCCGACGGGCTCGGGGTCGACGCGTTCGTCCTGGACGACGTCACCGAGGCCGAGGGCGCCAACGACCGGGCTCAGCTCGCCGCGCTCGGGAAGATCCTCAACGAGCGGATCGTCACCCGGTGGATGAAGGACGGGGTCACGGTGATGGACCCGGCCACGACCTGGATCGACGCCGACGTCGAGCTCGCCCCCGACGTCACCATCCTGCCCGGCACCCAGCTCATCGGTGCCACCCGGATCGACGAGGACGCGGTGGTCGGTCCCGACTGCACGCTGAAGGACACCGAGGTCGGCCACGGCGCCCGGGTGGTGCGTACGCAGGCAGAGCTCGCCGTCGTCGGACCCGGTGCCAACGTGGGGCCGTTCTCCTACCTGCGCCCGGGCACGGTCCTCGGTGAGGAAGGCAAGATCGGCGGGTTCGTCGAGGTCAAGAACTCTCGCATCGACGCGGGTGCGAAGGTGCCGCACCTGTCCTACGTCGGCGACGCGACGATCGGTGAGGGCACCAACATCGGGGCCGGCACGATCTTCGCCAACTACGACGGGGTCAACAAGCACAAGACCAAGATCGGACGCCACGTGAAGTCGGGATCGGGTGTGACCTTTGTCGCCCCGGTGGTCGTCGGAGACGGTGCTACGACCGGTGGCGAGGCCCTGATCCGGGAGGACGTCCCGCCCGGTGCGCTGGCCGTCTCCGCAGGTCAGCAGCGCAACATCGAGGGCTGGGCACTGGTGAAGAGGGCAGGCACGCCGCAGGCGGCGGCGGCCGAGGAGGCGCTCGATGCGGGCGTACCCATCCTCGGTGAACCCCCGGCGACCGGCGAGTAACCCCCGGGGTTGGGTCCGGCGGCGAAGTTGATGGAGAATCCAAGTGCAGTGACCCCGGGGGTAGGAGCCAGCACATGACCAAGCGCACCACCGAGAAGCAGTTGATGCTCTTCAGCGGCCGGGCTCACCCGGTCCTCGCCGAGGAGGTCGCCGACCTTCTGGGAACGAAGCTGACGCCGACCTCGGCCTACGACTTCGCCAACTCCGAGATCTACGTACGCTACGAGGAGTCGGTGCGCGGCTCGGACGCGTTCGTGATCCAGTCGCACACCGCGCCGATCAACCAGTGGCTCATGGAGCACCTGATCATGGTCGACGCGCTGAAGCGGGCCTCGGCCAAGCGGATCACCGTCGTGATGCCGTTCTGGGGCTACTCCCGCCAGGACAAGAAGCACCGCGGTCGCGAGCCGATCTCGGCCCGTCTGGTCGCCGACATGTTCAAGACCGCGGGTGCGGACCGGATCATCTCCGTCGACCTCCACGCCGACCAGCTCCAGGGCTACTTCGACGGCCCGGTCGACCACCTGATGGCGCTGCCGCTGCTGACCGACTACATCAAGGACAAGTACGGCAACCAGCCGCTCGCGGTCGTCTCTCCCGACGCCGGCCGGATCAAGGTCGCCGAGCGATGGGCCGCGCGGCTCGGTGGGGCGCCGCTGGCGTTCATCCACAAGACCCGCGACATCAACCGGCCCAACGAGACCGTCGCCAACCGTGTCGTCGGTGAGGTCAAGGACCGCATCTGCATCCTGACCGACGACATGATCGACACCGGTGGCACGATCGTGAAGGCCGCCGACGCGCTGATGGCCGACGGTGCGGCCGGCGTGATCATCTGCGCGACCCACGCGATCCTCTCCGACCCGGCCGTCGACCGGCTGAAGAACTCCACCGCCATCGAGGTCGTCATCACCAACACCCTCCCGGTGCCGGAGGAGAAGCAGTTCGACAAGCTCACCACGCTCTCCATCGCCCCGATGGTCGCGCGTGCGATCCGTGAGGTCTTCGAGGACGGCTCGGTGACCTCGATGTTCGACGGCCACGCCTGAGCCCGCTTCGTCCGTGGCCGGCGACTTCGAGCTGACGACCGACGAGCTCCGGGTCGTCGCCCGCTACGTCGCGGAGACCGCCGCCGAGGTCCTGCCGCTCTTCGAGGCGGCGGTGCCCGGCGACCCCCGCCCGCGTCTCGCGCTCGATGCGGCCTGGGAGTTCGTCGGTGGGGCGAGACGTACGAAGCTGCAGCGGGTCACCTCCCTGGACGCGCACCGCGCCGCGGCCGAGGCGCCGTCCGAGGAAGCCCGACTGGCGGCACGGAGCGCCGGGGACGCCGCCGCGGCCGCCTACCTGCATCCGCTCGCCGATGCCGCTCAGGTCGGTCACATCCTGCGTGCCGCCGCGAGCGTCGCGCGGATCGCGGAGATCGAGGCGTCGGGTGATCCCGAGTCCGCCGTGGCGTCCCTCGACCGTGCCGTCGAGCGGGCTGATCGCGTGCTGATCGATGTGCTCTCGCGCTACCCGGCCGTGCCGGTGGGCAGGAACCGTGTCGCCGAGCTGATGAGCTCCCTCGACCGTCGTCTTCGGGCGTCTCGCTGACCGTTTGCGCTCAGGGGGTGGCGAACCGGGCTGCGACCTCTCCCGAGAGGGCCGCATCGATCCTCGCCCGGAGCTCGGGGTGCATCTCGGGCAGTTCGTCCACGTGGAACCAGCCGACGTCGCTGGACTCGTCATCGGCGACATACGCCTCACCGGAGCGCCACGTGCAGCTGAACGTGAGGTCCATGTAGACCGCTCGGTCGCCGTTGGGATAGACCATCGGAGTCGTTGCGCCTGCTGACGCGAGCCGGTCGACCGAGATGTCCACCCCCGTCTCCTCCTTCGCCTCTCGTGCGGCTGCCGTCGCCGGCTGCTCGCCGGGATCGACGATTCCGGTGATCGGCGTCCAGCTGCCGTTGTCGGCTCGCCGCACCAGGAGGATCTCGTCGGCTCTGCGCACCACTGCCGTCACGCCGGGGAGCCAGAGCAGCTCCGTGCCGATCTTGCGGCGGAGGGCGACGATGAAGTCTGGGATCGGCATGGGGCCACTGTATTTGCATGGTGGTCGAGCTGGCGTGGCGTCTTCCCCACGCCGGTGTCGGACCCCACGCGCCGGAGCGGGGGACCTACCTCTTGGGCGGGGAAGTGTCCCAATGGTGGCGGAGCCCGGCGCCAGGGATCGCCGAAGACTGTCATCTCGACAGGCTCGATACATCGCTTTGACTCCGGGACTCGTCGAGAACACCCTCCGTAACGGATCCGCGGCCACCAGCTCTCAGCTGACCGTCCGCCCCGTCAGAACCTCTGGGTTCCGATCGAGCCACGCCTCCATCTCGTCCTCGCGCATCGCGGTCCACAGTTGGCGCCCCTTGCGGACATCGAGGTGGACCACGCTCTGCTTTCCTTCCCGTCCCAACCCGGCGACCGGGGCGGTGAAGAAGGTCAGGTCCTCAGAAGGCATCCGGGCGAGATCGAGGGCGAGGCCCCGGAGGTCGCCGCCGGAGAAGCCGGAGTCGACGGTGAGATGGCGGGTGATGATGTCGAGGAGGTCGTAGGCCTTCTTGGGGTCCTTCGGGTCGACGCTCTGCCGCAGGCCGCGCAGGATGGAGCGCAGGACGTACTGCTGGCGCTTCACCCGGTCGAGGTCGCCGCCGGGGAGGCCGTAGCGCTGGCGTACGTAGAGCAAGGCCTCCTCCCCGCTGAGCAGGTGCTTGCCCTTGGTCCAGGTGCGGTCGCGCGCGGAGTCGTGGACGGTCTCGGGGACATAGACCTCGACGCCGCCGAGGAGGTCGCCGATCTCCTCGAACCCGGCCCAGTCGACCCAGGCCACGTGGTCGATGCGTACGCCGGTGAGCTTCTCGACCGTCTGCACGCTGAGTCGCGGACCGCCCTGGGAGAAGGCGGCGTTGACCTTGGCCTTGCCGTGGCCGGGGATCCGCACCCACGCGTCTCGTGGGATGGAGACGACCGAGGCCGAGCGGCGGTCCGCGCTGAGATGGAGGAGCATCATCGTGTCGGCCCGCTGCTCACCGGGTGTCCACGACGCGGTGGCCTCGCTGCCGGTCGTCGCCTCGCCGCCGGTGCGCCCGTCGGTGCCGAGCAGCAGGATGTTCATCGCTCCCGCGGCCTCGCTCGCCGGCTCCGGACGCTCCTCGAGCCCGTCGAAGACGTCGACGGTCCGGACCTGGTCGTCGAGGCGGTGGGCGAGGTACCAGCCGGTGCCGGTGACGGCGCCGACGAGAACGACGAACGCGATCCCGACGCCGAGCCAGATGCGCGACTTCTTCATGGCCGTCCTCAGAGGTGGGGGTCGAGGGCGCCTAGAGGCTAGTGGTCGCTACTCCCGGTCATCGAAGTGGTCCTCCCAGGAACGCCGCAGGATGGTCGGTACGCCGTTGGCCAGGGCGGCCTGCAGCGCATCGATCTGGTCGGCGTCGAGAGCGATCCTCGGGAACGCACGGCCGACCTCGATGGCGAACGCCTGACCACGGGTGGCCAGCTTCGGCGCCTCGGCGAGATAGGCGGCGACGTAGGGGCGGAGCAGGTGGGCCTGCTCGGCGATCCACATCCCCGACGCCAGCGCATCGAAGCGGCGGTTGTCGACGCCGGGGGCGAGCATCGCCTCCCACGCGGCGTCCTTCGCGGCGGTCGACGGGCGCGCGGCGAGAGCGCGTAGCGCCCCGAGGTCTCCCTCGACGGTGCCGTCACGGTCACGCTCGGCGGCGATGAAGCGCGCGTCGGCCTCACCCAGCGAGGCGAGGCGCGCGACCGCCTCCCAGCGCGTGGTCGGCAGCAGCGTGATCCCGGTGGCGACCTTGTCGGCGTCGAGCCAGCCGCGCAGCATCCCGGCGTCGGCGCTGGTCGCGGCCAGGGCGGCTGCCCAGGCCAGGGCGCGCTGCTCGTCGTCACCGGACGCCGCCAGCCCCGCCGCGGCCGCGGCGGCGACCCGCGCCACCGCACCGGCCGCGCGCGAAGCAGGCACCCGCTGCGGGATCACCACGGACCTGGCCTCCGTGAGCACGCCCTCGATGATGTCCGCGCGGGGCTCCGCAGGCAGATGGGTCTCGACCAGGTCGAGGAAGTCGTCGGCCGAGAGGTCGCGCGAGCGCACCTGGAGAGCGGCGGAGGACCAGAGCACGGCGCGTACGAGCGGGTCCTCGATCCGGGACAGTCCGTCGGAGAGCGCCTTCTGGGACTCCTGGTCGAGCCGGAGGGCGGCGAAGGTCTCGCCGCCGGCGTTGGGCACGACCACGAGACCCGCGAACTCGGGCAGCGGCACCGGCTCGGCCTCGAGCTCGACCCGCTTGCGCCCGACGAGCCGGAGCGAGGAGTCGTAGGCCGCGACCGTGAACGCGTGCGGCCTGCTCCCCTCGCGCACCAGGACCGGTACGTCGCCCTCGCGCCGCACCGTCAGGATGTCGAAGCCGGGCTGCCGCAGCCAGGCGTCCACCCAGCCGCGTACGTCCTTCGACGAGGTCTCCGCGAGCGACTCGACGAAGTCGGCCAGGGTGGCGTTGGCGAAGCGGAAGCGGGTCAGATGACGGTTGACCCCGGCCATGAACTCCTCGTCGCCGAGCCAGAAGGCGAGCTGCACGAGGCAGGCTCCGCCCTTGGCGTAGGAGATCCCGTCGAAGATGGTGGCAGCGGTGTCCACATCGGGTACGTCGACGGCCAGCGGGGCCACCGGATGGGTCGAGCGGCGCGCGTCGGAGCGGTAGCCCCACGGCTTGCTCCGGATCTCCACCTCGACCCGCAGATCCGAGAACCCGGCACCCGCCTCCGCGACCCGATAGCCCATGTAGTCGGCGAAGGACTCCTGCAGCCAGGTGTCCTCCCACCAGGTCATCGTCATCGAGTCGCCGAACCACATGTGGGACATCTCGTGGGCGATGATCACCGCGCGGATCGCGCGCTGGGCATCGGTGATCGCGCCGCGCGGCAGCAGCTCGTCACGGTAGGTCACGCACCCGGGCATCTCCTGCGCACCCCAGTTGAGCCCGGGCACGAAGACCTGGTCGTAGGAGTCGAAGGGGTAGGGCTCGTCGATGAGGTCGGCGTAGTGGGCGTAGCACGCCTCGGTCGTACGCCGCAGCTCCTCCGCGTCCCGGTCGAGCTCGGTCGCCAGCGACCGCCGGGCGTGCCAGCCGAAGTCCAGCCCCTCCCCGGAATCGAGCACTGCCGACCAGCGCACCGAGTGCCACGGACCGGCCGCGACCACCAGCAGCGCCGGTGGGATCGGGGGAGTGGTCGCGAAGCCCCACTGCCCGGCCTCCTGCGAGACGACGGCCCCGTTGGCGAGAACGGTGTCGGCCGGGTCGGCGGTGACCGCGACCGAGAACGACGCCTTGAGATCGTTCTGGTCGAAGCAGGCGAAGACCTTCGAGGCGTTGTCCATGCCCAGGTAGGCCGACACGTAGCGCGACCCGTCGACCGGGTCGGTGAACGTGTGCATCCCGTCGCCGTCGGTCGTGTACGGCAGCGTCGCGGTCACCTCCACCTCGTTCACCGCCTCCTCGGACAGCGCGGTCAGGCTCACCCGCGCACCGTCGTACGCAGCCTCGACCGCCTCCCCGTTGACGACCAGCGACACCGAGTGCGCGCCCTTCAGATCCAGGAACGTCTCGGCGGCAGTGGACGCGAACCGGACGCGAGCGTGGCTCCGGAAGGTCTCGGGGCCGGTGAGGTCGAGATCGAGGTCATAGGAGAGAGAGCTGATCACGCCGGCCCGTGCGCGGGCCTCGTCGAGTGTGAGGGACACGACCTCCAACGTACGTCCTCGCAGGTCAGCACGCGCGCGCATTTCGCTGTGAGTGTGATCCGGGGATAGTCTGTGGCAGTTGCCTCGGCGAGGGAGCGCCTCGCGCTCCGTGATCGACAAGGTGGACGTCTCCTCAAAGGGACGCCGTGCCTTCGTCGCACGGCCTTCGTCGGACCTGCCGGGCGCCACTGACGTCAGCACCACTCATCGAGGAGTTCAACGCATGTCCAGCGAGAAGATCGTCGCCGAGAAGCGCACCGAGTTCGGCAAGGGTGCCGCTCGCCGCATCCGCCGTGAGAACAAGATCCCGGCGGTCGTCTACGGCCACGGCGCCGACCCGATCCACCTGACCCTGCCGGGCCACGCCACCATGATGGCGCTCAAGCACCACGGTGCCAACGCGCTGCTGGAGCTGGACATCGACGGCAAGACGCAGCTCGCCCTGACCAAGCAGGTCCAGGTCGACGACGTCCGCCGCGTCATCGAGCACGTCGACTTCGTCGCCGTCCGCGCGGGCGAGAAGGTCACCGTCGACATCGTCATCAACGTCGTGGGCGACGCCGCCTCCGGCACCATGGTCGTCACCGACGCCAACACCCTGACCGTCGAGGCCGAGGCCACCCACGTGCCGGAGAGCCTCGAGATCGACATCGAGGGCCTCGAGGCCGGCACCCAGATCCTCGCCGGTTCGGTCACCCTCCCGAAGGGCACCACCCTGGTCACCGACCCGGAGACCCTGGTCGTCAACATCACCGAGGCCCGCACCATCGAGGAGCCCGTCGCCGACGAGGCCGCCGAGGGCGAGGCCGCTGAGGCCGCCGAGGCTGAGGCCGCCGACGCCGAGTGACCTCGGACTCGATGACCGACGGCGTCTGGCTGGTCGTCGGCCTGGGCAACCCCGGGCCGACGTACGCCGGACACCGTCACAACATCGGCTACCTCGTCACCGACGAGCTGGCCAACCGGCTGGGCAGCAAGTGGCGTGCCCACAAGTCCGGCCGTGCTGACGTCGTGGAAGGGCGCCTCCGGGGTACGACCCCGGGGGTGCCCGGCCCACGCGTCGTCCTCGCACGTGCGAGGACCTACATGAACGAGTCCGGCGGACCGGTCAAGGCGCTCGCGACCTTCTACAAGGTCCAGCCCGACCACGTGATCGCCATCCACGACGAGCTCGACATCGCCTTCGACACGATGCGGGTCAAGCTGGGTGGCGGCGACAACGGCCACAACGGCCTCAAGTCGATGCGGTCCTCTCTCGGGACCGGCGACTTCCACCGGGTGCGCGTCGGCATCGGCCGCCCGCCCGGTCGCCAGGAGGTGCACGACTTCGTGCTCTCCAACTTCTCCACCACCGAGCGCAAGGTGCTGCCGTTCGTGGTCGACACGGCCGCCGACGCCATCGAGACGCTGATCACCGAGGGCCTGGAGAAGACCCAGCAGAAGTTCAACTCCTAGGGTCAACCCCGAGGCCGCAGATACCGGTCGTACGCCGCGACCGCGGCCAGCTGGGACCCGACCCCGAACTTCCGCAGGATCGACTTCACCTGGGTCCGCACCGTCGTCTGCGCCACCCCGAAGCGTTCCGCGATCTGGGCGACGGGCGCCCCGTCGTACAGCAGCTCGAGCACCTCGCGCTCGCGCACGGTCAGTGAGCTGACGAGCCGGCGCATCCTCTCCAGCCCGTCCCGCATCAGGTGCCACTGCGCGACCAGACCCTCGACCTCTGCGGGGGAGTGTCCCGCGCGACCCTCCGCGGCGTCGCGCAGCGATCCCTCGATCGTGTCCGAGTCGGCGTCGGCAGGCAGCACCTCGACCGCCCCGGCCTCGATCAGCGCACCCCACAGCCCACCGCGCGGAGCGGTGGTGAGCGCGACCCCCGGCAGACGTACGCCACGCACCAGCGCGCACACCCGGTCGAGCTGCGCCCAGTCCTCGATGTCGGTGACGACCAACCAGACCGCGGGGTCGCCCAGGAGGAGGGAGGCCGGGTCCGCGTCGGTGGCAGCGGTCGCCGTCACGATGATGCCGCGCTCGTCGAGCGTGACCCTCACCGCGTCAAGGGTCATCGTCTCGTCCGCGGAGACAGCCACCCTGAGTCGTACGGTCGTGCCTGCCATGTCCGGTGCGCCGTTCGGTCGTCTCGGGCCCTGCCAGATATCCCTGGGGGTATACCCATTCTGGTGGTCGGGAGGCCCGTATCGGGAACCTGTTCTACGATCCCCCAAGTTTGGGGATGACCTGGGACAACGCTTCCCGCACTGTAGATTGCGGACGCCCCCGAAAATCTATGACTCCTCAATTCTCGGTATTGGCCCGAAATGCGGTCGCGCGACGATAACGTGCTGATTACGTTTCCTTCAGCGAAGGATTCGGTCACAACATTCATATTGGGACGGCCCGACAAACTCGGGCTGGGGGAGCAGGGCCTGCACAAGGTCCGATCCGGGGACTCATACCTCACTGGCCGACCCGTCCTGGGGAGCAGTATGTCTACGTCCATTTTCAAGCGGATCAACTCGGGTTGGTTAACCACCGCGTACGCAACCACGACCGCCGTCTTCATCGGCGTCCAGAGTTTTCTCATCGCCGTCCTTCAAGGTCCCTGGGTCTCCTTCCACACCCACGGAGCACTCCTCTGGGTCCTTCTCACCACCATCGTCGTCGCCACGTCGCTGGCGGCGTCCGCGGGTCTCGTGCACGGTGCCGTACGCATCTACCGGCGCGTGTGCGCGGCGGAGGCGAAGGCGGCCGACGAGATCTACCTCGACCTGCTCAGCGCGCGGGAGACGCAGCGTCTCCAGCGGGCCCGGATGCACGAGGTGACCTCGACCCTCGCCGGCGTCCGCTCGGCCAGCGAGCTGCTGTGCAACTCCGAGACGCTCGACCCGGAGCGCCGGGTGGCGATGCTGACCATGATGGGCAGCGAGCTCAGGCGCCTGGAGCGCCTCGTCCGGGCCCACCGCGGCGGCGCCGACACGATGCCGGTCGACAACGGCGTGATCGATGTCGACGCGGTGATCCACAACCTCGCCCTGGCCCACGAGGCCAGCGGCACCACGGTCGTCCACCATCCCAGCAACGCGCTCGCCACCGGCAGCTCGGACGCGGCGGCGGAGATCGTCAACATTCTTCTCGACAACGCGGCCAAGCACGGCTCCGGCGCTGTCGAGGTCGTGGTCCGGCACGAGCCGGGCGAGTCCGGCCAGATGGTCGTCGTCGAGGTCTCCGACGACGGCCCCGGAGTCGCCCCCGAGGTTCGCGACCGGATCTTCGAGTGGGGCGTCCGTGGTCCGGACTCGGCCGGCCAGGGAATCGGGCTCAACGAAGCCCGCACCGTTGCCGAGCGGATGGGCGGCTCGCTCCGCCTCGCCGCCGGGGAACGCACGACCTTCGTGGTCACCCTTCCCAGTGCAGTGATCGAACGCTCCGAGATCGGGGCTGAGCAGGAAGGCGCCTCCGATGGCGTTGTCGCCGCGTAGCCAGTACCGAGTCGTCATCGTCGAGGACCACGTCCTCTTCGCCGAGTCGCTCGAGCTCGCCGTCTCGATGGAGGGATACGACGTACGCCGCATCCCGATGCCCAGCGAGCCCGTCTCCACCGCCACGATGGTCTCCGTCGTGCTCCGCAACAAGCCGAAGGTCGTGCTCCTCGATCTCGACCTGGGCCGCTACGGCGACGGGGTGCGCCTCATCGAGCCGCTCGCCAAGGCCGGCGTCGACGTGGTCGTGGTGACCGGGGCGATCGAGGAGGCGCGCTGGGGGCAGGCGCTGCGCAACGGCGCCCGCACGGTGCTGTCCAAGTCGCGCCCGCTCGGAGAGATCCTGGGCACCGTACGGCGGCTCTACCAGGGCGCCTGCGTGCTCGCGGTCAGCGACCGCGAGCGGCTGATCCGGATCTGGTTCGAGCGCCAGCACGAGGTCGCCGAGCTGAGCCGCCGCATCGAGCTGCTCACCAAGCGTGAGTCGCAGGTGCTCGGTCACCTGATGCTCGGCCGCACCGTCCACGAGATCGCCGTCATCGGTGTCGTCTCCGAGGCGACCGTGCGTACGCAGGTGAAGTCCATCCTCGCCAAGCTCCAGGTCACCTCCCAGATCGCGGCGGTCGGTCTCGCTCACCGCCTCGGCTGGCGCTCGCCCCAGTCGCTGGAGTGAGTCGACTGGTCTGGACCAGTGGGTTCCGGTTCCCTCATTTGGTCTAACCGGACCCCCATCGGCCCCCACCGACCGCCTTCGTCCCGCATTGTTCTGGCATGAAGTAGCGTCCGGGCGCCCAGCACCATGGGGGAGATGAATGACGATAGAGCTGGCGTCGGTGGAGACAGTAGTCCCGCTCGACATCAACCGCCGGAGGGTGTCCGCCAAGGCACCCTCCCTTCGGTTGCAGGCCTCGATGCTCGACGGGCTCGCATTGATGGTCCTGGCGCCGCTTCTCGTGGGACAGGAGATCGCCCACGCGCTCGTGTGGGGGCTGGTCTGGGGTCTGGCCACCAGGATCACCGCGCCGAAGATCCTGCCCGGTGCCGAGCGCCTGCGGGCGACGGTCTCGGGGGTCTTCAAGGCGTTCATGGCGATGAGCATGGCGACCTGGCTGCTGGGTGCGGTGGTCGAGCTGCCGCAGGCCCAGCTGGTCGTGCAGACGATCCTGGGTCTGGTGACCGCGCTCGCGTTCCGGGTGGTGGGCTACATCTTCAGCTCGCGGCCACGCAACCCGCTGCGGGTCGTCGTGGTGGAGGCGGCTCATGACCACGGCCCGATCCCGGAGTGGACCCACCGGCTCAGCGGCGGCCTGATGGAGGCCGCGGCGGTCTGCCGCGCCGACGGGCTCTCCGGCGCGATCGCCTCGGTCGCCCCCGACGCCGTGCTGGTCGTTCCCGGGCCCGACCTCGCCGGCCGCGAGATCCAGCGGCTGGCCTGGACGAGCGAGTCCTTCGGGCTCCCGCTGCTGGTCAGCACCCGGATGCAGGACGTGACCCCGCAGCGTACGTCCTCGATGAGGCTCGGCTCGATGACCCTTCTCTACGTCGACGAGGCCCTGCGAGCCCGGCTGACCCGGGTCGCCAAGTACGTGTGGGAGTGGCTGGCCGCGGTGGCCGCCGCGACCGTGCTGCTCCCGGTCTTCCTGACCATGGCGGTCGTGATCAAGCTCGACTCACCGGGGCCGGTCTTCTTCCGGCAGGTGCGGGTGGGCCGCAACGGCAAGCAGTTCCGGATCTGGAAGTTCCGCACCATGGTCGTCGACGCGGAGTCGCTGCTGCGCACGCTCGACCACCGCCCTGGACACGTGCTCTTCAAGCTTCGCGCCGACCCGCGGGTGACCCGGGTGGGGCGGGTGCTGCGGAAGTACTCCCTCGACGAGCTGCCCCAGCTGTTCAACATCGTCCTGGGCCAGATGTCGCTGGTGGGGCCGAGGCCTGGACTGCCGAGCGAGGTGGCCATGTACGATCGGGACTCTCATCGCCGACTCGCAGTTGCTCCCGGTCTGACCGGGCTGTGGCAGGTCTCGGGGCGTTCGGATCTTTCCTGGGAGGACACGGTCCGGCTCGACCTGGACTATGTCGACAACTGGACACTTCTGCGGGACTTCGGGATCGTCGTTCGTACGGTAAAAGCCGTTGTGCGTGGCTCTGGCGCCTACTAGTGAGTGTCCCCTAAACTCCCTGGCCGTTGTGTGAGCAACCCAACACGAATGAACAACTGGATCCTCGACGGGAACGTCCCCCATGCAAACCTCCCCCCACCCCAAGATTGCCGGCCGATATGAGCTGCACCGCCTGATCGGGCGAGGCGGTATGGGCGAGGTATGGCAGGCCATGGACCTCACCCTGCAGCGCTGGGTCGCGGTCAAGGTCGTGAGGACGTCGGCCGACCCGACCATGATCGAGCGGTTCCGTCGCGAGTCGCTCTCGACCGCGGCCGCCAGCCACCCCGGGACCGTGCAGGTGCACGACGCCGGGATCGAGCGCACCGGCAACGGGCCGATGGCCTTCCTCGTCATGGAGCTCCTGACCGGTCCCGACCTCGGCGAACGCCTGCGCTCGCACGGCCCGCTGATCGCCCGGGAGGCCGGCGAGGTCATCGTCCAGGCCGCGCGGACGCTCGCCGCCGTCCACGGCCAGGGGATCGTCCACCGCGACATCAAGCCCTCCAACCTCGTCTACGACAGCGACCGCCGGATCAGGATCGTCGACTTCGGGATCGCTCAGCTCGCCCGGCTGGGCGACCAGCGGCTGACCTCCACCCACGACGTCGTCGGGAGCCTCGGCTACCTCTCTCCCGAGCGCGGCTCAGGTGGTGAGGTCGGGCCGGCGAGCGACATCTACTCGCTGGGCTGTGTCTTCTACGAGATGCTCACCGGCCGCACCCCCTACTCCGGCGGTGCCCCGGCGACGATGGTCTACCAGCACGCCACCGCGCCGATCCCGCGGGTCAGCAGCATGGTCCAGGTGCCGGGGATCATCGACGACCTGGTCGCGATGATGATGGCCAAGGAGCCCCAGCAGCGGCCGAGCGCGCAGGACGTCGTCGCGGTGCTCACCGGCTCCGGTCCGTTGCCGGTCTTCGACGCGCAGGTGCCCCGGCAGCGCGCGACGCACGCGTCCGGTCCGATCAGCACATCCGGTGCCTTCAAGGCGTACGCCGGCAGCGGCTCGTTCCCGGCCGCGGCCGCCACCGGGTCGACCGGTGGGTTCTCCACGATCGGCGCGAGCGGTCCGATCCCGACCGGCGGGGCGCGGGCGGCAGAGCGGCCCGGTGCTGGCCGCCGGGCGGTGAGCATCCTGCTGGCGATCGCCCTGCTCGGTGTGGCCGTCGGCGGCTGGGCGACGTTCGCCGCCTTCCAGAACGCCTCGGAGACGGGCCGGGCGGCCGCGCTCAGCGAGTCGCTCCCGGAGACCATCGAGCTCGCCGTCGACGTGATCTTCGAGCGGGACGCGCTGCAGCCGGTCGCGCAGGCGCCGGTCAACGTACGCTCCACCTACCTGCACACCACCGACATCGCGGTCGAGGAGTGGCAGACCGCGTCGGCCGAGATCGACGTCGACGGCGACGCCGAGCTGCGCACGCTCCATCACGACATCACCGAGGTGCTCGCCGACTTCGAGCTCTACCGGACCGAGATGCAGGAGGGTGACAAGGCCAGCCAGGACGCCGCCCGCGAGGTCTACACGGGCCTGGCCAGCAACCTGCTGATGCTCGCCGCGCAGCTGCCGGAGCTCGAGGACGACGAGACCGCCGACCAGATCCGCAACCTCAGCAACCTGACCGCGGCGGCGGAGGCCTTCAGCATCGAGCGCGAGCTCATGGTCGTGGCGCTGTCCGAGAACGAGATCGACACCAAGTCGGTCAAGGACCTCACCGACGCCGAGGCGGCGTGGGTGAAGGCGTCCTCGGCGTTCTACTCGGGAGCCTCGCCCGAGCTGCAGGCCGAGCTCGACCGGGTCTCCGACGGCACCTTCGACAAAGGCTCGGGCGCGATGATGGTGCAGCGTACGGTCCGCGACGTCGCCGCCAAGGGCAGCATCGAGGGGGTCGCCAAGGAGATGCGGGCCGCGTCGAAGGGGGAGCCGATCGTACGCACCTGGTCCGACGGCGCCGTGGAATACATCCAGGGCCTTCGCGAGGTCATCCTGAAGTCGACCGAGACCATGGCCGACGCGGTCACCGACGAGCACGAGCGCGCCAAGACCGGGCTGATCCTGCGTGCGGTGCTCACCGGAGTGGCGCTGGTCGCCGCGATCGGGCTCGGCTTGGGGCTGTATCGGGCTCAGTATCGGTCCGGTCGCAGGTCTCGCTAGAGTGCCGCGGGTGACCTTTGATGCGCCCACGCCCGAGATCCTCGCCTCCGACCACCTGCTGGCCGCCTGGCTGGCCGAGACCGCCGGTCGCCGACTGCTCGAGGTGCGCGCCACCTCCGGCCTCGAGGGCAAGGAGCTCAAGGACGCCGGCGACCTGGCCGCCCACGAGCTGCTGATGAAGCTCGTCGCCGAGTACCGTCCCGAGGACGGGGTCCTGTCCGAGGAGGGCAAGGACTCCAAGGAGCGGCTCACCAAGGACCGCGTCTGGATCATCGACCCGCTCGACGGCACCCGGGAGTTCTCCGAGCCGCCGCGCGACGACTGGGCCGTGCACGTCGCCCTGTGGGGCTCCTCCAACGGTGGTGAGCTGATCGCCGGTGCGGTCGCTCAGCCGGCGCTCGCGGACGCGTCCGTGCAGAGCACCTTCCACACCGGCGCGGCCCCGCTCGTGCCGCCCTCGACCTCGCCCCGTCCCCGGATCGCCGTCTCCCGCAGCCGCCCGCCGGCGTTCGTCGAGGCGCTGGCGGAGGAGCTCGGCGCCGAGCTCGTGCCGATGGGATCGGCCGGCGTGAAGATGATGTCGGTCGTGCGCGACATCTCCGATGCGTACGTCCACGCGGGTGGGCAGTACGAGTGGGACTCCGCCGCTCCCGTGGCCGTCGCCGCCGCGGCCGGGCTGTTCACCTCGCGCATCGACGGGTCGCCGCTGCGCTACAACCAGGACGACGTCTACCTGCCTGATGTGATCGTGTGCCGGCCTGAGCTTTCCGAGCAGATTCTCTCGTTCATCAAGCGGCACGGGGTGGAGTGACGCGGCTCCGGCCGTCTTGGTTTCGCCGCGGTTCGCGACTGTGTTTTCGTCGGCTGTGGGCCGCCGACCCGTTCTCGAGTGTTTCTCGACCTGGCCCGGAGTAAAGGACGGCCTTCGGCCGCCGGCTACGCCGGTCGCCTTCGGCGATCCTTGACACCGGACCATGTCGAGAAAGATTTGGCTGGCTATCGGGGCGGCGGCCCGGGTGTGGCCGAGGGGTCATCGCTCCTCGGGAGGTGGGCGCTCCACGGTGAACGAAAATTCATTCACCCCGGTATGCCGAACGAATTTTCATTCGCCCCCCGCCACCGACCGCCCCACGGCGATCTCGGAGTGAACGAACATTCATTCACCCCTCAGACCCCAAGCCCCTCCCCAACCCAGATAGCCGCGCCAAACCCCTGCCGCCGACCCGATAGCCAGCCAAAATTCTCGCCGACGGCCGGTGTCAAGGACCGCGAAGCGGCCGGCGAAGCCGGCGGCCGAAGGCCGTCCTTTACTCCGGACGGCGGCGAGAACACCCTCCGTAACGGGTCGGCGGCAGACACCAACCCCAAAACACACCAACCCGCCGACGCGCAAGAACAAAGTCAGCGCCGCACAAGAAGCTCAGCCGCCGAGCAGCAGCTCCTCGAGCGCCTCCAGACTCTGCCGCGCGTACCCGTTCCACATCCACCCGAACACAGGCATCGCGAACGAGGCGGCAGACGAGGTGGGAGTGACGTCCCAGGACCAGGTGACCCGGGTGCCGGTGCCGGCGGGGGCGAAGGACCAGCGGCCGGCGACGTGGCCGACCAGGAGCTTGAGGGGGCCCGAGAGGGGCGTGATCTCGTAGGAGAACGACGTGGGGGCGTCGACGGCGGTCAGGGTCTCGCGCATCGTGGCGCCGTCGGAGAGGACGATCGTGCGGGTCTCGCCGACGGAGTCCCAGCCGCCGGCCTGGTCGCGGACCTCGGCGATCGGGCCGATCGCGGCGTACCGGCGGCCGAAGATCTGCGGCAGCGGAGCCGGGAGGACGCGGGCGAGGGCGGTCTCGTAGGCGACCGGGATCGCTCGGGAGGACTCGAGGTGCAGCGCTTCAAGGTGCTGGGTCATGACTACGAGCATGGCAGTAGCGTGAGCGGCGTGGTTGAGCAGATCGAGATCCAGACCCCCGACGGCACCGCCGAGGCCTACCTCGCCCGGCCCGAGAGCGCACCGAAGGGTGGCGTGCTCGTCTACATGGACGCCATCGGCCTGCGGCCGCGGCTGGCCGAGATGATCGAGCGGGTCGCGTCCTGGGGCTATGTCGTGCTCGCACCCAACGTGTTCTACCGCGACGGCAGCGTGGCCGAGCTGGCGCCGACCGCCGACCTCCGCGACCCGGCGGCGCGGGACGCGTTCTTCGCGAACGGTGCGATGGCCCGGGTGCGGGGGCTCACCGTGGCTCGGCTGGCGGGCGACATCCCGGCGTACGTCCAGAAGCTCCAGACGTACGTCACCGGCCCGCTGGGGACGCACGGCTACTGCATGGGAGCGCGGATCGCGGTGCGGACCGCGGGGCGGTTCCCCGATGAGTTCGTCGCGGTCGGCGGGTTCCACGGCGGCGGGCTGGTGACCGCGGACGAGGCCTCGCCGCACACCTGCATCGCCGGGACGAGGGCGGAGTACTACTTCGGGCATGCCGACCACGACCGCTCGATGACGCCGGAGAACGTCGCCGACCTCGGCCGGGCGCTCGACGACGCCGGGGTGACCTACACCAACCTCATCTACCCCGACGCCCCGCACGGCTACACGATGGCGGACACCTCGTCCTACCAGGAGGCGGGGACGCATCGGCACTTCACCGACCTCGAGCTCCTCTACGCCCGTACGATGGCCTGATGGCGAAACCGGTGCTGGTCGTGATGGGTGTCTCGGGTTCGGGGAAGTCGACCATCGGCGCGGCGATCGCGGGCAGGCTGCGGGTGCCGTTCGAGGATGCCGACGACCTGCATCCGCCGGCGAACATCGAGAAGATGACCGCCGGGATCGCGCTCGACGACGATGACCGCTTCCCCTGGCTGGAGGCCGTGGGGGAGTGGCTCGCCGCCCATGAGGAGCGCGGCGGCGTGATGAGCTGCTCGGCGCTGAAGCGGAAGTACCGGGATCAGCTCCGCCGCCACAGCGCCGGAGTGACCTTCCTCCACCTGGAGGGCACCCGCGAGGTGATCGCGAGGCGCCAGGCGAGCCGGCCCGGCCACTTCATGCCGGCCTCGCTCCTGGACAGCCAGTTCCGCACGCTCGAGCCGCTCGAGCCGGACGAGGCCGGGTTCGTCATCGACGTCGATCAGCCGGTCGACGCGATCGTCGAGGAGTACGCACGCCGCATCGGTGCCTAGCGCCGAGAGGCGGCCGACACGCGCCCATCTCGGGTTAGGCGTTGCGTGCCGGCCGCGGCCACACCCGGGTGAGGGACCAGCGGGCGGGCCCACTTTCGACGGTAACTCACGATCCCCCGGCACAACAGGGGGTTCGCGGCTATCGCTGCAGGTCAGAGCGTAAAAAGACGTCCGGCACCTCGGACGCTTTCGAGGTGAACTCCGGGGCCCGCTTCTCCAGGAACGCAGCGACTCCCTCCTTGCCGTCGCCGACCGAGGCGTAGAACATCGCCAGCGAGTCGCTCAGGTGCGCCTCGAGCGGGTGCCGGGCGGAGGCGTTGCGGGTGATCAGCTGGCGTACGAGCGCGGTGCCGACCGGCGACCGGTTCTGGGTGAACCGCCGGGCCAGTTCGAAGGCGGCGGGCAGGAGCTCGTCGGGTAGGTGGATGCTGCGGACCAGGCCGCCGTCGAGCGCCTGGTCGGGGTCGAGGATCTCTGCGGTGTAGAGCCACTCCAGGGCCCGCGGCACGCCCACCACGCGCGGCAGGAAGTAGGACGAGCAGGCCTCGGGCACGATGCCGAGCTTGCCGAAGACGAAGCCGATCTTCGCCTTGGAGGAGGCCAGCCGCGCGTCCATCGCGCACAGCATGGTGGCTCCGATCCCGACCGCCGGGCCGTTGACCGCGGCGATCACCGGCTTGGGGAGCGCGTGGATGGCGAGGGTGACCTTGCCGCCGGTGTCGCGTACGCCCTCGGCGTACTCGGGGTGCTTGGCCGGGTCGGCCAGGTGCTCGGCGAGCTTCTCGGGCGTCGGGTGCAGCGACTCGTCGAGGCCGAAGACGTTGCCCTCGGCCGAGAGGTCCATGCCCGCGCAGAAGGCCCGCCCCGCACCGGTCACGATCACCGCGCGCACCTCGTCGGCCATCGCGTCGGTGGTGAACACCTCCTCCAGCTCGCGCGCCATCGTCACCGTGAACGAGTTGAGTGCGTCCGGTCGGTTGAGGGTCAGGAGCGCGATGCCGTCGGCGTCCACGTCGAAAGTCAGGGTCTCGTAAGCCATGGGTCACAGTCTGCACCGGTGGTCGAGCTTGTCGAGACCCCCTGCCCGTGGATTGGTTCTTTCGGCCGCGGACGGGTCGGGTTCACCTACTGTCGAAAGTCGGTACAGCCCGAGCAGGGCGGCAACTACCGTGTCGAGCGTGAGTCTGCTGCGTGTGCCCCGGGTCTGGGAGCCGATCCTCTCGGCACTGCTGATCGCCGCGGTCGCGGCCGAGCACCTCTACATGAGTGGCGCCGGCCACCCGCAGTGGTCGGGCTGGTCGGCGGTGGCAGGCGTCGTCGGCGTCGCGCTCGCGATGTGGCTGCGGCATCGGCACCCGGCGGTCGCGGTGGCGCTGGTGTGCCTGCTGGTCGGCGGCACGGTGGTGGCGAACGACGGCTGGATCCTGATCAGCTACGTCGCGTTCGCGGCCCTGGTGAGCTTCCTCGTCGGCAGGTGGGCCGATCAGGTGTGGCCGTCGGTGGCGGTTGTGGGCGTGGCCGTGGTGGCTTTGACCGCGCTCGACGCCGCCGTCAACGGCGGCGGTGTGCGGGTCGCGATGGCGGGCAACATGATCATCTTCATGGCGCTTCCCTGGCTCAGCGGCCGCTACCTGCGCCAGGTCGCCCGTCACCACTCGACGGCGATCGAGCAGGCCCAGCTGGCCGAGCGGGCCCGGATCGCGCAGGAGATGCACGACTCCCTGGGCCACGAGCTGAGCCTGATCGCGCTGCGCGCCGGGGCGCTCGAGGTGGCACCGGGGCTCACCGCGACCCACCAGAAGGCGGCCGGCGACATCCGCGCGGCCGCCGCCGGGGCCACCGAGCGGCTCGGCGAGATCGTCGGTGTGCTCCGTCCCGCTGACGAGGAGGCGCCGCTGACCCCCGCCGCGGCCGGGATCGGCGGCCTGGTCGAGCGCGCGCGTGAGTCGGGGATGGACGTACGTCTGGTCGGCTCGCTCACCGAGGGCACCGCACCGGTCCGGGACGCCGCTGCGCACCGGATCGTGCAGGAGGCGCTCACCAACGCCGCTCGGCACGCGCCGGGGTCGTCGGTGACGGTCTCGGTGGAGGAGCGCGAACCCGTTGGCGTACGCCTCTCGGTGAGCAACGGCCGAGCGACCCTGCCGCCGCGTGCCGGAGCGACGACCGGGCTGGGCCTGGCCGGGCTGGAGGAGGCGGCCCGTGCCGCCGGCGGCACGCTGCGCCACGGCCCTGTCCCAGGCGGAGGCTTCGAGGTGGTCGCCGACCTGCCCGCCCTCCAGCGGCGAGAGGCTGTGCTGTGATCCGGGTGCTGCTGGTGGACGACGAGGCGATGGTCCGGGCCGGCGTACGCGCGATCCTGGAGACCGACCAGGCGATCGAGGTGGTCGCGGAGGCCGCCGACGGGCGCGAGGCGGTCGACGCCGCCCAGCGCCACCGACCCGACGTGGCGCTGCTCGACGTCAGGATGCCGCGGATGGACGGCCTGGCGGCCGCGGCAGAGATCGCCCGGACCGCCCCGGAGACCGCGCGGGTCATCCTGACCACGTTCTCCGAGGACGCCTACATCGCCCGGGCGCTCGGAGACGGTGCCAGCGGGTTCCTGCTCAAGTCGGGCGACCCGCGCGAGCTGCTCGCGGGCGTGCACGCGGTCGCCGACGGCGCCGCCTACCTCTCCCCGCGGGTGGCCCAGCGGGTCATCGCCGAGCTCGGCGCCGGGGCGGGCGACCGGATGTCGCGGGCCGCCGAGGCACGGGCCAAGGTCGCCACCCTGACCGACCGCGAGCGCGACGTGATGGCGCTGGTCGGCGCGGGGCTCTCCAACGCCGAGATCGGCCGCCGGCTCCATCTCGTGGAGGGCACCGTGAAGGCCTATCTGAGCAGCGCCTTCGGCCGTCTCGGCGTACGCAATCGGGTGCAGGCGGCGGTCCTCGCGCACGAGGCAGGGCTCGTGGCGCCATCGGTGGTCGAGCTTGTCGAGACCTCCAGGACCGAGAGCTCGACCACCGACAAGGATCAGGCGTCGCGCCTGCGGAACACCAGGTAGCCGGCCAGCAGCGTGACCACCGACCACGCGGCGAGGAGACCGAGGCCGCCGTTGACGTCGTAGGGAAGGCCGTCGTCGAGCCCGAAGAGGGTCGCGATGCCGACGCCGAGATACTCCGTGCCGGCGGTCCCCGGCAGGTAGTAGGACACCTCGGTCATCAGGTCCATCCCGCTCATCATCAGCACCATCGGCAGCAGGAAGAGTGCCAGGAAGGCCACGACCAGCGCGCCCGCCGTGCTCCGAAGCGCGACCGCGAGCCCGATCGCCAGCGCGACGACAGCGCCCATGTAGACACTGACCTTGCCGGCCACCGTGGCCACCGCGGAGACGTCGAAGACGCCGTAGTCACCCGCGGTCAGGTAGCCGAGACCGGCTCCCAGGAGCGCGAGGAGCGCGCCTGCGACCAGGGCGACCGCCTCGACCACGACGAGCTTCGCGACCAGCACCCGGCCGCGCCGGGGCTCGCACTGGAGTGTCGTACGCATGCTGCCGGAGGCATACTCCGAGGTCACCGTCAGCAGGGCCAGCGCGATCAGCGCGAACTGGGTGAACAGCAGGCCCGCGGTGGCGACGTCCTCGACGTGGAGCAGCTGGTCCGCGCGGGACAGGTCCGGGTTGGGTTCGGCCGCGTCGAAGCCCAGCGGGACCGAGTAGAGCGCCATCAGCGCGGCCGCGCCGATCAGGCACCACCAGGTCGAGCGGACCGACCAGAGCTTGGTCCATTCCGATGCGATCGTGGCAAGCATCAGGCCACCTCGCTTCCCGTGTACTCGACGCTGCCGGCGGTCAGCCGGAAGTACGCCTCCTCGAGCGACCCGTGCCCGGCGACGAACGACTCCAGCGAGGAGTCCGCGAGCAGCCGCCCCCGGCCCAGCACGACCAGGTGGTCGGCGGTCTGCTGCATCTCGCTCATCAGGTGGCTGGAGACCAGGACCGTACGTCCCTCCGCGGCGAGCGACCTCAGCAGGTTCCGGATCCACAGCACGCCGTCGGGATCGAGCCCGTTGACGGGCTCGTCGAAGAGCATCACCCGCGGGTCGCCGAGCAGCACGCCCGCGATCCCGAGCCGCTGGCTCATCCCGAGCGAGAGGCTTCCCGCCCGCCGCCGGCCGACCCCGGCCAGGCCGACCCGCTCGAGCACCTCGTCGACCCGGGCCACCGGGATCGAGTTGCTCCGCGCCATCGCCACCAGGTGCGTACGCACCCGGCGGCCGGGATGCACCGCCTTGGCGTCCAGCAGCGCACCGACCTCGCGCAGCGGACGCCGCAGCGAGGCGTACGGGCGCCCGTCGATCGTGGCGGTCCCCGACGTCGGCCGGTCCAGGCCGAGGATCATCCGCATCGTGGTCGACTTGCCGGCGCCGTTGGGGCCGAGGAAGCCGGTGACCCGGCCGGGCTGTATCTGCAAGGTGAGATCGTCGACCGCGGTGGTCGCGCCGTATCTCTTGGTCAGGTGGTCCAGTGTGATCATGCGTCGAACCTAGGGACGTACGCGCCCCATGACAGTGGACGAAAAGCAGCCGTCCCTACCGACGAAAGTCAGTAGGGACGGCTGCGGACGAAACGAGCTACTCGGGCAGACCGGTCGCCGTGCAGATGTCCGCCGGGATCTGGTCGACGGTGTCCGCCTTGATGTGGCCGAACATCGTCAGCGCGTCCTCCTTGCGCCAGTTGACCGCGAAGTCCTTGATCGGCACGCCGCAGGTCATCGCCGAGCCACCCGCGAGCGCCTTGAACGCCCACAGGAACTTCGCGCCGCCGATGACGCTCATGCCCTTGCCGACCTTGAGCCCCTCGGCGCCGCTGCCCATCTCGGCCAGCTTGGCCGGGTTCAGCAGGGTGCCCGCGCTGGTGGCCTTCTTGCCGATCGCCGAGATGACCTCGGTCTGGTTGGCGCCACGACCGAGGTCGCCGTTCTCGGCCGCGTAGCGGGAGCGGGAGTAGGCGAGCGCGGTGACGCCATCTACCTCCTGGCAGCCCTTCTTGATGTCCAGGCCCGCCTTGGGGTCCTTCATGTCCTTCTTGGGGCAAATCTCGATGCCGCCGACGCCGTCGACGAGGCGGGCCAGGCCGCCCATGCCGATCTCGACGTAGCCGTCGATGCGCACGCCGGTGTTCTGCTCGATCGTCTGCACCAGCAGCTCGGGCCCGCCGTAGGCGAAGGCCGCGTTGATCTTGGTCGTGCCGTGGCCCGGGATCGGGACCAGCGAGTCGCGGGGAAGGGTCACCACGATCGTCTTGCCCGCGCCGGTGTGCAGCAGCTTGATGGTGTCGGTGCGGCTGCCCGCGGCGTCGCCGGTGGAGAGCTTCTTCTTCTCCTCGGCGGTCAGGCCCTCGCGGGAGTCGCTGGCGACGATGAGGTACGTGGTGCCCGGCTGGTCCGCCGGCCGCTCGCCCGCGGTCGGCTCGTAGGCCACCTTGTCGACCTTGTTCCAGGCCGAGATGCCGATCCAGGCCACCGAGCCGACCAGGATCAGGATCGGGATCATCACGATGATGACGAACTTGCGGAACGGGTGGCGCTTCTTGGGCCGGGGCTGGCGGCCCCCGCGACCGCCGTAACCATCGCCCGGCCCGCCGTAGCCACCACCGCCGTTGCCGCCGTACTCGCTCGGCTGGCTCCAGCCCTGGTTGTAGCCCTGGTTGTAACCCTGGTCATAGCCCTGGTTGCCATAATTACCCTGCCCGGGTGTCGGCGCGATCTCGCCCGGCTGGGGCAGCGGCCGGTCATAGCCGCCACGCGGCGGCGCCTGGGGCGGCGAGCCGGCGGGAGGCCGACGGACGGTGGGCATGACGTTGGTCGGCTCCGGACCCGAGTTCTGAGCAGGCTGGCCACCGCCGTACGCCCAGCCGTACTGCTGCGACCGGGGATCGTTCGGGTTGCCAGGGTTGCGGGGGTTTGGCATGCGCTCAAACGTACCGTGCCCGGCGACTAGAGTTGGTCGGCGCGTCGCGTCACTCTGTTACGTGTGTGACTAGTGATACTGGCGATGCAAACTCTTATCCGAGGGACCGAGATGGCTGACCAGAACTACCGGCCGCAGCGTACGGCCGCCGAGCGCGCCTCCCGCGTGCGGTTCCGCCGCGCCATGGCGCTGCTGCTGATCACGCTGCTCCTGCCGGGGTCGGCCCAGCTCGTCGCCGGCAACCGCCGCGTCGGCCGGATCGCGATCTGGACCGTCATCGGTCTCGCGGTCACCGCCGGGCTGGTCTTCGCGATCTCCCTGCTCTGGCACGGCCTGATCTTCCAGCTCGGCACCAGGCCCTGGCTGCTCGGCCTCTTCCGGATCGCGCTCATCGCCGGTGCGATCGCCTGGGCCGCACTGTTCATCGACGCCTGGCGGCTGGGCCGCCCGCTCGAGCTCGACCTCAAGCAGCGCCGGGTCGTGGTCGCGATCGGCGGCGCACTGGCCTTCTCCGTGGGCGCGACCCTGATCTTCGGCGCCCACCTGGTCGGGGTCCACAAGGGCATGGTGGAGGCGATCTTCGCCGGCGCGGAGGCCGCCGAGGCCCACAACGGCCGTTTCAACGTCCTGCTCGCCGGAGCCGACTCCGACGGCGGGAAGACCCGCTGGGGTCTGCGGCCCGACTCGCTGACGGTCGCCTCGATCGACGCGGTCACGGGTCGCACCGTCCTCATCGGCCTGCCCCGAAACATGCAGAACTTCACCTTCGACGACGGCTCTCCGATGGACAAGGAGTTCCCGCGCGGCTTCGACTGCGACGGCTGCTACCTCAACGGCGTGAGCACCTGGGCCGGGGAGCACAAGGAGCTCTACAAGGGCGAGAAGGACCCTGGCATGGCCGCCACCGTCGACGCGGTCGAGGGCATCACCGACCTGCAGATCAGCTATTACGCGATCGTCGACCTCAACGGCTTCCAGGAGATCGTCGACGCCATCGGGGGCGTCACCCTGAAGGTCCGCCAGCCGATCCCGGTCGGCATCCCCTCCGACAGCTTCTACACCCACATCCAGCCCGGCACCAGGAAGCTCGACGGCTGGGAGACCCTCTGGTACGCCCGGGCACGCCACGACTCCGACGACTACTCCCGGATGGCCCGCCAGAAGTGCGTCCTGAACGCGATCCTGCAGCAGACCAGCCCGGCCGACGTCGTACGCCACTACCAGGACGTCGCGAAGGCGACCGGCTCCACGATCACCACCTCCGTCCCGCCGAGCGAGATCGAGCGGTTCTCCGCGCTGGCGCTCAAGGCGAAGTCGCAGAAGATCTCGACGCTCTCGCTGGTGCCGCCGCTGGTGAACACCGCCGACCCGGACATGTCCGACATCCACGCCGAGGTGCGCAAGGCGGTGAAGAAGGCCACTCCGAAGAAGGAGGAAGTCTTCGCCTCCCCCAGCACCGGCGAGGACGGCGAGACCAAGGCGCCCGCCTCGAAGAGCAAGCCCAAGGCCTCCGGCGACTCCGACAAGGGCGGACCCGTCACCGGCGGTTCGCTGGGCTCGCGCAACAAGGGTTACCAGGCCAACGAGACCGACGACCTCGCCTCGGCGTGCTGAGCGTGCCACGCGTGTTGAACAACGCGTTAACGGGGCGTCACGACGACTCGCTGATTCCCGGGATACCCCGCGGTCGCGGCTAGTCTGGAACCGTGCCAGGGAGCAATCGCGTCGCCGCCGTCGTGGTGACCTTCAACCGTCTCGAGCTGCTGCAGCGACTGCTGGAGCGGCTCGACGTGGTCGGCGGGCTCGACGAGGTGATCGTCATCGACAACGCCTCCACGGACGGTACGTCGCAGTGGCTCGCCCAGCTCGACGGCGCCGAGGAGCCCGGCCAGCGCCAGGTTCCGGTGGTCGCGCGCACCCTGCAGAGCAACAGCGGCGGGGCCGGCGGCTTCCACGACGGTCTGGAGCTGGCGATCGAGCGCGGCGCTGACCTGGTCTGGCTGATGGACGACGACGGCCTGCCCGACCCCGACTGCCTGGCGCTTCTCCTCAAGCAGACCGACCTCGACTTCTGGGGGCCGCTCGTCGTCGACGAGGGCGATCCCGGCCGCCTGGTCTTCCCGATCCGGCTCCCGGGCCGCTCCAAGGTCGTGCACCAGCTCGCCGACGTCGAGGCGGCGGCCACCGACGGCCTGATCAAGGACATCGTGATCCCGTTCAACGGGGTGCTGGTCACCCGCGACCTGGTGGAACGGATCGGCTACCCCCGGGCGGAGTACTTCATCTGGGGCGACGACCACGAATACCGTCTCCGGGCCGAGCAGGCCGGCGCCCGGATCGCGACCGTCGTCGGGGCCCAGGTGCGCCATCCGGCCGTCGGCGATCTCGGCACCCCGATGGCGTGGGGGAGGGCGACGTACAACCACACGCCCAGCGACCTGAAGCACTACTGCATGGCGCGCAACAACCTCCTCAACCTGCGCGACTACAGAGGGTGGCCCTTCGCTTTGGCTTTCGTGGCCAAGACCCTATGGTTCTACCTGCTCACCAAGCCGCAGCCGAAGCGGATCCGGCTCTCTGCGCAGGCGTGGTGGGCGGCTGTCCGGGGGGACTTCAGTGGACACGAGAGGTTCCTTCGTTGAGCACCACCCGTGAGACGGTCGCGATCGTCGTCGTCACCTACAACCGCGCCGACATGCTGCGTGGGCTGCTCGACGGGCTCACCAAGCTCGACCAGCCCGCCGACGCCGTGATCGTCGTCAACAACGCTTCCACGGACCACACCGCGCAGGTCCTCGCCGAGGCGGTCACGCCCAACCTCCAGGTCATCGACAGCCCGGAGAACCTCGGTGGTGCCGGTGGCTTCCACCTCGGCACCAAGGCCGCGGTCGAGCAGGGCTGGGACCGGCTCTACCTGATCGACGACGACGTCGTCCCGGCCCACGACTGCCTCGAGGTGCTGCTCGCCCAGGACGAGGACTGCCTCTTCTCGGTGCGCGAGGACCGCAACGGCAACCTGATCGAGCTGGCCGCGCTGAAGTTCGACCTGCGCAACCCCCTCGCGATCAAGCCCAAGACCGCCGCGGTGATGGACACCTACCCGACCCGCGACGCCATGCCCGAGCGTGTCCCGGTGGAGAACGTCGCCTTCGAGGGCTTCATGATCCGCCGCACCGTCCTGGAGGAGATCGGTCTTCCCGACCCGACCTACTTCATCTTCTACGACGACGTGGACCTCGCGATCCGCGCCCGCCGCGCCGGCCGCACCATCTGGGCCGTACGCGACGCGGTGCTCGTGCGGCAGCTCGACTTCAGCCAGCAGCACGACCTGGCCGGCTGGAAGGGCTTCTACATGTACCGCAACCTCTTCGTCGTCCACTTCCGCTACGGCGAGAACGTCCTCGTACGTCTCAAGCCCTGGCTCATCGCGGCGGCTGTGGTCATCCTCAGCCCCCTGCGAGGCGGCAAGCACGAAGCCGTCAACGTGATCAAGGCCCTGCGCGCCGCGCGGGGCATGCGAACCATCCCCACCACCTCCTCCTGACCGACCCCTTACCCACAGAGACCTAGACTGAGCGATCGTGTCCTCCCCTGAAACCACTCCTGACCTCGTCGTCGTCGGCTCCGGCCTCTTCGGCCTGACCATCGCCGAGCGCGCCGCCTCCGAGCTGGACAAGAAGGTGCTCATCATCGAGCGCCGCCCCCACATCGGGGGCAACGCCTACTCCGAGTTCGACGAGGAGACCGGCATCGAGGTGCACAAGTACGGCACCCACCTCTTCCACACCTCCAACGAGAAGGTGTGGGACTACGTGCGGAAGTTCACCGACTTCACCGACTACAAGCACAAGGTCTTCGGCAAGTACAAGGGACAGGTCTACTCCCTGCCGATGAACCTCGCGCTGATCAACCAGTTCTTCGGGAAGTCGCACACTCCCGACGAGGCGCGCGCGCTGATCGCCGAGCAGGCCAGCGAGTTCAAGACCGAGGAGGCCCAGAACCTCGAGGAGAAGGCGATCTCGCTGATCGGCCGCCCGCTCTACGAGGCGTTCATCAAGGGCTACACCGCCAAGCAGTGGGAGAAGGACCCCAAGGAGCTGTCGCCGGACATCATCACGCGCCTCCCGGTCCGCTACACCTTCGACAACCGCTACTTCAACGACAAGTACGAGGGTCTGCCGGTCGACGGCTACACCGCGTGGCTGGAGCGGATGGCCGACCACCCGAACATCACGGTCCTGCTCGACACCGACTTCTTCACGGTCGTCGACGACTACAAGGGCAAGGTCCCGATCGTCTACACCGGCCCGGTCGACGAGTACTTCGACTTCTCCGCCGGCAAGCTGTCGTGGCGCACCGTGGACCTCGAGTCCGAGATCCTCGACGTCGACGACTACCAGGGCACCGGCGTGGTCAACGCCAACGACCCCGAGGTCCCGTTCACCCGCGAGCTCGAGTTCAAGCACCTCCACCCCGAGCGTGCCGACCGCTACAAGCCCGGCAAGACCGTCGTCGTGAAGGAGTACAGCCGCTTCGCCCAGGAGGGCGACGAGCCGTACTACCCGATCAACACCGCCGACAACCGCGAGAAGATCCTGGTCTACCGCGACCTGGCCAAGAAGGAGCCGATGGTGCTCTTCGGTGGCCGCCTCGGCACCTACAAGTACCTGGACATGCACATGGCGATCGCGTCCGCGCTCACCATGTTCGAGAACAAGCTCCGTCCCCACTTCGAGGACGGCACCCCGCTCACCTCCGGAGGCGTTGACGAATGAGCGTGACCCGACTGCTCCAGCGGCAGATCCTGCCCCTGGACCGTGACTCCGACGTACTCCCGCTCTACGTCGACAACCAGGCTGCCATCCTCGACGCCGACAAGTACGAGGTCGGCTCCGACAAGACGGCCCAGGCGCTGAACAACGCCCAGATCCGCCAGTCGATCAACGACGGGACCCAGATCCACCCCGACCAGATCGAGTCGCGTACGGCGCTGCGGATCCTGAAGAGCGAGCGGCTCTCGCTCGGCACCTACTTCAACGCCTTCCCGGCCAGCTACTGGCGCCGGCACACCGTGGTCGACGACGTGAAGCTGACCGTCGCGCTGCAGGGCCGCGGCGCGAGCGTCATCGTCTACAAGTCGATGGCCAACGGCCGCTCCCAGCGCGTCGACGCCGCCGACACCGGCACCAACCCCGAGGGCACCTTCACCTTCGACCTGCCGCTGAAGCCGTTCGTCGACGGCGGCTGGTACTGGTACGACGTGGTCGCCTCCGACGAGGACGCCGTCATCACCTCGGCCGAGTGGACCGCGGAGGTCCCCGACGACCGTGCCGAGCACGGCACCGTCGACATCTGCGTCACCACGATGAACAAGCCCGACTTCTGCGCCAAGCTGCTCGCCCAGATGGGTGAGGACGAGGCGCTGCGTCCCTACCTCGACACCGTCTTCGTGATGGAGCAGGGCACCAAGAAGGTCGTCGACGACGTCGAGTTCCCGGCGGCGGAGAAGGCTCTGGGCGACCTGCTGCACATCATCGAGCAGGGCAACCTGGGCGGCTCCGGCGGCTACGCGCGCGGTCAGCTCGAGTCGCTGCGCAAGGGCACCGCGACGTACGCCCTGATGATGGACGACGACGTCGTCTGCGAGCCCGAGGGCATCATCCGCGCGGTCACCTTCGGTGACCTCGCCAAGCGGCCGACCATCGTCGGCGGCCACATGTTCTCGCTCTACGCCAAGTCCCGCCTGCACTCCTACGGCGAGATCGTCCAGCCGTGGCGGTTCTGGTGGCAGTCGGCTCCCGGCGTCTTCGGCGACTGGGACTTCGGCGCCCGCAACCTGCGCTCGACCCGCTGGCTGCACAAGCGCGTCGACGTGGACTTCAACGGCTGGTTCATGTGTCTGATCCCGCGAAAGGTGATCGAGGAGATCGGGCTCTCGCTGCCGGTCTTCATCAAGTGGGACGACTCCGAGTACGGCCTGCGCGCCAAGGAGGCCGGCTTCCCGACCGTGTCGTTCCCGGGAGCGGCCGTGTGGCACGTCCCGTGGACCGACAAGAACGACGCGCTCGACTGGCAGTCCTACTTCCACCAGCGCAACCGCTTCGTCGCCGCGCTGCTGCACTCGATCTACGACGACGGCGGCCGGATGGTCACCGAGTCGTTCTCCCACCAGATCAAGCACCTGGTCTCGATGCAGTACTCGACCGTCCTGCTGCGCCACCAGGCGCTGCTCGACGTGCTGGCCGGCCCCGACAAGCTCCACGAGACCCTCGCGACCCAGCTTCCCGCCGTACGCGAGATGGTCAAGGACTTCCCGGACGCGCAGCTCAAGGCCGACCGTGACGAGTTCCCGCCCGTGCGCCGCCACAAGCCGCCGCGCAAGGGCAAGGAGGACACCGAGGTCCCGACCAACCGCGAGGTCAAGCTGGCCGCGCTCAAGGCGCCGATCCGGCAGCTCATGAAGCCGCGCAAGCTCTCCACGGAGTTCCCCGAGGCGGAGCTCGCCGCGATGGACAACCAGTGGTACCGGATCACCAAGTACGACAGCGCCATCGTGTCGATGAACGACCAGCAGGGTGCTGCCTTCTACCGCCGCGACAAGAAGCTCTTCAACCAGATGCTGAGGGACACCATCAAGGTGCACCGCCAGCTCAAGCGTCGCTGGCCCAAGCTGGCCGAGGAGTACCGCTCCAAGCTGAGCGAGTTCACCTCGCCGGAGGCCTGGGAGAAGACCTTCGAACCGTGGAAGGTCGCTGAGGAGAAGGGGACCGATGGCAACCGGAGTTGATGATCGTCCCGTACGGATCGTCGACGCGCCGCTGGCACCGCCGGCGGAGAACCTCGGGCTGCTCTCGGTCTTCAAGCGCCGCTACCTGCTCAAGCTGCTGGTGCAGCGGGAGATCAGCGGTCGCTACTCCAACTCGATCCTCGGCGTCTTCTGGTCCTACATCAACCCGTTGACGCAGTTCTGCGTCTACTGGCTGTTCATGGGCAAGATCATGGGCGCGGACAAGGGGATGGAGTACTACCCGATCCACCTGTTCGCCGGGCTCGTCATCGTCCACTTCTTCACCGAGACCTTTGGTGCCGGCACCAGGTCTCTGCTGGGCAACAAGGGTCTGCTGAAGAAGATGGCGATGCCGAAGGAGATGTTCCCGGTCGCCTCGATGCTGGTCTCGCTCTACCACCTGGTGCCGGCGACCCTGATCCTGGTGGTCGTCTGCCTGCTGAGCGGGTGGACCCCGACGTGGGAGATGGTTCCGTCGTTCCTGCTCGCGCTCGGCATCGTGATGGCGCTCGGCACGGCGCTCGCACTGGTCTTCAGCCTGGCCAACGTCTTCTTCCGCGACTTCGGCAGCGCGGTCAACATCCTCACCAACTACATCCGGTTCGGCGTACCGATGATGTACCCGTTCTCCATGATCGAGGAGTTCCTCGGTGAGAAGTCCTGGATCTACCTGCTCAACCCGATCTCGGAGGCCGTCCTGCTCTTCCAGCAGGCATTCTGGATCGGGGTGACGGACAACCCCGAGTCGACGGCCGCCGAGCATCTGCCCGAGAACCTGTGGATGTGGGGCTTGGGGGCGTTCGGGGGCTCGTTGGTTCTGCTGGTGATCGCGCAGCTGATCTTCAGCAAGTACGAGAACAAGATTCCGGAGCGTCTGACATGACCGCCGACTCGATCGTGGTGGACGGGGTCACCAAGAACTTCACGCTCCGCTACCACCGCAGCATCAAGGACATCACCGTCGCCAAGATCAAGGGGCAGGCGGTCTCCAACACCTTCAAGGCGCTGGACGACGTCACCTTCACGATCAAGCAGGGCGAGTCGGTCGGCCTCATGGGCCTCAACGGCTCCGGCAAGTCGACGCTGCTCAAGCTGATCAGCGGCGTGATGCGCCCCGACCGGGGTGTCGTGAAGACGCGTGGTCAGATCGCCGGCCTGATCGCGACGGGTGCGGGCTTCCACCCGCAACTGTCGGGTCGGGAGAACATCTTCCTCAACGCCGCGATCTACGGGCTCTCCGCCGAGGAGACCGCCGAGATCTACGACGATGTGGTGAGGTTCGCCGAGCTCGGCGACCACCTCAACTCGCCGGTCGGCAACTACTCCTCGGGGCAGTACTCCCGCCTGGGGTTCTCCGTCGCCGTCCACATCGACTCCGACATCTTCCTCGCCGACGAGGTCCTCGCCGTCGGTGACAAGCCCTTCAAGAAGAAGTGCATGGAGAAGATGGAGGAGATCCGCGACAGCGGCCGCACCGTGGTCTACGTCAGCCACGCCGCCGGCTCCGTCAAGCGGATGTGTGACCGCGTCATCTGCCTGGAGAAGGGCCGCCTGGTCTTCGACGGCGACGTCGACGAGGGCATCGAATACCTCCACTACGGTGAGGACGACGCCAAAGGGTCGGCCAAGCTGAAGCAGCTCGAGGCCGCCGACAGTGCCCTCGGCGCGGAGGTCTGAGCCTGCGACCCTGCGACGAAGTCGCAGGGTCGCAACGCGAAGAGATCGAGCGAGCGCAGCCGGGTGAGCTTGCGAACCCGCGAAGCGCGTCGAGATTCCATTGCCGGCACGTGAGCCTGCGGGGAATTACAGACATGTAGTTCCCCGTGGGCTCTTCCGTCCTCTGTTGCTGATGTGAAAGATGTTCCCTGGTGTTACGGAACCAGGGGGATCCACGCATGATTTCGCAGGCTGAACAGGACGAGTCGAACGACGCTCAGCGTGCTCGGTCCCGCTACGTGGCCTCGACCCAGCAGCTGCTCGTGCTCGGGGTCGTCCTGGCCGCCCTGGTACCGGCGAGCACCGTCGTCGACCTGAAGGTGGTCCGTCCTGGCGAGGCCCCGGTCTCGAACAGCACGGCCATGCCGGCCGCGGCCGAGGTGCCCGCGGACCCGGTCGATGCCCACCTGGAGGAGATCTCGCTGACCGCGCCGCCGGCCAGCCCTCGTGAGTCCGGCCGTGGTGCGACCGGCCGGATCACCGCGCAGGCCAGAAGGGCCGCTTCCGCCGCCGATGCGGTGACCGTCACCAGCCTTCCGCAGCCCGTGAACGGCTTCGGCACGGTCGGGCTCACCTGGGCGCCCGGCGCGGTCGTCCCGGAGGAGGCGGTCGGGGCGGACGTACGCACGTCGGTGGACGGGACGTGGAGCCCCTGGCAGGCGTTGGACGTCCACGTCGACGACCACGCTCCTGACCCCGCGTCCTCGGAGGCTGCCGGGTCGCGACCGGGCACCATGGAGGCGATCGTCGGCGAGGTCGAGCAGGTGCAGGCGCGGCTGCGGCTGACCGGTGCGGAGGTGCCCGCCGACCTCCGGCTGGCGGTGATCACTCCTGGCGAGGCGAGCTCGACGCGCAGTGAGTCGCCCGAGATCGAGACCGGGGCCGAGGACGCCCCGGAGGCGGCGGAGGACGCCAGGGGCGGCGCCGAGGGCGCTCAAGAGGGCGACGCGACGCTGTCGGCGGCTGCGTACACGCCCAAGCCCAGCATCTACAGCCGTCGCCAGTGGGGCGCCGACGAGAGCGTGCGTGAGGCCGGCCCGCCCGACTATCACGAGGTGCGCGGTGGGTTCGTGCATCACACCGTCAACACCAACTCCTACACCAGGGACCAGGTGCCGGGGATCATCCGGAGCATCTACACCTTCCACGTGCAGAGCCGCGGCTGGCGCGACATCGGCTACAACTTCCTGGTCGACAAGTTCGGCCGGATCTGGGAGGGCCGCTACGGCGGCGTCGACCGACCCGTCGTCGGCGCCCACACGTCGGGCTACAACAGCTACAGCTTCGGGGCCTCCGCGATCGGCAACTTCGACAACGTCGCGCCCCCGAGCGCGCTGGTGAACGCCTTCGGTACGCTCTTCGCGTGGAAGCTGTCGCTGCACGGCGTACGCGGCAACAAGGGCTCCACCAGGATCGGCGACCGCACCTTCGCGCACGCGATCATGGGCCATCGCGACGCCGGGTCCACCGCATGCCCGGGGCGCTACCTCTACGCCCAGCTGAGCACGATCCGCTCGCAGGCGGGCTCGAAGCAGGCGAGCTGGGCCGCACGGGAGCTGCAGTCGCAGATCAGCGGCCGCGGCTACCCCGACCTGGTCGCGCGGCGGGCCACCGACAAGCGGATCGTCGTGATCCGCACCGACGGCAACGCCCGCTTCGGTACGCCGCGGGCGACCAATCTGATCGGCGGCAGCTCGGCCACGCTGATGAATGCCGGTGACTGGGACCGCGACGGCGACGGCGACATCCTGATCCGGCACACCGACGGGACGATCCGGGTCAACCGGGGCAACGGCACCGAGAGCTTCGCCACGGGCGTCATCATCGGGCGCAACTTCGAGTCGCTCGCGGTCCTCGACGTCGTCGGTGACATCACCGGCGACGGCTGGCCCGATCTCCTGGGCAAGCACCCCACCGGTGAGATCCGGGTCTGGCCCGGGCACGGCACCCGCGCACTGGGTGGCTCCTACCGGATGCGCAGCGCGGTGAGCGGTTCGACCCAGGTCATCGGAGCGGGTCGCTTCTACGCAGACGACGGCTCCCCTGAGGCGATCTTCAGGCTCTCGAACAAGCTGCTGATCTTCCGCACCAACGGTCCCGGTGGCCTGACCACCTACTCCGACCCCGGCATCGACACCAGCGTCTTCGACTTCATCCTCGCGACCAAGGACCTGCGCGGTGCCTCCACGGGCGGCGACCTGCTGCTGCGTCGCAAGTCCGACGGGATGTGGTTCGCCTACGAGCACAACCAGAGCGGTGGCTGGGACCGGAAGTCGCAGATGGGTGTCATGCGGGGCTACGACCAGTTCGGATAGCGCGCGTCACGAATTTTCGTTATCGCGGAAATTCCGAGCATTTCATGGACAGCGTCCGTTAGATGTGTCTAACGTGTTTTTCAGCGAGTTTGCGACAGGGAGGACGCAACACGCTTCTCTGCCGGTCGCCGGCTCGCATTTCTAGGGTTTCTCGGGAACTTGGAAAGGAGTCTGCACATGTCTGATCCCGGCATCATTCAGGCGATCATCCAGGCGGTGATCGACTTGCTGAACAGCCTGTGACCCGCCCATGGCGCCTCGCGGCGCGGCGGTCGGCGCCTTCGATCGACTACGGACTCCCAGGACAGCACACCCCTTCCTCGAATCCGTAGGGCGCCGCACCACCGCACTCGCCGAGGCATCCTGTCGGCGCCGGCCCGGATTACGAATCCAGGGCTGGCGCCGATTCATCGTTGCCGGGACAACCGGAATTCTGCGGAAGATATCCGCGTGAGAAAAGGTGTTATCGGGTGCCGATATCCATGCGGTATCGAGACATCTCACGCGTCCGGGAAATGCGTTGCGCGCTCGTTCGAGGCGAGGACATCGAGCCGGTCCTGGGTCGCGTTGACGACCAGTACCAGCGACCCGCCTCCGGCGATCAGGCCGGCCAGGAGCTCGGTGCCTGACGGTGAGGCCGGTGGGACGGTCGAGAGCAGTCGCGCACCGCTCCCGTCGCCGCCGAGCAGGTCCGCGTGGCTCGTCTCGACGCCGGCCCACGAGGTGGCGGCATCGTCCGCGGCCGGCGGGTCCCAGGGAGTGAAGGCGTCCGGCTGTCCCCAGACCTCGATGCCGACGTCGTGCACGCCCTGGGGGAGCGGGTCGGCGAAACGTACGCCGAACGGCAGCAGGGAGCAGGCCAGCGTCGGCCGCTTCCCGGCGCTGTCGGCCCATGCCGCCACGGTGTCGGGGCCGCAGACGACGGCATCGGGACTGTCGGAGTCGGTGACGACGAGCCCGGTGTTCCAGGCGGCACCGAGGAACACCGCGGCCAGCCAGTGTGTGGGCAGGTCGATGCGGATGCTGTCGCCACGCTCGAGGCCGTGCTCGTCGAGGAGCAGGCCGGAGGCCTTGGCCACCCAGTTGGCGTACGTCGCCGTCGACAGCTCCTGGCGCTCGCCGCTGGCCTCGTCGTAGAAGGTCACCAGTGGACCGCCGGGGTTGGTCCGCAGGGCTCGGGCGAGGGTCTCGGGAAAGCTGGTCACGATGAAACCCTAAGGTGTGCGGCATGACGTTCTGGGCAGTGATCCCCGCTGGTGGTGCCGGCACCCGGCTGTGGCCGCTCTCGCGGTCCTCGGAGCCGAAGTTCCTGCGCGACCTGACCGGCCACGGACGGACGCTCCTGCAGGAGACCTACGACCGTCTCGAGCCCGTCTGCGACGGCATCATGGTGGTGACCGGCGCGGTCCATGAGCGGGCGGTGTGCGAGCAGCTGCCGGAGGTGCCGCACGACGCGATCCTGGCCGAGCCGAGCGGGCGCGACTCGATGGCCGCGATCGGCCTGGCTGCTGCTTTCCTGGAGCGCCGCGACCCGGATGCGGTCATGGGTTCCTTCGCCGCCGACCACGTGATCCGCAACGTCGACAACTTCCACGAGACCGTACGCAGCGCCGCGGCCGTCGCCGCGGACGGCTGGCTGGTGACGATCGGGATCTCGCCGACGTTCGCCTCGACCGCGTTCGGCTACATCGCCGAGGGCAAGCAGCTGGACGGCCACCCGGGTGCCTTCCTGGTCGATGAGTTCGTCGAGAAGCCGTCGGCAGAGGTCGCTGCCGGCTATCTCGCGACCGGTCGCTACCGGTGGAACGCCGGGATGTTCGTGGTCCGCCCCACTGTCCTCCTCGACCTGCTCGCGGAGTCGGACCCCGGCTTCACCGACCGGCTGCGGGCCATCGCCGCCGAGCCGTCGCGACTCGAGGAGCTGTGGGAGACGCTGCCGAAGATCGCGGTCGACCACGCGGTCGCGGAGCCGGCCGCGGCTGCGGGGAAGGTCGCGACGGTGCCCGCCGACCTCGGCTGGGACGACATCGGCGACTTCGACTCGCTCGCGACGCTGCTCCAGGCTGCCACCACGGCCTCGCCGGAGGGCCCCACGATCCTCGGTGACGACACCCTCGTCCACGCCCTCGACTCCACGGGCCTGGTCGTGCCCCACTCCGGCCGCACGATCGCCCTCATCGGCCTCGAGGACATCGTCGTCGTCGACACCGACGACGCCGTCCTGGTCACCACCCGCGCCCACGCCCAGCAGGTCAAGAAGATCGTCGCCGCCCTGAAGGACTCCGACCGCACCGACCTCACCTGACGCGCCTCCGTCGGTCGAGCCGCCTTCGCCTAGGGGCTCCGGCGGCTCGACCAGCGGATATGAGAGACGGCCGCCTCCCCGAAGGGAGACGGCCGTTTCGTACGTCCTGGGGGCCAGGATCACATGGCCTGGGCCTCAGGGCTGGAGGTGTAGGGGTACTTCTGCATGAAGTCCTTGATCGCCTCGCCGGAGACGCTCTCGCAGTACTGGAAGACGCCCTTCTGGGTGGAGGCCTCGGTCGGGTTGGCCGGGTCGGCGGACCAGTGCGTCATCGCGATGTGGGTGCCCGCGGGGAACTCGGTCTTCTTGTCGCCGGCGACCGCGGTCTCCTTGGCGTCCGCAGCGGTCCACGGGGCCGCGATGAACTTGTAGCGGAAGTTGGAGGTGCCGGCGAACTTGTCACCGATCGCGCGGAGCGTGTTCAGCTCGTCCTCGGAGACGGTGTCGTCGTACCACACGATCGTGTAGCCGTGCTCGAGGTTGTGCACCAGCGCCTCGAGGTCGGGACGGTCGGCCGCGCTGTAGAACTTGCGCGACATGTCGGCCGGCGCGACGTTGGCCTCGTTCCAGTGCGGGCCGAACGCCGGGGGAGCAGTGGTGTAGGTCTGCTCGGTGCCGGTGGCGATGTGGTTCTGGTTGCCGTCGGCGGCCATCTCGGTGATCTTCTGGCAGCCAGCGGCCTTGGTGCTCTTGCCGATGTCCTGCAGTGCGACGTCGTCGTACTTGCTGGTCTTGAAGAAGTCCGTGATCGGACCCCACGCGGCGGCACCCACGATCACGAGGGCGATGACGACGCAGACACCGACGATCGCCGCACCACGGACGCGCTCGGCGCGGCCCTGCTTCTTGCGGATGTCGTTGATGACCGCACGGCGGTCTTTGTTGAGCGACTTGTTGGCCACTGTTCGGCGTACCTCGGGTCTTTTGTCGGGACGCGCAGATTCTAGGTGGTCAGTGGTAGCAGAAGGGAAGTTGCCCCGTGATTAATCTTCGCGCGCTCGCATCGCCAGCCGTGCGCGAAGGCCAGCGTGGCGACCACCGCAGGGTCGGCTCCGTCCACGCGGAGCCCGTCCCCGTGCGCCACAGGGGCGGTCCCGGTGACCTCGGCGACGGCCGCGGAGAGCTCCTCGACGCTCGCCGGAGCACCGAACGGAGCCTGGTCCTCGGTGGCACCCTTCAGTGCGCGTACAACGGCCTCCCGGGCCCCGAAGCCGAAGAAGTCCGATCCCTCCGGGCGGATGAGCGCGCTCGCCCCGGGTCCGTCGTCACCGGGCTCGCGGACCAGGTCCGGGCGGCCGCGCAGGACCGCGAACGGCCGCGCGCCCAGCTTGCCCTGGGAGATCTCGGCCGCCGAGGCGATCTCGTCGACGACGGCCGGCGCGGTGACGACGAGGTCGTTGCCGTAGGCGTCGACCTGGCCGGCGAAGCTCTCCAGCACCTCGAGCCCGGCGGCGCCGATCGCGATGTCGGTCTGGCCGTCGCGCCAGGCCCGCCCGGCGGTGTCGGTGATGATCACGCCGACGTTCGCGCCGGTGCGGTCGCGGAGCGTGGCGCGCAGGGCGCGAGCGGAGGCGTCGGGGTCCAGCGGCAGCAGCACGATGTGGCCGGCCTCGACGTTGGAGGCGTCGATCCCGGCAGCGGCCATCGTCAGCCCGAGCCGGCTGCGTACGATCTGGGTCGGCCCGCGCCGGGCCACCACCCGGGTCGTCTCGCCGGGGAGCGCGTCGTCGCGGATCCCCTCCCGCACCTGGCCCTCGGCCTTGGAGACCACCTTCGAGGTGACCACCACGATGTCGCCGTCGACCAGGCCGGAGTCGAGGGCGTCGAGGAGCAGAGCGGCGAGGTCGTCGCCCTTCCGCACCTCGGGTACGCCGTCGGGGGCGGTGACGGTGATGCCCCGCCCGTCCATGGACCCCGTCATCGGGTCACCAGCTCGACCGCGGCGGCGGCGATGTCGGCGGTCGCGTCCTCGGAGGACATCCACAGCGGCACGGCGGCCGCCTTCAGCCCGGATTCGGTGAGAGAGGCGACGGCGCCGGCGTCGGCGGTGTCGACCAACCAGCCGTCGAGGACTCCGCCAGCGCCCCGCGTCCCATAATGCAGACCGACTCCGGCGGCGGTCGCGTCGACTCCGATGGCGGCCAGCATCTGCTCCGCCATGCCGCGTACGTGATGACCGCTGATGATCGGCGAGATCCCGACGACCGGGGCCGAGGTGGCCACCAGCCCCTCCCGGATCCCGGGCACTCCGAGGATCGTCCCGATCGAGACGACCGGGTTGGACGGGGGCAGGATCACCAGGTCGGACTTCAGCAGCGCGTCCATCACCCCGGGGCCCGGCTTCGACTCGTCCTGCCCCACGAAGATCAGCTTCTCGACGGGCACGCCGGCCCGGAGGCGTACCCAGTATTCCTGGAAGTGAACGACCGAGAGACCGCTGGGTGAATTCTCGTCCTTGACCGCCACATGGGTCTCGACACGGTCGTCGGTCATCGGCAGCAGCTGCACCCGCTCGTCCCATACAGGCTTCAGCCAGCGTTCGCACAACGCGGCGGTGACCTGCGACAACGGAAACCCGGCCTCGAGCATCTGGGTGCGCACGAGGTGGGTGGCGATGTCACGATCGCCGAGGCCGAACCAGGTGCCGGGCACGCCGTAGGCCTCGAGCTCCTCCTTGATCGACCAGGTCTCGGCCTTGCGGCCCCAGCCGCGCTCGTGGTCGAATCCGTTGCCAAGGGTGTACATCACCGTGTCGAGGTCGGGGCAGACCTTGACACCGTGCATCCAGAGATCGTCGGCGGTATTGGCGATCACGGTGACCCGGGCATCTTCCCTAATGCCTGGGACGCGGCCGGCAGAGATGCCGTGGAGGAGCCCGGAGATGAACTTCGAGCCACCATGGCCGCCGGAGAGAACGGTGATGTCACGCATGGTCCTAGCCTCTCAGACGAGGGCCAGCGCCCCTGCTCCAGCCGGTGCGGAAAGCCTGTGTTAGTGCAGCCCCCTCGACAAGCTCGGGACACCGCCTAGCAGATTTGAGGGTTGACTTGTGGCACCGACAGGCATGTAATTTCATCAGTGTGATTCGAAACTGAACCGGGGACCGTCAGCGCTGGAGACAGCGCCAGGAAATCTCGGGAAAATTTCGAACAGGAACTGCATCAAAACCTCGACCTCGGTCGTAACAGAGGCAGTTCCCGCAAAAAACGGGGGGATCGGTTACCTGCCGATGGCATGAGGTGACTGGCCCGAATTGGGGTCACGGTCCCGAAAACAAGCTGAATAGGGTCGAAAGGTCGGAAAGACGATGAGAGAGCTGTTTCTCCTCGAGCCGGACACCGACGAAGGGGGCTGGCAGGAGCGCGCCCTGTGCGCGCAGACGGATCCGGAGGCGTTCTTCCCTGAGAAGGGTGGATCGACTCGGGAGGCCAAGAAGGTCTGCCAGACCTGCGAGGTGCGCCAGGACTGCCTTGAGTCTGCTCTGGGCAACGACGAGCGCTTCGGAATCTGGGGTGGACTCTCCGAGCGGGAGCGCCGCAAGCTGAAGAAGCGCGCAGTCTGAGGCAATAACCAAGCACGAGCCAGCAAGGCCCGGACCGTCAAGGTCCGGGCCTGCTGTCTTGTTTTGCCGATTGCTCCGCAATCCACGTCCTTTGTCGAGGGCTCCGCAATCCACGTCGCAGAGCCCATGGGACGCCGATCATGCCCAGGGGGATATCGCCGATCGCCCGACAGGTCCATTCGGTCTATCACCAGATGGGCACTAGGGTTGCCGATCGTGCAAGCGTCGGTCGCCCTCGTCCTCGTCTCTCATAACGGCGCCGGCTGGCTTCCCACCGTCATCGACGGGATCCGGAACCAGCAGGCTCCGGTGAGCTTTGCCGTCACGATCGACACCGGCTCGACCGACAGGTCGGTCGAGATTCTCGAGGAGACCTTCGCCCAGGTCGTCCAGATGCCCGCGTCGACGACCTTCGCCGACGCGGCGAACGAGGCGCTGGCGATCCTGCACCAGGCGGCGCAGCCGCCGGAGTGGATCTGGTTCCTCCACGACGACTCCACCCCCGATCCGCACGCGCTGGCCACGCTGCTCAACGCCGCCGAGGAATACCCGGAGGCCGACATCCTCGGCCCCAAGATCCGGGAGTGGCCCTCGCTGCGCCGGATGCTCGAGCTCGGCGTCTCGATCTCCGTCACCGGAAACCGCGAGACCGGCCTGGAGCGCGGCGAGTACGACCAGGGCCAGCACGACGAGGTGCGCCGCGTCCTGGCCGTCAACACCGCCGGCATGCTGATCCGCCGCGAGGTCCTCGAATATCTCGGCGGCTTCGACAAGCACCTCCCGGTCCTCGGCACCGACATGGACCTCGGCTGGCGGGCCGCCAACGCCGGCTTCACGACCATCGCCGTGCCGGACGCGGTCGTCTTCCACGTAGAGGCGGCCCACCGCGGCGTACGCAAGACGCAGCTGACCGGACGACGGATCCACTACCAGGAGCGACGAGCCGCGCTCTACACCCTGCTCGTCAACGGCCGCCCGGGCACCCTGGCGCTGTGGATGGTCAGGTTCTTCTTCCAGACCTTGTGGCGGATGCTCGGCTTCGTCCTCGTCCGTGACCCCGGGGCGGCCCTCGACGACCTGGCCGCGCTGGGCTGGATCTATGGCCACACCGGCCAGATCATGCTTGCCAAGCGGCGCCGCCGGAAGCAGGCGCACGCCGACAAGGACACCGTCAAGGCCCTGCTGCCTCCGCCGTGGCTGCCCTACCGGCACGGCCTCGACTTCGTCTCCGACGTCGCCACCGCGGTCACCCTGCAGGCCTCCGACATCGCCGAGCGACGCCAGATGGCGCAGGCCGAGGCCGATCCCGCTTCGTTCGCCGCCAAGCGGCAGGCCGAGCGGGCCCAGCTGGAGGAGGACGAGATCCCGGCCGAGACCGGCTGGCTGGTGCGTCTGTTCACCAACCCGGTCGCGGTGCTCCTGGTCCTCGTCGGCATCCTCGGCGTGATCGGGGCTCGCGCGGCGCTCGGCGGCGTGGCCGGCAGCGGCCTCGGTCCCACACCCCAGAACGTGGGCGACTGGTGGCAGCTGCAGTTCCAGTCCTGGCACGCGATCTCGCAGGGCACCGGTGTGCCCGCTCCGCCGCACGTCTTCCCGCTGGCTGTGCTCGCCACGTTCCTCGGTGGCAAGCCGAGCCTGGCGGTCGCCGCCGTGATGCTGCTCAGCTTCCCGATCGCGCTCGGCGGCGCCTGGCGGCTGCTGCGGGTCGCGGGCCGGCTGATCAGCCACCTCGGCGCCCCGCGCTGGCTGCTGCTGTGGGGTGCGACGGCCTACGCGCTGGTTCCCTACGTCAGCGGTGCCTTCGGCGACGGCCGGATCGGTGCGGTCGTGGTCGGCGCGCTGCTGCCCTGGCTGGCCCACGCCGCGCTCGGGTTCAGCGACCCCGTCGCCGACCGCCGCTGGCGGGCCGGCTGGCGCACCGGTCTGCTGCTGACCATCATCACCGCGTTCGCGCCGATGGCCTTCCTCGTCGCGGCGGTCTTCGCGGCCGTCATCTTCATCGCCGTACGCCGGCTGATGCCCGCCGTGCTCCGCGACCGCGACCAGTGGGGCCCGCCGACCGCGGCCATCGCGACGCCGGTCGCCCTGCTGATCCCGTGGTGGCTGCCGTTGATCTTCTCCGGCGGCTGGGCCGGGCTGCTGCTCGACCCGGGCCGGCTGCCGGCCCCTGCCGCCGGCGGCTTCGACCTGCTCGTGGGCCGTCTGACCGGGCTCGACGGCGCCGACCTCGGCGCTCCGTGGTGGCTGGGCCTGGCGCTGCCGCTGCTGGCGGTGCTCGCACTGATCCCCAGCCGCACCCGCATCCCGGTCCTGGTCTGCTGGATCGGTGCGGTCGCGACGGCCGTCGTCACGATGCTGCTGTCCTGGATCCCGGTCCAGCTCGACGCCGGCATCGCCCGGGTCGGCTGGGGTTTCCCGCTGGTCGCGATCCAGGGCTTCGCCGTGGTGGCTGCCGTGCTCGGGGCCCAGGGCGCCATCCTCGACGGCCTGAGCGGACTGCGGAAGGTCATGGTCGGCGCGGCGGCCGCGGTCGCCGGGGTGGCCGTCGTCGGCAGCCTCGGCTGGTTCGTCTACGCCGGTTCCGGCGACCTCACCGACAACACCCGTGCGCTCGGCCACACGGGCGTGCCGTCCTACATGCTCGACCCGACCTCGACCACGCTCGGACCCGAGGACGGCGTCCTCGTGCTGCGCGGCTCGGTCGACGAGGGCATCCGCTACGCCGTCCTGCGCAACGACGGGATCACCCTCGGTGAGGACGAGATCGCGCAGGTCGCCGGTGGCGCCGACGAGCTCACCGGGGTCGTACGCCGTCTCGCCGCCGACCCCGACGACGCGGTGATCGGTGACCTGGCCGCCCAGGGTGTGGCCTACATCGTGATGCCCGGTCCGGCCGACTCCTCGGTCGCCGAGGGGATCGACGCCTCCGGCTCGGTGACCCAGGCGAGCACCGTCGAGCGCTCGACGCGTGCCTGGCTGCTCGACTCCGAGCCGAGCGACCCGGGCGTGACCGAGTCGCAGTCCATCATCCGTACGATCCTGTTGGTCCTGGCCGGGATCGGGCTGTTCGTGGTCCTGGTCCTGTGCCTGCCGACGCTGATCCAGAGGAGGGAGTCGGCATGAGCCATTCACGTGACCCCTACGACCGCTCGAACGAGCCGCAGGCCGACGACGTCTACGGCCAGGAGCCGTGGATGCTGGACCCCTACGCCGATCCCTACGCTGCGGGTCAGCCGGCTCCGGAGGGCTACACCCCGGAGCAGCTCTACGCCCAGGAGCCCTACGTGCCCGGCCCGGAGACGGGACAGATGCTCGCCCAGACGGGCTACCCGCCGGCGTACGAGGGCGAATATCAGACCGGTGACTATCAGACCGGCTCTTATCAGACCGGCGCCTATCAGACGGGTGAGTTCCAGGGTGCCTTCGAGCCGGAGTTCGAGGACTGGCCGACCGCCGACGAGATGCGGACGGGGGAGCCGGAGCCTGAGCCGGAGCGCGCCAAGGGCGGTCGGATGGCGGCTGCCGCTGCGGCAGCGGCCGCTGCGCGACCCCGGCTGCGTCGCGTACGCAGGCAGCGTGGTCGCCGCCTCGACAACACCGCTCTGGTGGCACTTGGCCTGATCGGCGCGATGGCCGTGGCGCTGCTGCTCAACCGGCCCCACCAGTGGGAGCAGCCGACGCTCGCCGCCGACAGCAGCGCGCCCAAGGCCGCCACCGTGGTGTGTCCCGGCAAGCCGAAGTCGGGTCAGGACCAGCTCTCGGTCACCAACGCGGCCGACGGCTCCGGAGAGGTCTCGCTCGGCGGCCCGGGCGCGGGCAAGGGTGCCCAGACCGTCGCGGCATCGGGCAAGGTGACCACCGCATCCGTCAAGCCCGGCTCGGTCGTGGTCAAGGCGGGCAAGGAGGTCGCCCCTGGCCTGGTCGCCGGACGCTCGACGGCCAAGCCGCTCGCGGCGACCGGCTGCGTCGCCCCGCAGGCCGAGGCATGGTTCCCCGGCGTCGGCGCCGGCGCCACCCACAACTCGGTCCTCGAGCTCACCAACCCCAACAGCGGCGCGGCCACCGTCGACATCTCGCTCTACGACGAGAAGGGCGTGGTGGCGGTCCCCGAGGACCTGCGCGGCGTCGCGATCCCCGGCAACACCACCCGCACCTTCGACCTGCTGCACGTCATCCCGCGCAAGGGCGAGCTGTCCCTGAAGACCACGGTCGTACGCGGCCAGGCCGGCGTGATGGTGCGTGACCGCGCCGTCGCGCTCGAGACAGGGGCCACGAAGGAGGACTACTTCCCGGGGCAGTCGACACCGGCCGAGACCAACCTGCTGGTCGGCTACCCCAACAACTCCGCGAGCCGCACGCTCACCGTCGTCAACCCGGGTGACGCCCAGGTCAGCGCCGAGCTGCGCCTGCTCACGCCGAAGAACGTGCTCACCCCGGAGGGCGCTCCGGAGATCAGCGTGCCGCCCAACGGACAGGCGCAGGTCGACCTGACCAAGCTGCTCGGCAAGGACAGCGCCGACGACGCCTACGGCGTCGAGATCGTCGCCACCGGACCGGTCACCACCGCGATGCGCTCGGTCGACCGCGGCGACGTCGCGATCACCACCGCCACCGAGACCATCTCGAAGGCGACCGCGGTGGTCGTCCCGGCCGGCCCCGGCGTCGGCAAGAAGCGGGTCGTGATCGCCGGCCCGGTCGCCAAGACGGGGAGCAGCGGCACCGTCAAGATCGTCCCGATGACCGCGAAGGGCAAGGCGCTCAAGGCCAAGTCCGTCGAGGTCGGTTCCGGGCTGGGTGCCGAGATCGACGTGCCCGCGGAGGCGGCGCTGATCCAGCTCGTCCCCGAGGGTGTCGAGGTCAATGCCGCCGTGGTGATGAGCGGGGAGGGCGATGCGGTCGTCCCGTTCCGTCCGCTGCGCTCGGAGGTACGCACCGCCGGGGTTGCGCCTGGGTTGCCGTTGCCGTTGAAGCCCTGAGTCCTTCTTTTCAGGGCGCAATGGCCTCTGCGTTTTGTGGTTGGTGTTTGCCGCCGACCCGTTACGGAGGGTGTTCTCAGCGGCGTCCGGAGTCAAGGACGGCCTGCGGCCGCCGGCTGACGCCGGCCGCTTCGCGGTCCTTGACACCGGCCGTCGCTGAGAATTTTGGCTGGTTATCGGGCCGGCGGCAGGGGTGTGGCGCGGAGATGTGGGTTGGGCAGGGGCTTGGGATCTGGAGTGAACGAATTTTCGTTCACTGCTGTTGCCACGCCGCCCAGGGTGGCTGAGTCCGTGAAAGAAGACTTTCTTTCACCTGGAGGAGGTTGGGCGGGTTGGTGGGGTGAACGAATTTTCGTTCACCGTGGGGCGTCTACCTCCCGAGGGCGACTGTCTCCCGGCCACACTGGGGCCGCCGCCCCTGATAGCCAGCCAAATCTTTCTCGACGTGGTCCGGTGTCAAGGATCGCCGAAGGCGACCGGCGTCAGCCGGCGGCCGCAGGCCGTCCTTGACTCCGGGGCAGGTCGAGAAATACTCGAGGACAGGGTCGGCGGCCCAGACCAGCCCCAAAATCTCAGTACCGAAGCGCCGGTAGCGAGACGCCGACTCGCCCGCGCCCTCAGGGCTGATAGCGAGGATCGACATCCTCGGCGTCGATCCCGAGCAGGTCGGCGACCTGCTCCACCACGACCATGAGCACCATCGCCTCGACCTCGGAGCGCGTGTGGCAGCGGTGCTCGATCGGCCGCCGGTAGATCACCAGGCGCGCCGGGTCTGCGCCGGCGCCGCGCTCCAGCGACCCGAGCGGGATGTGGTCGTCGACGGTCCAGTCCTTGGGGATGTCGGGCGACTCCTCGACGGCGTACTCGATCAGGCCGAGCCGTGACTGCCAGCGACCGTCGATCTCGGTGACGATCGCGAGCGCGATGTCGTCGAAGCGCTCGCGCCGGGTGCGCAGGACCGGCACCTTCGGGTCCGGCGGGACGGCGATCGGCCCGCGTCGTCCACGGCCGTGTCGATCCCTGTGCCTGGTCATGTACGCGAGCCTAACTGCGCGGCTGGCGTCAGGGGAGTACGGTTCACTCGTGACTGCTCGTCGTTGTTCGCGTACCGCCTGCCAGCGCCAAGCCGTCTGCACGCTCACCTATGTGTACGCCGACCAGACGGCCGTTCTCGGCCCGCTGGCCACCTATGCCGAGCCGCACGCCTACGACCTGTGCGAGGAGCATGCCGAGCGCCTCTCCGCGCCCAGGGGCTGGGAGGTCGTCCGGCTGGCCCGTGAGCCCGTCGACCCGCAGCCCAAGGGCGATGACCTGCTCGCGCTGGCCGACGCCGTCCGTGAGGCCGCCCGGCCGCCGGCTCCCGCCCCGCGAGGACCGGCCGGCACCACCGGACAGGACGAGACCAACGGGTCCGGACCGGACGACGGCCAGCCCCGCTCCGGGGGCACCCGTCGCGGCCACCTCCGCGTGCTGACGTCCGAGTAGGACGACTAGAGTTCCGGACATGCCGGAGAGAGTCGACCCCGACGTCGCCAACGCCGTGTTCAAGGCGTACGACGTCCGTGGCACCGTCCCTGACCAGATCGACGAGAATCTCGCCCGACTCGCCGGGCGGGCCTTCGTGCACGTCGTCGGCGCCCGCGGCGGCGAGATCGTCGTCGGCCACGACATGCGCCCCAGCTCGCCGGCGCTCTCCGGAGCCTTCGCCGAGGGTGCGACCGAGGCCGGTGCCGACGTCACGATGATCGGGCTGGCCTCGACCGATGAGCTCTACTTCGCCTCCGGCCACCTCGGCCTGCCGGGCGCGATGTTCACCGCCAGCCACAACCCGGCGCAGTACAACGGCATCAAGCTGTGCCGGGCCAACGCGGTCCCGGTCGGCGCCGAGAGCGGGCTCGACGAGATCCGCGACCTGGTCATCTCCGGAGCGGCCCCGGTCGCCGAGGTCGCCGGCAGCATCAGCGAGACCGACGTGCTCGAGGCGTACGCCGCCCATCTGCTCTCCCTGGCCCCGGTCAAGGGTCGCCGGCTCACGATCGTCGCCGACGCCGGCAACGGCATGGCGGGCCACACCGCGCCCGCGGTCTTCGGCCGCCTGGGTGAGGAGGCGGTCGAGCTGATCCCGATGTACTTCGAGCTCGACGGCACCTTCCCCAACCACGAGGCCAACCCGCTCGACTCGACCACGTTGGTCGACCTGCAGGCCAAGGTGCGCGAGACCGGTGCCGACGCCGGCCTGGCCTTCGACGGAGACGCCGACCGCTGCTTCCTGGTCGACGAGCGGGGCGAGGTGGTCAGCCCGAGCGCGATCACCGCTCTGATCGCCGAGCGTGCCCTCGCCCAGGAGCCGGGCGCGACGATCATCCACAACCTGATCACCTCCCGCGCCGTCCCCGAGATCGTCACCGAGCTCGGCGGCACGCCGGTGCGCACCCGGGTCGGCCACTCCTACATCAAGGCCGTGATGGCCGAGTCCGGCGCCGCCTTCGGTGGCGAGCACAGCGGTCACTTCTACTTCCGCGACTTCTGGCGCGCCGACTCCGGCATGCTCGCCGCGCTGCACGTCCTCGGCGCCCTCGCCGAGACCGATCAGCCGCTGAGCGAGCTGCTGGCTGCGTACGCCCGCTACCCGATGAGCGGGGAGATCAACTCCACCGTCCCCGACCAGGCCGCCACCGTGGCCGAGATCGAGAGGGCGTACGCCGGGCGTGACGGTGTCACCGTCGACAAGCTCGACGGTCTGACCCTCTCCCACGCCGACTGGTCCTTCAACGTCCGCGCCTCCAACACCGAGCCGCTGCTGCGGCTCAACGCGGAGGGCAAGGACACACTCACCATGGAGCGCGTGCGCGACGAGGCGCTCGCGATCATTCGAAAGGAATCCGACTGATGAGCGCCCTAGGCCTGAGCGAGAAGCTGCTCGAGATCATCGTCTGCCCGCAGTGCCACGGCGACCTGCTGCCCGTCGAGGCTGACAGCGAGCTGGTCTGCCAGGGGGAGTGCGGCCTGGCCTATCCCGTACGCGACGGCATCCCCGTCCTGCTCATCGACGAGGCCCGACCGACCAAGAGCGAGTGAGGCAACGATGACCTGGTTCGACGAGTCGAGGCTGGACGACGAGCGGGCGCTGGCCGGGATCGACCTGCTGCTGCGTTCGCTGGCCGAGTCCGGAGCCCGGGTCCGCCGCGAGGCTGCGGGGGCCGCAGAGCCGTTGCAGGAGGCCGTGCGCCGCGCGGCAGAGTCCGGCCGACCCCGGGCCGTCGTCGCCGCGGGTCCCGACTCGCGCCTCCTGCGCGCCGTCCTCGAGCCGTACTGCCCGGTGCCCTTCGTCGCCTGGCCGGCTCCGGGCCTGCCGGGCTGGGCCGGGAGTCTCGACCTCGTGGTCGTGCTGGCGCCGACCGGGGCCGACCCGGGGGAGGCCTCGGCCGCCGCCGAGGCGGTCCGCCGTGGAGCCCAGCTGGTGGTGGCCGCGCCGGAGAAGTCGCTGGTCGCCCAGCACGCCGAGGGTCGGGACAGCACCCTGCTCCCGGTCGAGGGCGGCGACACGCTCGCGATGGCGATCCTGATGCTCACCTATCTCAACTCGGTCGGTCTCGGACCGGAGGCCGACGCGGACAAGGTGGCCGATGCGCTCGACGACGTCGCCACCGCCTGCTCACCGCATCGCGACATCTCCGTCAATCCGGGCAAGATCCTGGCGATCTCGCTGGCCGACTCGCTTCCGGTCGTGTGGGGCGGTTCCGTCCTGGCCGCCCGTGCCGCCCGCCGGGTCGCGGAGGGCCTGCGCCGCGCCAGTGGTCGTGGTGCGATCGCCGGCGACGCCGATGACCTGCTCCCGGTCCTCGAGGCGGCCCGGCCGCGCAACGTCTTCGACGACCCCTTCGCCGAGGAGCAGCCGTCCGCACGTCCCGTCCTGGTCATCCTCGACGACGGAGCGACCGATCCGATCATGGTCGAGCAGCGACGCTCCCTCACAGAGGCTGCAGACGCGCGTGGCGTACGGGTGGAGGTCGTCGAGGCGAACGCGAGCACAGAGGTCGCCCGATACGCGTCCCTGCTGCTCCAGGGAACATACTCCGCGGAGTATCTTCGTTTGGGTTTGGTTAACGATGTTTAATTCCGCATGACGGACAGATCCCTGTGATCTGCGTCATGTCTTGCGGTCAGGTCGGTTGGCGGAGCGTCGTCATCATGTGAGATCCCTGGACGCGGGAGAGTGGGCCGTTGTTTTATTTGGCAACAAATCGGTCACATCAAGGCCGCATCCCCCTCCCTGGAACAGGATCCCCCTCCCATGAACCAGACCAAGTTCGTCGTTGCCGGTGCCCTGGCGCTCCTGGGCGCCATCGTCGTCAGCGGCCGGCTCTCCGATCCCGCCCCGACCGCGAGTGACAAGGCGAGCGCCACGGTCGGCGGCACCCTCCGGATCGGCGTCGACAGTGCCGAGCCCGCCTACTACAAGGTCGACGGCGTGACCAAGGGCTTCGACTACCAGATGGCGCGCAGTGTTGCGGACGGCATGGGTGCCGAGGCGGAGTTCGTGGAGATGGAGTTCAACGAGCTCCACCCGGCCCTTCGGGCGGGCAAGATCGACATGATCGGCGCCCAGGTCACCAAGACCGAGGAGGGGGAGCGGGAGTTCGACTTCAGTGCTCCTTACTTCGTGACGTACGTGTCCTTCCTCGCGCCGAAGGGCTCGGCCATCCGGAGCCGCGACGACGTCGACGGCAAGAGCATCGCGGTCGTCGATGGCACCGTCCACGAGCGTTACCTCCGGGAGCAGTACGAGAACGTCGACATCGTCAGAACCCCGGACGCGGCGGCCGCGGTCACGTCGATGCGGAGTGGTGAGGCCGATGCGTTCTTCTACGGCGCTCCGTACGCCGAGTCGATCATCAAGGGAGCGCCCATCCCGTTGACCGAGCCGATCGTCTACCAGGCCGAGGATGCTCCGATCGGGTTCGTCGTCCGGGAGGGCGACGAGCGCAAGGAACAGATCGACGGGGTCATCGAGGACATGGTCCTCAGCGGGGAGTGGATGAAGATCAAGACGGACTACTTCGAGGAGGATCCGCTCTCCGAGCTCTTCCGGGAGAAGGGCGTCTGAGGCGCACGATCCTGCGTTTGATTCCGTTAGATCACAGAACGACCGATTTGGTGAACGATGCGCGTGATCTGTGTCACGGGCTACGGTGAAGGTTCAGACACGGAACGTAACGATGATCATCGAAAACCTGGACGTGGGGGACTGGACAGGTGTTTGATGCAACATCGTCCGGCCACTCGTGGCCAGCACGTCTTGATTCTCGGCGCCGACGTGACGGGCATGCCCCACCATCCCGGAAAAAACAGGACTTTCGCATGAATCACATCAAGCTTGTCGTCGCCGGCGCCCTGGCCCTCTTGGGGGTCCTGGTCATCGGTGGCTATTTCGCCGACCCGGCCCCGAAGGCCACCGAGCAGGAGAGCGCCGCGGCTGGTGGCACCCTGCGGATCGGCGTCGACGGCACCGAACCGGCGTACTACAAGGTCGACGGCGTGACCAAGGGCTTCGACTACGAGATGGCGCTCGGTGTCGCCGAAGGCATGGGCGCCAAGCCGGAGTTCGTCGTCATGGATTTCAGTGACCTCTTCACCGCGCTCGAGGCCGGTGACATCGACATGATCGGCGCCCAGGTCACCGAGACCGCGGAGCGGAAGCAGGACTTCGACTTCACGGCACCGTACTTCGTGACCTACCTGTCCTTCCTCACCCCGGAGGGCTCGACGATCAAGACGCGCGACGACATCAACGGCAAGAACATCGCGGTCGTCGAGGGCACCATCCACGAGCGCTACCTCGACGAGCAGTACGAGAACGTCAATGTCGTCAAGGCCAAGGACGAGGACTCCGCGGTCAAGGCGATCCAGGACGGCAAGGCGGACGCGTTCTTCTACGACGCTCCCTACACCGCGCCGATCATCAACCGCGCGCCGATCCCGTTGAAGGAGGCGATCGTCTACCCGGCGGACGACGCTCCGATCGGCTTCGTCATGCAGAAGGGTGACAAGCGCAAGGACCAGATCGACGAGGTCCTCGAGCAGATGATCCTCGACGGGGAGTGGCTGAAGATCAAGAAGGAGTACTTCAAGGAGTACCCGCTCTCGGAGGTCTTCAAGGACAAGGGCGCCTGAGCCTGACGCCGCTCGCCCCGCTTTGGGGCGCCTGAAGTCCAGTAGCCTACGATGCCCGCTGGCCCGGCTCGCCCCGGACCGCGTGTCTCGGCGCACCCCTCCCCCAAACCAGGACGTCGTATGAAATCCCTGAAGTTCATCCTTGCGGGCGCGGTCACCCTTCTGGTGATCCTGATCGTGGTCTCCAACACGGTGGAGACGACCGGCCCGTCCTCCGCCAGGCGCAGCAGCGCTGCCGACGACGGAGCCCTCAAGATCGGTGTGCTCGACAGCGCGCCGGTGTACTACCACGAAGGTTCCGCGGCCAAGGGCTTCGACTACGAGATGGCCCTCGGCGTCACGAAGTCCCTCGGCATCAAGCCCGAGTTCATCGCGATGGACTTCGCCGACCTGTTCACCGCGCTGGACGCGGGCGAGATCGACATGATCGCGTCCCAGGTGAGCGTGACCGAGGAGCGCGAG